>CAZMVE010000192.1:0-1559 GCA_964569585.1 uncultured Bacteroidales bacterium | reverse complement strand
ATTTGAGATACTTAAAATCCTTCTCTCTTTTTTAAACGTTTAGGACGCTATTGAACCTAAAACAATAAAATAAAGGAATAACTACTTAAATGAAGAACATAAATTATAAAATGCAGTCGTTCAAATCATCTAATTCTAAATGAAATTCATTATATTTCCTGCCTAACCTAATTAGACAGATATGCTAGCCGAAAATTTTTCAGTCTATATTAATGACGGTATCCGGAAATTTTGGAATATAATAGCTCTTACTGATTATCAGGGTGAAAGTTATTCCTATAGCCAGGTAGCCGAACATATTGTAAAACTGCATTTGTTCTTCAAGGAGAACAATATACAAAAAGGTGACAAAATTGCCCTTGTAGGCAGGAACTCTGCCCGGTGGGGTATTGTATACCTTGCCACGGTTACCTATGGAGCCATTATTGTACCTATTCTACCCGACTTTACTACTAAGGATATTCAGCATATTATTAACCACAGCGATGCCATACTGCTGTTTAGCTCGGATCCAATCTTCGAGAATCTCGATCCCTCTGCCATGAAGAACCTGAAAGGAATTCTATCGGCTAATAGCTTTGGACTCCTTCATGATTCAGGAAATGGCCTGCAAAAAAAATTGGATAAAAGTAACTCCGACTTTCAGAAAAAGGCTGCATCGGGATTTGGTTCCGATGATTATCTACCTCCTGAAATTCCGAACTCCGAGCTGGCAGTAATAAGTTATACATCGGGCACTACCGGACATTCGAAGGGAGTAATGCTTACTCACAACAGCCTGGCTGCGAATATACGTTTTGCGCAGCGCAACATGCCACTCAATCCGGGCGATCCGATCGTATCTTTTCTCCCTCTTGCTCATGCCTACGGCTGTGCGTTTGAATTTCTCTTTCCTTTCACTATCGGATGTACCGTAACGATACTTACTAAAACTCCTTCACCACAAATTATTATGCAGGCATTTCAGGAGATCAAGCCTGCACTTATTCTGTCGGTACCTCTGGTAATTGAAAAGATCTTTAAAAAACAGATAATACCGATTATTGGTAAACCGCAAATGAAAATTTTACTTGCCATCCCTGGTATTAATAAACTTATCCTAAAAAAGATCAGAAAAAAACTAGTGGGTGTCTTTGGAGGTAATTTCTCCGAAATAGTAGCCGGTGGCGCTCCGTTTAATCCTGAAGCTGAGCGCTTTTTCAGAAAGATAAAATTCCCTTTTACCATGGGTTATGGAATGACTGAGTGTGGACCGCTTATCAGTTATGCAGCATCGGGGATCATACGGTTTGGTTCATCAGGTATTGCAGTTGATACACTTGAAGTTAAAATTGATTCCGATAATCCTGAAAAAAACGTGGGTGAAATTATTCTTCGTGGCGAAAACGTGATGACAGGATACTATAAAAATGAAGAAGCTACAAAGAATATTATTGATAAAGAGGGCTGGTTGCATACCGGTGACCTGGGACTTATTGACCGCGACGGATTTATATATATTAAAGGCCGGAGTAAAAGTATGCTTCTCGGATCCAGTGGTCAGAATATTTACCCCGAAG
>CAZMVE010000191.1:0-2325 GCA_964569585.1 uncultured Bacteroidales bacterium | reverse complement strand
TAGATGATACTGTATATAAGCTTGACGATCTGAAAGAAGAAACAGTAGCATCAGCTAAGAATTTTTACCTTATCATTGATCGTATAGAAGTAAAATATAATGAGGATTCGTTGAGCCGTTTTGCCGATTCGGTTCAGGATGCATATCGCCTGGGAGACGATCTATGTGTTGTGCAGATTATTGGAAAAGATAAAAATATCGTCCGAACCTTCACAAATAAATTTGAAGCCGATGGGATTGAATTCGAAGAGCCATCCATCCATGTGTTCAGTTTCAATAATCCTATTGGCGCTTGTCCCGTATGTGAGGGATACGGAAAAGTAATCGGTATCGATGAGGACCTTGTAATGCCCGACAGGAATTTATCGATCTATGAAGATGCTATTGTTTGTTGGAGAGGCGATAAAATGCAGGAGTGGAAACAGGAATTGATCTATACTGCCCAGAAATTTAATTACCCCGTTCATAAGCCATTAAATCAACTTACAGAAGAGCAATATAACTTACTCTGGACAGGTAATAGTTACTTTTCTGGTCTGAATAAATTCTTCGAATACCTTGAGGGTAATAAGTATAAAATTCAATACAGGGTAATGCTTGCCCGTTACAGGGGTAAAACTACCTGTCCTGAGTGCCAGGGGAAAAGATTAAAAAAAGAGACTACCTATGTCAAAGTTGCCGGCTACAACATCCAGGACCTGATCGATGTATCAGCTGAAAAACTTAAAGACACTTTCAATTCCATTCATCTTAGCGATTATGAACAAAAAGTGGCTGGCCGTCTCCTACTGGAAATTAGTACGCGGCTGGAATATTTATGCGATGTCGGACTTGGATACCTTACCCTGAACCGCTTATCGTCGACACTTTCAGGAGGTGAATCACAGCGGATTAATTTGTCGACAATGTTGGGCAGCAGTCTGGTCGGTTCTCTTTATGTACTCGACGAACCCAGTATCGGGTTGCATCCGCGTGATACAAACCAGTTGATCACTGTTTTGAACAGGTTACGGGATATAGGAAATACTATTATAGTTGTTGAACACGAAGAGGAGATCATCAAGCAATGTGACGAAATCATTGATATAGGTCCTCTAGCTGGCCGATTGGGAGGAGAAATTATATTTTCCGGCCCCTATAAACAATTGATAAAACAAAGTACAGGTCTGACAGCTAAATACCTGACCGGAAAAGAAAAAATTACTGTACCTCCCAACCGAAGAAAATGGAACAATTCCATCAGGATATTAGGAGCCCGGGAAAATAATCTTAAAAATATTGATGTAACAATACCTCTTAATATCATAACAGTTGTTACCGGTGTTAGCGGATCAGGCAAATCATCGCTGATTGGTAATATCTTATATCCTGCCCTGAATAAAATTATTAATGAATATGGAGATAAAAGCGGTAAATACAGCCGGCTCGAAGGGGATATTACTACTGTTTCAGCTGTTGAATTCGTCGATCAGAATCCTATAGGAAGATCTTCACGATCGAATCCGGTCACCTATATGAAGGCCTACGATGAAATCAGAAAATTGTGGTCGAACCAGCCCTATGCTGTCACAAATGCTTATAAGCCGGCACATTTTTCATTTAATGTCGATGGCGGACGCTGTGAGGAATGTCAGGGTGAAGGTGTGATCAAGGTCGAGATGCAATTCATGGCCGATGTTGTACTAACTTGCGAGCATTGCCACGGTCAACGATTTAAGGATGATATTCTGGAAGTTCGATACCGTGGAAAGAATATATACGAACTACTTGAAATGACAGTAGACGAAGCAGTCGCTTTTTTTTCAGAAAATAAATCCTCAAGCGAAAAGAAAATTATCGAAAAACTAGCTCCTCTGGCTGAAGTTGGATTAGGATATGTCAAACTGGGACAATCGTCGAGCACGTTAAGCGGAGGTGAAAGCCAACGTGTAAAGCTGGCTTCATTTTTAGCGCTTGAGAAAAGCAGCCCGACTCTTTTCATCTTTGACGAACCCACCACCGGATTACATTTTCATGATATCCGCAAACTTCTCGAATCTTTCAACGCTTTAATCGGGAAGGGACACTCTATAGTAATTATTGAGCATAACCAGGAGGTAATAAAATGTGCCGATTGGGTGATTGATTTAGGCCCTGAAGGAGGAGACGAAGGAGGGAATCTTGTTTTCGAAGGAACTCCAGAGAATTTGATTCACTGCAAAAAGTCCTATACGGCAAAATATCTTCAAAAAAAACTACCGGTTATAAACAAATAAAAATCCAAACTTTATGGATGTGGATTTCAATATATTTATTTCAATTAATTTAAATATGATCCTGTATATA
>CAZMVE010000190.1:0-2345 GCA_964569585.1 uncultured Bacteroidales bacterium | reverse complement strand
TTTACTGCAGCTTTTTTTATTCCGTTATGCTTAATAATACAAGGCACACTATGGACTACTTAAGCATAAAAGACTGGGCTTCCGACGACCGGCCGCGGGAAAGACTGATGACGAAGGGTGTTCAGAGTTTATCCGATGCAGAATTATTGGCTATTATTATCGGGAGTGGAACACGCGAAATTTCTGCCGTAGAGTTGGCGAGACAGATTTTATCGATGGCTGAAAATAATCTATCGTTACTGGGTAAAAAGTCGGTCCCCGATCTGGTAAAAATAAAGGGTATTGGTGAGGCAAAAGCTATTGCTCTTGTGGCTACTTTCGAACTTGGCCGTCGACGTAACCAGGCAGAATCAATCGACAGAAAACGGGTAACCTCAAGTAAAGAAGCATTCAATTACATTCAGGCTAAATTGTCCGATCTACAGCATGAGGAATTTTGGGTATTATTTCTTAACCGTTCAAACCGGATAATCGACACTTACAACTTAAGTAAGGGAGGCATATCAGGCACTGTTATTGATATTCGTATAATTCTAAAGAAAGCTTTGGAATTGCTCGCTTCAGGAATAATCATTTGTCATAACCATCCTTCGGGTAATACCGAACCTAGCGATAATGACAAGCAGGTTACGGAAAAACTTAAAACTGCCGCAAACCAGATGGACATTAAACTCCTCGATCACATTATTGTCTCAGATAATTCGTACTTAAGCTTCAGCGACGAAGGGCTTATTTAATTTTCTCCTGAGGTTTAAAAATACTTTGATGTTTCATTCGTTCAACTTTCCCGGTGTCAGTGCATTTAGCCAAAAGTTGAACCATACTTACATTAAATGAGGGATGAATTAGATCCGGGGCAATCTCACATAAAGGTTCCAGTGTAAACCTTCGCCGATGCATTTGCGGATGTGGGACAGTTAGCTTTTTACTATGAATTATCTCATTTCCGTACAGCAGAAGATCAATATCAATAGTACGTGCCTCGTAGCTGCCCTTTTTTCTTTTTCTCCCCAACAGGTTTTCAATTTCCAGGCAGAGAGACAGAACCTTCAAAGCGCTATAATTCGTGTTTATAATAATGACCTGGTTATAAAAATCCTCTTTATGTTTAAATCCCCAGGGTTCGCTAATGTATATGGCCGATTTAGTAATAATATTACCTATTTTCTCTCCAATCAACATTTCTGCATCTTCAAGATATTTCTTTTTATCACCCAGATTGCTTCCCAGAAGTAAATAAACATTTTGCATACAGCATGTATTATTAGCGCAACACGATTACATTCATTTTTAATGAGATTTTCTGTGATTGTCAATTTCAGCTGATTATCCCCGGTAATCGTATCTTTGTGTGATAAAAATACGTTAATTTTAACTCAGTTCGAATTTAATACAAAAACCATGAAAAGATTTTTAACCTATTTGCTAGCCACTGTTGTTGGTATTATTCTTTCTTCTATAGTACTTTTTTTCATCTCAGTGGGTGTTTTAAGTGCCATAGTGTCGAGGCAGGACAAAACAGTTGAAATAAAGCCGAATACTGTTCTTTGTCTTAAACTCGATCAGCCCATTGTTGATAGAAAACCTTCAATGCCTTTTAATTTAGGTAGTATTACCGGAAATAAAAAAATTGGACTTAACGAGCTGTTGACCAATATTGATAAAGCAAAGAACGATAACAATATTTCCGGCATATACCTCGATTTATCCTATATCCCTGCAGGGTTCAGTACTATTGAGGGAATTCGCAATGCGCTTCTCGATTTTCGAAGTTCAGGTAAGTTTGTAATAGTAAATGGCAAAATTCTTACACAGGGAGCTTATTATCTGGCAACTGCTGCCGATGCTATTTATCTTAATCCTGCTGGTTTTATGGAATGGGTCGGATTGCGAACACAAAGCCCGTTTTTTAAAAATACCCTGAAAAAACTAGATATTGAAGCCACAGTAGTACGGTATGGAAAATTTAAAAGTGCCGCAGAAAGTTTTACAGAAGATGGCTACAGCCCTGAAAACAGGGAACAGTTGAAACAATTAATTTCAACCATCTGGGAGAATATTTGCAACAATATTTCCATACAAAGGGATATTTCACCTGAAAAACTGGACGAGATTGCAGAGAAATTACTCGTTCAGAATCCATTGTCAGCTTATAAACTGGGTATGGTCGACAGCCTGTTATATGAAGATGAAGTATTGGCTATTTTGAAGAATAAAACAGGTGTCGATCAGTCGAAAAATCTAAATACGGTGCAGTTAGCCGAATATAGAAGGGTATCTGTTCACCGCACGTATAAGGGACTTGCAAAAGATAAAATTGCCGTAATTTATGCATCGGGTGAAAT
>CAZMVE010000189.1:0-2393 GCA_964569585.1 uncultured Bacteroidales bacterium | reverse complement strand
CAATAATAATTGCCCAAAGTATCGATTTCCAGAATTTCAGAATTTTATTCATTTGAACTAATTGAAATCGAATTCTTTTAACGATCCATGATCAGATAGCTCTTATCAAGCCCAATCTCCAGTGAATGATTAAAAGTTGAAATTGTTTTAAAATCATAAGCTGCTTTGGAATCGAAATCGCCAAAAGAGATAAAATGAAATGCTTGACTTAAACAAGGGTCTGTTTCATCACCCCAGTCTTTATCCAATCCTTCGGTAGCGGTAAAATCAACAACTAATCCATTAAAGAAATCTCCGTAACCATCGGCATTTTCGAGTTTTGTAGTTACCGGATATATATACCAATCGTGAAAAAGCCATCCGTACATTCCAACTGGTTTTCCATGAGTAGGTGTACCAATCAGAAAAACATCCATATAGGGTTCAAGCGAGTTAATTACCAGTTCGCTGGCCGAAGCGGAAAACTGTGTGGTAAGAAAGAATATTCGATCGAGGTTCAGATTAAGATCATGCAATGCAAAATTTGTTGTTGAATCATACGATGGACCTACAATATCGTTATGTATACGGGAAAACATAGGATGGCCAATGGCAATTAGGGGAGCCGCCATATTGGCAAATTGCTCGGCCAGACTTATATATCCTCCCTGGTTATACCGTAAATCAACAATGAGTTCAGTAATACTGTTATTTTTAAAATAACTAAAAGCCTCATTCAGTTCATCGTCAGTATAGCCCAGAAAACTATCATAAACCAGGTATCCTGTCTGATGGCCCGAAACATTAAAGATGTTTTTATAAAACACACCGTTTTGTTGAATAGTAGATTTTGAAAGAGTGATTTCATGTAAAACATTATCAAAATCAATAATTTCAAATGTATAGGTGGCCGGATTATCATCAAAAAATTCATCATAATCCTCGAACAATAATGATGGAATTCCGTTGATAGACTGAACAATATAACCTTTTCGCAATCCCAACACATGGGCTTCAGAGTTCTCATAAACATAGAGTATGCGCAATTTATTCTTTGGATCGAAACGGATCATAAATCCAAATCCAAAAGTTACTCCCTCCTGAAATATAGCTTCAAGTACTTCTTTATCTTCAACAAAACTCCATTTATCAATAGGCTTATATACAAGAGCTTCCAATAAATCGGAGGGTTCACTGAACCGAAAAATATCGACTGAAGGAACTTCCTGGTACCATAAATACCAAGAATTCATCAATTCATCGATAACAACATAAATACTGTCTTCACTCGAAATAGGATCGGGCTTATCCTTCTTTTCACAACTTGTGAATGAGGTAAAAATTAAGACAAGTAAAAATGCCGTATAAACAAAAGAGCGAAGTAATTTTATTCCTGGGTTTTTCATATTGATAGTTTCCTGGTTTGTAAATATATTGTTTAAAACAAGAAAGTACTGCAGCTAATTTGATACAATAATTTTATATCTTGCTTTATACAGTCAATAAACAATACGATAGAACGAAAAGTTTGTTTTGAAAATTATAGCATTCTCATCAATTTGTTACGATTATTTTCCTGAAAAGAATGTTGCTGTTCCGGGAGGCAAC
The DNA here is from genome assembly GCA_964569585.1 of uncultured Bacteroidales bacterium. Taxonomy (GTDB): domain Bacteria; phylum Bacteroidota; class Bacteroidia; order Bacteroidales; family UBA10428; genus UBA10428. The sequence continues at coordinate 806 of CAZMVE010000189.1, read as the reverse complement.
AGCCTGAATTTTGCTGTGCAAATCAACGGATTCGAAGGAACTGAGGTGGCATTGGCAGGTTTCATTGGTACCGACCAAGCAGCCGGTGAAATATTGGAATTATGCCTGCAAAAAGGAATTGATACGCGCTTTCTGGTTCAGTTAAAAGGAAATACAGCATCGAATAAATTATACCTTACTCCTGAAGGTGAACGTTTTTCCAAACCGGGGGAATGGCAAAATGGGGTAAAGGATGATGGTACTTTCACTGAAAAAACCTGGGATTTCATACTCTCTCATGATATTATAACATTGCCTTGTACTGACAGACACCTGGATGAATTAATACAAAGACAGACAAAAAATAATTTCATATCGGTCGATTTTATGCATTTCGATGACACTGATTTAATTGGCAGGTATTTACCTGGAATTGATATTGCATTTGTCAGTCCTGAAAATAGAGAGCTCAGGTCAATAAAAGAATTGGCTTACACTACAGTTAAACCTGTTGTGGTTATGCTGGGAGAGGAGGGGAGTGTTGCTTTTTATGGAGGCTTGGAATACAGGCAGAAAGCTTTCAAAGTTAAAAAAGTGATTGATACCACAGGTTGCGGCGATGCCTACCAGGCTGGGTTTTGTTATGCTCTCAATTATTCTGCCACACCGGAAGAAGCCATGTATCTGGCAACCATAACTGCAACCAAAGTTTTAAAAGGTTTTGGAGGGATTATACAATCCTAATTTTCAATCCATAAATTAATTTACTGCGAACATTTATTCGTAATTTAAGTTTTGATAACATAGCTTATTGATCAATTTATTCT
>CAZMVE010000188.1:0-2469 GCA_964569585.1 uncultured Bacteroidales bacterium | reverse complement strand
AGTCGTTCCATCTTAGTAAAGGTATTCCTAATTTTCTTAAGCCCTTCCACTTTTTATTCTTATTTCTTAAGTAAAATGCGTATTGTTGTTCCCTTGGTCATTTCCGATTCTGCAACAAAAATCCGCCCTTTATGGTACTCTTCCACTATTCGTTTTGTCAGCGAAAGACCCAGACCCCACCCACGTTTCTTTGTTGTAAAACCCGGTTTAAAAATAGTCTTATATTGTGTTTTTGGCACTCCCTTTCCGTTGTCAGTTATATCAATAGTTACTGCGTGTGCTTCATCAGTTATTGTAAGTTTTATTTTCCCCTCACCTTCAATAGCATCCATAGCATTCTTGCATACATTTTCTATTACCCATTCGAAAAGTGGGGGATTCACCGGTACCATTATATTGTCTTTACTTGCTTCTACTGCAAAACTAATTTTATCAGACGAACGGCTTCTGAGGTAGCTCATTGTTGTATCAACAATTGTATTTAAATTGTTGGGTGTAAGAACAGGCTGTGAACCTATCTTTGAAAACCGGTCGGTGATCTTGCTCAGGCGCATGATATCCTTCTCCAGCTCATGAGCCGGTATGGAGTTATTTTCTTCCTGCTTTAAAAATTCGAGCCAGGCCAGCAATGAAGATATGGGTGTCCCTAACTGATGCGCCGTTTCTTTCGATAATCCAACCCACACCTGGTTTTGTTCAGCCTTTCGCGATGAGCTAAAGGCAAAATAGGCCACCAGAATAAAAAGAAGTATAACCGCCAGTTGAATAAATGGATAGTATGTCAGTTTATTTAAAATAATCGACCGGCTATAATACAGGTATTGCATTTTATGGGGCATATATTCTATCTCGATGGGTGGATTGTCTTCCATCATATCCTCAAGTCTGTGTTGAAGGTAGAACGGATTAGATACTTTGGTCGTATCCAGGTTACGATACATGAGGATATTGGTATCCTGATCCACAAGAATGACAGGTACTGTTTCGTTAAATTGTACAACAGAAAACAGGAAATCAAGACTTTCGCCTTTAATATCTGTTTTGGGGATCAAGCTGGTGGCTTTTGCCCACAATTCTACTTTCTTCCTCTCTTCGACAGCAAGCTTTTTAACCAGATTGTTAGTGTACCAAAGTGAGCCTACACCAATTACCGCCGCACAAAGAAAAAGGAAAAACTTCCACCGGATCTTTTTCTTGTAAATATTCATAGTTACTCATCTACAATCAATTCAATACCTCCAAATATAATGAAACTAGCTAAATTACTGTGAATTGGACAATCCTTTCAGTCTATTCATCGTCCCACTCTATATGAAACTCATCAGCATTGTCATTATCATTAGGAGTAGTATTTACCGGGCTATCACCCTCCTCACTCCATTCAACTTTAAAATTTTGTTTGTCAAAATTTGCTGATGGATCAGGCGATACAAGTTCTTTCCATTCCTGTTTTTCCTGTATTATTCTATCCCGGAAAATAGATCCTCCCGTTTTCTTGTCATAGCTGACTTTGAATACTGTGTCTTTTCCTGTAATAATCAAGGGTAGAATTGTACGTTGGTGATCATCGTCGACAATGTAGCCAAATTCCGTATCCAGGTTTTTTTTCTTGTTGGCTTTTTTCCAAAGTACATCTGCCAGATGAACCTGGATCCGGTAAGCATATCGATTTTCAAAATCATGCTCTCCTGAAGCCAGAAGCGAAATAGCCGATGAATTGATTTGTGTCTGCTCAATGACAACCTTTCTGTCTGCGACCCTCACATCGGCATGTAAATCATCAAATTTTATATGTTTGAGTTCTTTCACCTCAATATAATCCGATAGTCCCAGGAGTGGTTGGTAATTAACAAGTTCCCCCTTTTCAATAATGAAGTCAGATCGAATAGTCAACTTTTCATACAGCGGATTTAAATGCAAATCCCATACAGCTGTTACATCAGCGTATCCTGTTAGAGCACCGTCAATATATTCGTGCGTTAATACTGATTGTCCAAAATTATTAAATGCATAAAACAAATCGCGTATATCGACATGTTGAAAATTGGCTTCGGAATTCGAAGTAATGGTCCCTTCAATCTGTGTAAGGGTAATGTCGCTCTGTATGGTTCCCCCCTGACTTTGCATCGCAAAATCTTTAATTTCGATGGTTTTTGGCTGATAAAAAAAGTTCCCTGATACGCTTTTTGCCTGGAACTTCCCAAATGCAAAAGATTTTACCGTAAAATCAGCGTAAACGATCAGTGAATCGGGAAAAAGAACCTGTATCGAATCACTTTCCCCGCCTGGAGTCATTAAAATATCCTCCATATAAAATTCATTTGATATCACACTGCACCTGTAAACGGGAAACTGCGAATGATCGTTTGTGAAAAACGGAAGATTTGTAACACTCCCCTTCAGCTGCAAATCACTTGCTCCTGTATTTACATGAATGTTCTCCAGGTATATTTCCGAAAGATTTTTCAG
>CAZMVE010000187.1:0-2687 GCA_964569585.1 uncultured Bacteroidales bacterium | reverse complement strand
ACAGATCACTTTAATGGTGGTGGTCATAGGAATGCCTCAGGTGGAGAATTATATGAATCATTACCAAAAACCGTCGATAAATTTGTAAACTTGCTACCCTCATATAAAGATGAATTGCTTTCAGAATAGATATAAAGCCGCATCCCTGGTATTGATCATCATTATTCTGACGGGATGTAAGAAAGAGAGACCTTCTGGTTCGAAAGAAGAGTCTGCTGTAACAAAAACAAATTTGATAGAAGTAAATAAAATTTTAGTCCGAAAGGACTGGCAGTTGATTAAAGGATATAACGAAAGGCATGAGTTGAACATGCAAGAATCGGAAACGGGCCTCTGGTACAACATAATTGAAAAAGGGAAAGGAATTGCTGCTGAAGAAGGGAAAAAGGCTATTATCAATTTTAAAATAAGCCTGCTGTATGGTACAGAATGTTATAACTCAACTGTTGAAGGAACTAAAACATTTACCATTGGAAGGGGTGGAGTCGAATCGGGTTTGGAGGAAGGGATCCTCATGCTCAATGCAGGTGGAAAAGCAACATTTATTTTGCCACCCCATTTGGCTTATGGTTTGCCTGGCGACGGAAATAAAATACCGCCAAGAGCAATAATTGTATACGATATCGAGGTTTTATCGGTTGACTAAAATATAGTAAACTCATGAAGAATATTTTCATTCTAATCACCGTTCTTCTACTGACAGCTTGTAGTCAGAATTCTAAATATCCGGGTTTCTCAAGAGGCAAAGAGGGAGTATATTTTCAACTTCACAAATTAGGTGAATCAAATCGAAAAGCTATGTTCAGCGATTACATTACAGCTGATATTCAGTATGCAACGATGGATGATTCTGTTTTTTTTAAGGGACGCAGAAAATTGCAGCTTAACAGGAGCGGAGCAAAGGGTTCAGTAGAAGCATGTTTCAGAATGTTAGCCCAGGATGAAAGTGCAACTTTTATTATTTCGGCAGACGAATTTTTTACCAAGACACTTGAAACCGCTTTACCGGAATATCTTGCGCAAGGGGACATGATGAAAATAAAACTGGATATTATTGAAATCCAAACACAGCAGGAATATAACCGGGAAAAGGAAGCTTTCCTTAACTGGATTGAGGATTTTGGAGACTATGAGAAAGTAATTCTTAAGCAATTTTTGCGTGAAGAAGAACTACCGGTTCAGCCTACTAAATCCGGATTATACTACTTTTGTTTGAAAGAAGGTACGGGAAGGAAAGTCCAGAAAGACGATACGGTAACAGTAAATTATGAAGGACGATTTTTAAATGGGAAGTTCTTTGATTCCACCGTTCGTCGAAAACAACCTTTTCAGTTTGTTTATGGTACCGAGTGGCAGGTTGTTGCAGGTATGGAAGAAGCCATAGGAATGATGAAAGAAGGGGAGAAATCATTATTTATTTTACCCTCCAATCTGGCTTTTGGTACTGAAGGTTCCTCAACCGGGATTATACCCCCTTTTACATCTTTAATTTTTGAAGTAGAAATAATCGCAATTAATTAAATAATGAAGCAACCATTTGATAATTATTTGCATCAATAACTAAGTAATGTAAATACATAGAAAAAATAATACTATTCAAATGAAAATCAGGAGAGAATTAATTAATGTATTTTTTATTGGTCTGGCAACTATTTTAACAAGTTCATGTCTTAAAGATGATACAGAAGAACGTTTGGCCGATCACGATAATGCCTTCAGGACATTAAAGGCACATTATGGAATTACAGAGGATGAAAATATAGGAGATAATATTTATGTCCATTTCACTTATATGCCCGATACCCTTACTAATGATGTTATGAGACCCGATGAGGCGGGCTACGTTGTACTTGATTATGTTGGCTTATATTCCAATCTGGAGGTTTTTGACGTCACAAGTGAAGAAGATGCGGATGTATATAATTTGTACCGAAGCGATGTGGTTTATGGCCCTATTCGTCTGAAGGTCAATCAAACTTTCCTGGGTTTTTATAAGGCCATTCAACATGTACCGGAGGGTAGTAGTGCTGTTATTCTTATTCCGCACGATCAGGCTTTTTTAAATTATGAACCCCTTGTTTATGAGGTATCGGTTTATCGAGCCTTTAACAATCTTGAAGATTACAATAATGAACAGTTTGATGCGTATATGGATTCGCTTGGAATATCGTTAACCGATTCAATTTCGGGAGATTCCGGTGCCTATTATAAAATTACTGAAGAAGGAGATTCGGTACCTGATCTGGAAATTGGTGATTCGGTTACAATTAGTTTGCATGGTTACTATGTCGAAACCGATACTGCCTATGTTGATGCTTTCCCCGGAAGGCAGTTTTTTCCGATAAACGAAAGCGGGGATGCTATTACATTTGCAATGGGAGATATCATGTTTCCAATTACAGAAATTGTAAACGACGCAATATTTGAAATGAAACTTGGAGAAAGCCGGGAGGTTATTTCTCCTGCCGAGTACGCCTATGGAACTGATGGCTTCCTGCATCCTTATGTTGGAATTTATATCATACCACCTTCAATGCCATTGCATTATACAATCAGGTTGGATGATTATAAAAAATCAGAATATCGTTAGTGATCGGTCTCAGAAGATTTAACCCGGATTAATTCCGGGTTTTTTATTCACTGCTTTTTATGAAGAATGAATATGGAGGGATGCTTGTTTATATCCA
>CAZMVE010000186.1:0-2690 GCA_964569585.1 uncultured Bacteroidales bacterium | reverse complement strand
CTCTTTCCAGCTTCACAAAAGGACCATAGCTTGGATCCTCGGGAAAGTGAGGTTCTGATATTTTCCGTGCTACAAAGAATAAATGTTTGCTGACCAGCTTCTCATCGATTACTTCGAAACCGCAGGAATACAACCTGCCATAGGTTTCTGCCTTGGTAAATACCCGGTTTTGTCCACGAGTAAGAAAAAAATAAAGCCCCTTTGTCAGTTTGAATTTCGGGAACAGTCTTTTAACTATAAAATCGAGCAGATAGGCAATATAGTTTATAAGTATGGGGTATTTATTTAAAATTCTCTTCTTCCTCAGGTCCTTGGTCTCCACAAAATCGATAAAGAGCCCCCCTACCGGGAGTTTGGCATTTGCCGATTCGAAGAATTTGTTGACATACCGGAAATCGTTAATGCGCTTTAGGTTAACGATCGATTCAAACTTATCCTTAAGCTGCGTTTCGATATTGAAACGCGATGTTGTACTTATAATCAGCGTTTCAGGTGATTCAATTTGCGCATGGCTGAAAATATAGTTATAGGCATCCTGGTCGATTTCGACCAGGACGGCACTTTCCCGGGCACTTAATTTTGACCTTTTAAGAAGCGTTTTTCGCGGTGAAAAGACTTCCTTCAGCAACTGCCGTCTTCTTGCGGTTTTTGGCATGTCAATTTCAGCAGGCTCAAGCATGGCTGTATGGATATAGAAAGTAAGTGCTCCCGATATTAATTCAAGCAGGGTGGCAAGAGCGATTGTACCAAAAACAACCAGACGTGAATAGTAATCGATACGCACCAGGAACATAATAGTTGTGGCAACTCCCATTACCAGCACATTAGCGAATATAATCCGGCGAAGGACATGCCATAGGTCAGGTTCCAGGTAAAGATTATACTTATTGCTGATAAAAGAGATCACGATCCATAATGCCGTAAATAATAAGAAAGAATCCAGGTACTTGCCTAACGCCTGCATAAAAGGTTCCCTCTTAATGAGAAGAAAAAATGAAAATACCAGTGTAACACATAGCATGTCAAGCAGAGCAAAAATGGCAGTTTTGGTACGCATGAGATTTGCAACTTCTGATAAAAAATGATAGAACGTATCAACCAGAATGTAAAGGTAAAATCTGTCTGAGTTATTTTACCCCATACACAACACAATTTTCAATCGAACCTCCGGCAAGTTATAAAAAAGCTACCTATTTCCATGTGCCTTCGATTTCAAAATAAGGAATGAAAAATATAAGGTCAGGTAAATTTCCATGTTATAGTATCCGCTATTCTTGCTTATGAGATTCAGGTGGAAGATCGAACGACCTTCCTTAACAGGTGGGAGGACAGTTTGAGTGTGATGTTCTGGTTTACGGCATCGATCTGAACTATTAGCTTACGTTGGTTTTTATCACTTATCAGGCGGCCACGAAGACCCTTCAGCGATCCGTAGGCCACTTCTACTTGGTTTCCGGTCTGAAAATATTCCAGAGGTTCCGGCAGTGCCTGCTCCCCGAGAAATGTCCTGACAGCTTCGATCTGATAATCTGGAACCGGCACTTTTTCCTTCGCAAAAGTTACAAAACATACCGCTCCGGGAATCTTCAATACCTTTTCAAAATCGTGATCACCAATCCGTATAAAAACATAGGAACGGAATAAAGGTTCATGTACTATTTTTCGCCGGTCGCTCCACTGTTTCAGCGTCTTTTGTAACGGAAGGTATACTTCTGCACCGGTTTCTTCAATTAGTACTGCTACTTTCTTCTCCGCCCGCGACTTTGTATACAGGGCATACCAACGCTTTACGGAATCGGCCATTTGAGAATTATTTCGATTTTATGGTTAAAAATTATATAAAATATATAAGATGTTGATCATAAAGATGAGGTTTTCGGATGGGCAATCCACAGCAAATCGCATTAAATTTTCCTGACTCTCCGTAATAAAATTGCCCCTTGCGTAGCAAAAGGTTTATGTGATTATCTCAAGTATCGTTAGCTTATAGCGGTAATTTTTATTTCTTTTGCAGAAAATTTTCTCCTCATGACTGAAAATATTTTCCCCAACCGCGATCTCTTCCTGGAAAGACCTGCTAAAGAAAAGTTACTTAACCAACGAGGACTGGTAGTCTGGTTCACCGGCCTGTCGGCTTCCGGTAAAAGTACCCTGGCCATCGCCGTGGAACGGAAATTATTTGCCGAGGATCTGCTTACGCAGGTACTCGACGGCGATAAGATCAGGAATGGGCTGAACAAAAACCTGGGATTCACGGAAGAGGACCGTAATGAAAATATACGGCGTATTGCCGAAGTAGGTAAACTTTTCAGCGATTGCGGAGTAGTGGCCATTTCGGCATTTATAAGCCCCACACATGCCATACGCAGCATGGCCCGTAACATCATCGGGAGCGATAATTTCTTCGAGATCTACCTGAGTACTTCGTTGGAGGTTTGCGAGCAGCGCGACCCGAAAGGACTCTATAAAAAAGCCCGGGCGGGAATTATCAGCGATTTTACCGGTATTTCGGCTCCCTACGAAGCTCCTGCCGATGCCAACCTGGTGATCGATACCAATAAATATTCCGTTGAAGAAGCTACGGAGTTAATATTTAAAGAAGTGATTACCCGGGTGAGGAAGTGAGTTCAGAAAGAATCCCCCTTGGAGAAAGTGATTTCCTAGGTAAAGGCATCAGACTTTGTTAAACA
>CAZMVE010000185.1:0-2819 GCA_964569585.1 uncultured Bacteroidales bacterium | reverse complement strand
TTTGCTCATAGATCTCAGTTAATTTATTTTTGGCGTTCGTAAGGAGCGACTATTTAATTATAATCATCATTGACCTCACTATCGAATTTTATAATAAGGCCACTTGATAATTACTTAATTATAAAAGATGGTTGTAAATTATATTTGACCTACTGCGATGTTCTTCTTAAGAAAGGATATCCAGTCATTTATGCAAATAAATAAGGATGAAAATAGTAACATGAATGCAAAGGATTATCAATATTCATCCCGAAATTATGTTACCTTATACTTCTCAGCAAATTCTTCTGATATATAGTTATCGTATCTTTCGCAAACGTGTGAAGCAAAATCAACAGCTGTCTTGATGATTTCTTTCCAATCTTCGCTACTAATATTAGGCAGTTCCTTAAACATTATTTGATTTTTAAATAGAGAATATACCACCCCGGCATTGAAATTATCACCTGCACCAATAGTACTTATAGGGGATATCGTTTTAACATCAAAGGTCTCCGAAATATTTTGCGTTCTCAGAAATACACCCTTTGTCGATGAAGTATATAATAAATAAGGGGGTTTATCACCAAAATTTTTGAAAGTTTCATCGGCATTGCGAGCACCATAGATAAAGGAAAAATCCTCATGAGATCCCCGGACTATTGTTGCTAATGAAATGTTCTCTTCGATCATAGCCTTTACGTTATGCAATTCATGAAGATGTTGCTTCCTGAAGTTTGGATCATAAATAATAATTGCCTTATTCTTTTTGGCTTCCCGAATGAATAGAATAAGCTTTTTTCGAACTTCGGGAGTAATGGCATAGAACGAACCGAATAACACAATATCATCCTGATGAATTTTGGGAAAATCGATATCTAATCGTTTTTCAGGATATATTTTATAGAAATCGTAACTGGCATCGCTATTCTCATTAAGAAAAGCCAGGGCCAATGCCGATTTGCCATCGTAATACCTGTACACATACTCAGTTGATACATTATTACTTTTTAAAAAATTATCGATAAAATTGCCAACCTCATCCAGTCCATATTCACCAATAAACTGTACAGGAAGACCAAGCCGACCGAGTGTAACAGAAGTATTCAGGCCGGCACCCCCGGCCTTCGCAGTAAATGGTTGATTTCCTTTAATTAAAATATCAAGTACAGTCTCGCCAATGGTATAAATCTTACGCATTCTTTCTTTCTTTTACCAGTTTCAATATTTCTTCAAATTCATCAGTTCCCGACTCCCGGCATAGTTCAAATAGTATCGATTCACAGGTAGTGACCACCGAACCTACATCGCGCATACGCCATAGGGATACTTTTTTATCATTTTCATCGGAAGAGCCTATACAGTCTTCAATAACTACAGGATTAAAATTGTTGTACATTAAATCCAGGGCCGTCTGAAGTACACATACATGGGCTTCTATACCCATTATAATTACATTCCGCTTACCTATACGATTTAGGACCCGAATAAAAGCCGGTTCTCGGTAACAGCTAAATTTTTTCTTTTCGATATAGGAGAAATTGCCGATAGTTTTATTGATGGCAGGTACGGTTGAACCGAGCCCCTTTGTATTTTGTTGAGTAACGACAATTGGATTTTTAAGAACTATAAGGCCTTTAAGTAATACTATCGTATTTTTAATTATAAGCTGGTGATCAATGATCGAAGGAATAAGTTTTTCTTGCATATCGATCACAAGACCAATAGTATTTTCGCGATTTATTCTCATAACTGTCAGAATGCAAAAGTATATATAACTAAATGAACCTAAGACTAAATTTCATAAAAAAGTACAAGATAATTCACCAGTAATATAATAAATTTCGATCAGACGTGTACGCAGTAGTTTCATCTACTTTACTATCATTGATCTTTGTCTTGGATAACCATCATGATGCTACATGCTAAAGTCCTATGAATGAAATTCAATTTTTCGATGGCATATGCATAGGTAGTTCAATCACTCTTTTTATATAAATTTACGTCAGGTTTGAAATGTCTTAAAAAAACAAAAGCATTTTATGAAGTTTCATTACCTTCTTTATTGCTTTATCCTTTTGGTATTAACAGCCTGCAGCTATAAGCGTGAACTGACAGCAGAAAATATCCAGATCTCACCCCTTTATTCATCAGGTATGGTCCTGCAAACCGATCCACATACTATAATACAAGGATATGCCGATCCGGAATCGATACTTGCTGTAAAAATTATGGAATACGTAAAAATAGTTAAAGCCGATAGTCTGGGTAAATGGAAAGCAGTATTCCCGAGGATGCTTCTTCGTAAACCCTTCGATATGGCAATTGAAGGCAGGGATACCACTATCACAATTCAAAATATACGGGCAGGTAAGGTTATTCTTATTCTGGGAGATGCCCGTTTAAATGCTTTCGAGAATTACCCTAAAACTCATTGTGAGTATGCCGATTCCGTTTTGAATTCATCCATTTGGATTTTTAATCATGAATATCGCAGCAGTCAAGAAGGAGAAATTTCTTTTTCAGGTAAATGGATCCCGGTAAAAGAATTTACCGGGAGCAGTAAGACCTGCAACGTAATTAAATGGTTCTATAAATTATTTGGCAATTTCAGGATACCGGTTGGTATAATTGATGCTACATGGCCCGCTGCCAGAGTTGATGCCTGGCTCAACCGCGATATTTCACAGCTAAAAGATGACAGTTCCGCTTCTCCTGCGAAAGTTCGGCAGATAAATATAACTTTCAATAAATCATTGGCCGATAGCATAGAATTCCTGAAAAGAACCTCCTATGATGGAATTAAAGCAGGAGCATCGCGAATATGGTACAATGATGAT
>CAZMVE010000184.1:0-2864 GCA_964569585.1 uncultured Bacteroidales bacterium | reverse complement strand
TGCAATTTTTGTCATGATTTGTATTTATGATAATAGCTCAGAAGAATTTCACCTGCTTCATCCAAATCCTTTCCAAAAGTAATGATACCCTCCTTATGTCCTCCCATCACCAGTATCTTTTCATTTTTTCCATCGGTGTTCCTACAGAGCCGCATTAATTCATATGCCATTTCAGGTGTGCCATAATCAGCACTGTCATCGGTAGTAGAAACCTTGTTATACAAGGCATTCCATAAGGGAAGATGATGAATATGAATCACTGCCTTTATATCCGGAGAAGATTCATACAGTGCCGCATGACTCATTGCTTCGGAGGAGGCTTTTGTATATCCTGAACAAGATACCTCATTGAAATTAAGATGGAAATCTGTTACACAAGCATAATCCTTCCGGCCCAGGCTTTCTTTTTTGCCTGTTCCGCTTCCGGTGATTATAAAAGACTTATTATAGCTGCGTATACTAATGTTTCCGTATCCGATATCATTTGCGTACACTCCGATAAGTTTAAGGATATATAGTTTTTCCCGCCAGAAATTTAAGGAATTGTAAATTCTTTCCGGAAAGTTAAAATCTTCTTTTTTCCAGATACAATTAAATTTGATATAGCCCTTTTCTCTAGACATTTCTCACTTTTTAAATAATTTCTTCATACTTAATGCTTCCGCTTTACATATCCCTTTTTCGGTTATCAAACCTGTAATCAACCGGGCCGGGGTAACGTCAAATCCATAGTTGGCTACATGGGTGTTATCAGGTAAAATCTGGACCTGTTCTATTGTTGAACCTTTTTTCCCTTCCATATAAAAAATTTCTTCGGGATTTCTTTCCTCGATAGGTATTTGAGTCAATCCATCGGTCATATTCCAGTCTATGCTACTCGAAGGCAAAGCTACATAAAAAGGAATATTATTATCGTGGGCGGCAAGTGCTTTCAGGTAGGTACCTATTTTATTGGCCACATCACCATTCGCCGTTGTACGGTCGCTGCCTACCAGCACTATATCTACCCTATCATGTTGCATAAGATGTCCTCCGGCATTATCCACAATCACTGTATGGGGTACACCATGCTGGCCTAATTCAAAAGCAGTAAGCCGTGCACCCTGATTCCGGGGCCGGGTTTCATCTACCCATACATGAACCTTTATCCCTTTATCGTGTGCCAGATAAATAGGCGCTGTAGCTGTTCCATAGTCGATACATGCCAGCCAGCCTGCATTGCAATGTGTAAGAATGTTCACCGGTAAACCTTTCTTTTTCCTACTGATCTCTTCTATAAGAAGTAATCCATGTTCACCGATCTGCCGGCAGTATTTCTTTTCGTTGTTTACAACCAGCATTGCCTGATCATGAGCTACTTGTATCCTATGTTCAGATTGCTCAATGTTAATCAAAGAATGAATAAGATTATCCACAGCAAATGCTAAATTCACTGCTGTAGGGCGCGATGATTTAAGATATTCGCTGGCATTGCTGAGGAGATTAACAAAATTTACTGAATCGGCAATCTTTATTACTTCCAGATAAATACCCAGCGCAGCAGTGGCTCCAATGAGTGGAGCACCTCGTACTTTCATGTCTTTTATAGCTGTGAAAATATCTTCAATAGTTGTAAGGTCAATAATTTTAAATTCAAACGGAAGTAATCTCTGATCAATTATTTGAACTACTGCAGGATCCTCCGGTTTTAACCAGATTGTTTGATAATGTTTGTTATTTATTCGCATTAATAAATCAAAGAATACGTGACAAAAATCAACTAATTCACCAAAGACCGAACAGACCTTCGATTTATCGGGACAAACTCAGCTATTTATTTACTTCCATCCCTGTTAATAATAGGAAATTCTGGCACTGAATATAGGTTAAATATAAAATGAAATTAGGTTTTTTCGGGCAGCAATTAGAATAAATCGTTGAATACCTAATAGAAATGTTTATTCTGTTTTAATATTCTTGTCCTTGACAATTTTCCTTGTTAGTTCATCATTGAATTGTTAATTTCAGAATAGGAGCGAATTACAGAGTTTAAATAATTGTTACACTGAAAAAAATAGACTCTGGGTTTTAAATTATTGCAGCCCTGCTACCACCTAAGTATTCTTTGATTGAAGTTATGTTTAAAAGCTTCTCTTTCTTTTCGGCTTCCAGTTTGATTTCCTTATTTCCGCTGACCAAAGATTCCAGGGGGATTCCTAAGTATCTGTTCAGTAAGGTTATCATTTTTAGCGTTAAAGTCCTTTTCCCATTTAACACTTCAGACACTCTTGTTTTTCCGCCAAATAGTGGTGCTATATCTGATTGTTTTAAGTCCATTTGTTCCATTCTGAACTTAATAGCTTCTATCGGATCAGAAGCTTCCATCTGATGGTGTTCCTGCTCGTAGTTCTCAACAAGCAATGATAAAAGTTCGATTTCCTCACCTTCAGGGCTATCTGGTTCTATAGCATTTTCAGAGCTATTGATTAGATTATATATCCTTTCACAAGCTTCGCTGTATTCCTGTTCTGTCTTTAATATTTTAGTTTTCATAACTTACTGTTTTTGCGTCTATTTTATCATATTCCTTATGTGTGCCGAACCATACGATAAAAACAATTTTGAGTTTGTATTCTATATCCACGATTAACCGGTAATCATTGCCTTTTATGTTGAACACTACTCTTTTTGAGCTTATTATACTGGCATTTCTGTATTTTGCTTTCAGCTCGTTTGCATTATCCCAGGTCGAGTACTTTACTTCATAAATCCAAGCTTTTAGCGATGCTGCGGCCTGTTGATATTTACTTAACCTGCAATAATCCGTGAGAGTCTTTTCTTTTATTATTCTCATACACTACAAAGTTAGTAAAAGTTACCAAATA
>CAZMVE010000183.1:0-3012 GCA_964569585.1 uncultured Bacteroidales bacterium | reverse complement strand
TAAAGTTTTCTTTATTTTACTCCTCCCGTAAGTTTTCTGATTGAAGCAATCCAGAACGGACTAAGAAAAAGGGAAAGTGCAATGATACTTATAATTATCTGATAGGTATTTTCACCGATAATATGCAAAAAATATCCGACCGAACCTATAATAAAGCTAAATTCACCTACCTGCGAAAGAAGTGAACCCGCATATAAACTTACTCTCCAGTCTCTGCAGAAAATGCGAAGCACCAATACATTTATCGAATTGTTAAGTATAAATATCAACACCACAAGTGAACCGATTATCAGTATATTTTCCCGAATGAAATTAATATCGATGAGCATTCCAATGGAAACAAAAAAAAGTGCTACAAATAGTATCTTAAAAGCATGTAGGCTTTCAAAAACCCATTTCGTTGATCGTGTAGAAGATACTACGATTCCTGCAATGAATGCTCCCAAAGCTGCCGAGAGACCAAGCCAGGCTGTTAGTATCGAAAATCCGAAACAAAAAGAAAACGCCACAAAAACCTGCATTTCATGATCCCTACGAATAAATGCCTTAAATGGCAATACGATTTCCTTCTTCCATAGAATAAACAGAATAATTCCCACAATGAGTAATCCTCCGATTATCTGACGGATTAATTCCAATTTATCAGGCTGATGACCTCCCAGATAGCCCAATAATATTAGCATGGGAACTACCAGTATATCCTGAGCCAATAATATCCCCAGCACATATTGCCCTGTTTTGGTATTTAATTCCTTCCTTTCCTCAAGAAGTTTTATCACCACTGCCGTGCTGCTAAGGCTTATAACAAATCCCAACAGAATCACCTGACTCAAATTCCAACCGAAATAATGACTAATAATCCAAACAACTAAAATGCTTGCCAGCACCTGTATGGTAGTTCCAATAACAGAAATTCTCCAGTTGGCTATCAGATCGGGCAAATGGATTTCCATACCGATGAAAAAAAGCAAAAGGACAAGACCTAGTGATCCCAGATTTGATATTAGGGTTTCATCTGCAATGAAACTAAAACCCGACGGACCCACAATAAGTCCTACTAAGATATAGGCTATCAGACTGGGTTGTTTTAGCAAACGAAGAATGAACCCGGCCAATATAATAATGAGGGACAATACAACGAATTTAGAAAGTACCGGATCAATATTTATAAATGCGGGTATATATGACATTATTGGAACAATTAAATTAAACAACTATGAAGCTGCAAAAATTATTTGATGAAAACCGGTTACCCGGTTGTTTCATAATGATTTTTTATCTTCTCTCCTATTGCTTTTTGCAAAGGGATTCCTCCAGCATCAAATGAATTACACCAGTTGAAAAAGTAAAGAAATTTTCACTCAGCTACTATCATTCTCTGTGAAAGGTTCAGATGTATAAAAATAGAAAAATCAAATTTTAGAATCACCTGCAATAATAATTGAAAATTCCCATATTTTTAAAACAGAGGGTCCATCAATCGCATCGAAGTTTAGTTCTTTCTTCCGGCAGTTTTCTGCTGCCACTGTAAACTGAACTGCAATTCTTATCCGGACATTCGAGAAAAGTAGGAACAATCTCAAAGTCGCCTGACACCGATTCAATTTCTTCCTCCACATCGTCAGATAGAAAACTGAATAATTCCAGGCTGGTCAATTCTTCGATCCGATCGATAGTGACTGTATTATTTCCAATATCGGCAATAGGAAGATCTTTATTATCCACGATAAATCCTATTGCTTTCGATCCGTTTCCCTGATTATCTAAATAGAGAACTGCCTTAAAAAATTGTTCAGGGACAAAAACGGTTAGTTTTTTATTAATACAGAGGGTATCGATATAGGTTCCCGGAATAATACCCGATACTATATACAATATGCCTCCGGCTTCGTCTTTTATCCATTTCCGGCAATGTGCTTCAATATGGCACCATCCCTTCTGGTTCAGGCATCCGTGCTGAGGAGCCATATTAGTCATTAAAAATGAGGTAAGAAATGCTTCGGCATCCCATTTAAAATCGGCTGCCGGAGCCAAATGCCCGTGATCGTACCCTGAACTGCTAAAAGCATTGTTTTTCAACAATTTATACCGGATATCCTTGCTATACCCCGGATTTTTGGGCCTTTTCCGTTTTATGGTATCCCCGAATTCGAGCATTTCTTTTGTAATAACATGCGATACCCATACCGGAAGATTAATTCGGGTATCGATACAACTCGTGTAGGCAGGATTCTTTAAAATAATCCAATCATAATAGGATGTATTTCCTACTCTCGGATATACAACTGAAGCATCAGGAAGATTAACAGGCTGGCTGTTACCTTTTATAAAAATACAAAGCCAGGCTACATAAACGATGATTCGGATTTGATTCATGATTCAGGTTGTTAGTTAGTTACGAATTAAAAGCAAGTTATTAAAGAAATGATTTGAATACAAAAACAACAGCAATTAAAAATTGCTCAAAGTGTCATTTTACCTTCAACATATTTTAACTTATTTATCGATCCACTGACGAAAACTATGGCTCTTTGCCGTACTTACCATGAGTTCTTCGGAAGTTCCGGTAACACGTAATTCAAGTCGGCTCTTAGAGAGTACATTGATTTTTTCGATAGCTCTGTAATTAATGATATACTGCCGGTTTATCCGGAAAAAAATCTCAGGATCGATGATAGCTTCAACCCGGTCGAGAGAAAAATCGATGGGATATTCATGCCCGTCGAAAGTACCCAGAAATGAATTCTTTTCCAGCGAATAAAAAAAAGCTATCTGATCGGCTTCAACTGATTTTATTTTTGCTCCGATGAATATGGCAAAACGTTTTTTAAAACCGGTCTTGCGGCTTTCGATAGTCTTAATAAGTTCATTCAGATCGAACTGAGGTGTTGTGTGGCTTAGATTTTTTAATTTCTGAATACTGTTCGACAATTTTATTTTATCGATGGGTTTTAAGAGATAATCAATACTGTTCAATTCAAATGCTTTGATGGCATATTCATCGTAGGCCGT
>CAZMVE010000182.1:0-3059 GCA_964569585.1 uncultured Bacteroidales bacterium | reverse complement strand
TAACTAATCTTTTATAAAATTATATAACCTTCGTGTGTAAATAATATTAATTTTTTTTACATATTATTATTTAAATATTATCTCAGACATACAAATAATTCAGTTGCAGCAGATAAATTTCAGGAATTACTTGTCGAATGGCTAACAATATAAATGCTTTTTAATTTTTCTGTAAGTATTATTAATACAATCATTCCAAGTGCAGTAAGATCAAGATTTCTTTCAACAATTATGCTGACTAGAATTCCCAATGTAGCCATTATTCCTGTGAAAAGTAAAAAGAATATTTTCAGGCAAGTATACCTGTTTCGGGTTTTTGGATGTCGCATAAATGCTGCCAAAAGAAGTAATGGATGTGCCCAAAGCAGATCGATATTATAACGAAAAATACTATGATCGGGGAAAATCCACAAGTAATAAAGAAGCAGCGAAATAACTCCGGTGAGTAACAATATTATATTTCCAATTCGTTGGAACAGCAAACGGAAATGTGAATCGATAAGGGCTGAAATAAGTAATATTAGGCAGAGAGGCCAAAGAAAAAGCGAGGGCGTAAGCTTTTTTGCCTTTTGAACAGAAAAACTCTGAAAATGAATTATATCATGACGGGAAAGTCGATGTGAGTTTTCAGGGCTTTGCAATTGAAAATTTTTAACAAAGAGGTGCAGGTAATCGGGCAGGAAAGCAGGTTCTGTCAGACGAGCCATTTTATCAGCCTGTATCCCCATAAGCAAATCAATACCCATATGCACCCAGGGGCGATTTTTAAGATAGGGGCGAAGCAGTTGTCGGAATGTTTTGACCGGTAATACTTCCGGTTTAATAATTAGTGAGTCGGACGTACTTTTTTTTAACAATTCAATTATACGTGTCGCACAGTTGTCGTAAAGAAAGTCGTAACGATAATCCCGGTTTTCCGGCAAAATATTGTTTTCGAGGTATCTAATTAACCTGACTTTTTCAATATTATTTAAAACTAAGGGTGTCTCAATCAACGAACGGTTTTCAAGGATAAGGCTTTGCTTTACATTTTCGAATGAGGTACGTGATAATGAATAGATCAGGTTGCCATGCAAAAATTTTAAGTAGAATCCGGATTGATCGAATTGAAATGTTCCATAATTGTATACAAGATCTGATGAATTGGCCTGGTCATAAATTCTGATGGCACTATGACCAAAAACCGAATATAATCTGCTGCCTGGAGAATATGTCAGCAATGATACCTTTATATCATTATTATTGTCCTGTGATTTTTTTTGCGAAAATAACTCATTGGAGATAAAGTAAAGAAGGAGGACGATAACTAAAAAAAATTTAGCAAATTTCATAGGCAGTCTAAATACTAATTAAATTTAATCTATTAACGAAATCCATAAGCCGGATTGGAGCTTTTAAAGTCCTGATCCGAAAACACAGGATTTAATACGATGTTCTGATAGGTATATTCATCAAATAGTCCTTTGTCGTCAAATACTTTCACTCCAATTGGGATTAGTTTTTCCTTATCGATGTAAATAATTATTTGCCGGGCATAATCAGTAGGGATCTTGATTTTAGTACCAGGTTTGAAATCGTCAAAAGAGCGTAAATTCGGATTATTCTCGAAAATCATATAATCGCATACATTCATTTTACAGGAAATGATTTCCAGATTTTCACCTTCTTTCACGATATAGTTGGTGAGGCCAAAATCGGGATTTTCGAAGGTTATTTTATAGCAGATTATATGGTCATATTTAATTATACCTTCATAATGCCAGGCTGAGTTTCGTTCTTCGGGATATTTGGCATACAACGCTTCAAGAACCTCCAGAAAGTAATTGAAACCACCTTTGAATATTGAATGGTGACTTTCTTTACGCATCATATTACCGATAGGATCAAGCCTGAGCAGAGGTAAGATAATAGAATTTCTGTTTAACAATGCTTTTTTACCTGTTTCTTCTCTGTTATATAGTATTTCTAATCCCTGATCCGGATAATACTGTTTCATGTAAATCTGATAAGGATTGAAAACGACCTTAAAATCAGTTTTTCTCTGGATATATTTACCATGAATACGTTCCCTAAGAAGTACGGTATAGCTTATAGTCCTAATTGTTTTGTTGACTTCGAATACCTGGTATAAAATATCTTTAGCCGTGAAAGGTTCTTCTAATGTTATGGCAGGAGTATTCAGATAGGTAAATGAGAAAAATGAAAATGGAAAATATATCAGGATTCCGGAAAGCAGTGTTCCCATTAACTTTCAGTACTTTTCTTAAGCTTGTTATTTACGGTTTCCCAGTTAACAATATTCCAGAATGCTTCAACATAGTCGGCCCTGCGATTTTGATATTTTAAATAGTAGGCGTGCTCCCAGACATCGAGGCAAAGAATAGGGAATCCCTGTTGCTCAAGGGGGAGTGTATCCATAAAAGGATTATCCTGGTTTGAAGTGGTAACAATTTTTAAAACACCGTTCTTATTTACCAGCCAGGCCCATCCCGATCCGAACAAGGTTTTGGCGGCTGAACTAAATTCTTCTCTGAATTTTTCGAACGATCCAAAATCGCGATTGATAAGGGAAGCTGCATTTCCTGTCGGGGCTCCTCCACCATTGGGTGAAAGACATTTCCAGTACAATCGGTGGTTAAAGAATCCACCTCCATTGTTTACAATTGCAGCATTATATTTCGAGGGTTCCTGAAGTATACTCCGCACATTTTCGGCATCAATTCCGGCTTCGTGCAAAGCTTCATTGAACCTGTCGGTATAGCCTGCATGATGCTTTGTATAATGTATCTCCATGGTTTCCTTATCAATGTATGGTTCCAGTGCATCATACGCATAAGGAAGTTCAAGGAGTTTGAATTCTTTTGGAATTTTAAATAAATTAATTTTGCTTCTGCCTAAAGCAGGTATACTCATTAAACCCAGCGATCCGATCAAACTTGTCTTTAAGAATTCCCTCTTGTTCATAATGAAATATTCTGCAATTCAATAAGATATAACAAACTTAACATTTTTTTTGTTCAGGTCAAAAATCCGTCAGATTAACCTTTTAACTATTTCAG
>CAZMVE010000181.1:0-3200 GCA_964569585.1 uncultured Bacteroidales bacterium | reverse complement strand
CTTGCAGGAATACCTTTTTTAACCAGGTAATCCACAACCGCTTTGGCTCTATCGGTCGATAGTTTTGTATTGGTTTTTAAGGAGCCTATATTATCGGTATGTCCGGAAATCTCGATACGGATAGTTTCGTTGCTTTGTAATAACTTCACAACATTATCGAGGCCAGCATAGGACTCAGGTTTCAGATTCGATTTCCCGAATTCAAAATAAATATTTTTCAGGATGACCTTTGCTCCTACTTCTACCCTATCCAGGAGAAAATTCTTCACAACCACTTCATCGTAAGTTCGTTGCGAAAGATCGACCATATCAAGATACAGAAGATAGCCTTTTGCAACAATTTCAACTCCGTACATTTTGGTTTCGGGCAATTTAACAGAATAATTACCGGTCGAATCGGAAATAGCAGTAGAAATAACCATACTCCTGTCCCTGTCAATCAATTCAATCTTCGCGATAATGGGACGTTGATTTTCAGAATCATTAATAAATCCCCGCATAAGAATTGTAGAATCGACAGCCAACTTTTTAAGTGGTGAAAAATAAATATCATCGTAGGGTATTTTAGCTCCTGCCAGCAAGTCTTCAACGTCGCCGGCAAGCATATCCTTTTCGGCTCCGAGATAGATTATTTTATATATATCCATACCTCCCAATCCTGATTCTCTGTTCGAAGAGTAGAAGGCTGTTTTACCATCGGGAGACACAACATAGAAAACATCATCGTTGGGTGTATTTATCGGATATCCTAAATTCCGGGGTTTGGACCAAAGTCCTACATTACTTAGTGTACTTTGAAAAACATCATAACCTCCCATGGAATTATGACCCTTGGAACTAAAATACAATACACTGTCATTCATTCCCAGGCTCACTCCAAGTTCATCGAAAAAAGTATTGATAACATTACCTGCATTTTCCGGCTTGCCCCATTTCCCCTGACTATTCTTCCGGCTAATATAAATGTCGGTTCCGCCATATCCTTTCTTTGTATTTCCTGAGATGAAATAAAGTACCGATTCATCGGAAGATATACACATAGACACTTCACTATACTTTGAATTAAATTTCGAAAGTGATTTTGGTTTGGTCCACAATCCCTTTTTAAGCGTACTTACATATAAATCACCCCTTTTGTTATCCCCCTTATAAATGTATAGTTTTTGTTTATCGGGCGATAATCCGATTACAGCTATATTCGTTGTATTTGCTCTTCCTGTGATCTTTTTATCCAGACGCTTGGCCCTCGACCATATCTCTCCGTCCAGATCAGAGTGATAAACATCTTCAAAGTATTTATCATCCAGTACACTCTTTTCACTTTTCTTCGAATATTTCCTGCGTGAAGTAAAATACATCTCCTGTCCATCATTTGTGATTACAGGACCATATTCATCATAAATGGAATTTACTCCTTTGCCCAGATTATTGATCACAACCCGTTTTGGCTCTGCCACCAGCAGTTTTCCGTTTTTACACTGCTGAATATAAAGATCGATTTGTGATTGGTATTTGGCACGGAACTTCGGATGCAAATTGTTAATAAAATAATTATATTCTTCAATTGCCTTATCGAATTCAAGTATCTGGTGATAAGCCATACCCAGCATAAGGTGAATATCAAAATTAACATCCGGTTTCAGATCGTAGGCTTTCTTTATGTATTTAATTGATTCGAATTTGTTATCGGTGAATAAATAACACCTGCCAACCATATAATTCAGTTCAGCATTATCAGGATTGTATCCATAAGCCTTCAGGTAATACTCTCTTGCTTCGCGGTATGATCCTGAACCCAGAGAAAAGAAGTAATTCCCGTCCTTCACATTTAACCACGCATCTTTAAAGCCATATTCCTGTTTTTTAAATTCTCTTCTTTTAATTTTCAACGGATTTACCTGAGCTTGAACTGAAGAGAATTGTACTGCTTCGATTAAAAGTAAAATGATTAGAATTCGCTTTATCATGATTTGAAAATGTTTTACTTATTACATTCTTTGAGATATTTTTCAGCTTCTTCCAATCCAAGATTGGCTGCCATTTGCCAGTCGATGCATGCTTCGGCAAGCATACCCAGCATTTCGTAGGTCAATCCCCTGTTGAGATATGACAGGCTATAATCGGGATTAAGCTCCAGTGACTGGTTATACCATTCAAGTGCTGCCTCATAATCACCTGCTTTGGCAATGACATTGCCCATATTAGATATTACTTCGTAGGAATCGGGGTTTAATTCGTAGGCTTTATTATAATCTGCTTCAGCACCAGCTAAATCGCCCAAGATATACCTGGCGCCACCCCGATTATTATAAGGGACATAGTTAGTTGAATCGATATTAATGGCAACTGTATAATCCTGCTCAGCTCCCTGATAATCGCCTAATTTCTTTTTCGTTGAACCCATATTAATATAGGCCATAATAAGATCCGGGTCGTAGGTAATAGCCAGACGATAATCATAGATTGCTCCCTGATAATCTCCCAGCATTCGCTTTGCCGAACCTCTGTCGTGGAATGCTTTAGCATAATTGCCTTTACCTTCAATGGCCATTGTAAAATCGGCAATAGCATCATTATATGATTTTTCCATCAACCTGAGCAAACCACGATAATAATAGGCATGTGGTTTTAAATATTTATTCTTTATTGCCTGATCAAAGTCTGCGCTGCTAACACTGGAAGTATCCTGTGTAAACATAACATAGGCTTTATAAAACATGGCTTCTCCGTTCAGCGGCTCAAAGGTTAAAACCTGGCGGAATTCATTTAATGCATCGTTAGTTCTCTCCTTTAAAAAGTATATTTTCCCACGCTCGATATACGCTACAGCCATATTTGGCTGTAATAGCGTTACGCTGTCGAGAAAATAAAGTGCCCCGTAAAAATCCTTCGCATTAACCGCTTCAACAGCTTTATTAAATAATCTTTCCGCGATTCTTTGATCTTTATAATCCTGAAAATCAAAATAATCTGATTGTGAGTGAATCGCTGATTTTGTAATAAGGAAGAAAAATAGTAATATTATAATTCTCTTCATTTTATATTAATTTTTATCTGTATGCAACAGAACAATTTTTAGATCGTCTGTAAAGAACAATATTTTACTAAAAATAAAAAAATAAATTAATTTAGAGGGGAATTTATTCACAATGAGGAAAAATGATGAAAATTGATCTGTCATATCTGAAGAACATGTCGGC
>CAZMVE010000180.1:0-3202 GCA_964569585.1 uncultured Bacteroidales bacterium | reverse complement strand
CCCTTTCTTCAAAGCCTATATAACTATAGGTAGTGGCCTGCTTACCAACAGGAAGTTCCACTGAATAGTAACCTGCAAGGTCAGTCACCACACCCAGATCCAGTTCGGGAAAATGAATGACAGCTCCCGGTAAAGACTCTCCGGTTTTACCATTCCGCACATAGCCTTTGAGACTGGCCCTTTTAAACTTACCTGCCAGCATGGGATCACCGACATTTACAACGGCATACAAATTTCCGCTCCCGTCCGTGTCGGCATATTTTTCCTGATCATTAAAATTCAGCCGGGTTCGCTCTACAAAAACAATGTTTTTATCCTTATAAACCAGGTAGGCAATCCCCCGCTGCGTCATGGCGTGGTCGAGATAATTATTTAAGGTTTTTCCATTATCCGATGCATAGAGAAAAACGTCATTCAGCAGATCCTTCTGATAAAAAAATTTAAAATCCGGAAGTCCCGAAAGATATTCTTCCAATGAAATTTTGTCTTCAACACCTGATATAACGGTCGTGTTTATATCCTGCGATTTTAATCCGTTACAAAGCAAGGAGAATAAAAGAATAAGAAAATAAGCTGATATTTTCAGTCTGATCATGTTAACTATACGGGCTAATCGGTTATTCATTTTAAAGAGGCGCGCAAGATAATAAAAAACCGGGTATTCGGGTATATAAAAAATACATATTTCAGAATTTAACAATTATTTAATCCTTTACTTTCACATATAGTATGACATTAAAAGAGTCTTTATCCCCTAATTGGAATTGAAGAAAAAAGCAAATTAAAGGATATTGACCCGGGGTTCAATATGGATTTCTATACCTGAATTTCAGACCTGTACCGTAGTTCAGGTAGTACCTGTACTTTTTAAAAGACTGTTGCCCGAAAGATTGAAAAACTGAGCTCCGGAATAACTGACAGGAATACCGGTAAACAGGGATAGATTTTACCCTCCATTACCATCAGCACCCGATTCATAATCCTTTATTGTCAGGAATGAGTACTGATAATTCATAGGTATTATCGAATTATAGTCTTCAACAGCAGCACCCGACAAACAGGCTTCTATAATTCTTTTACCCGTAGGCGATAAGCCCGGTGTCAAAAACTTTTGTAATTCCTTCTTAAAGAAATCATATAAAAGCTGTGCCCCTGCATCGTAACCCTCAACACCCACCTCGGTCTGACGATGAACCTGCAGGAACCGGGAAGGAATCTTTGCCCCTTCAATAGTCAGGTAGTTCAATTCATACCCTAACAGCGGACATCGGGCTTCCTGGTACTGGTCGCTTCTCAGTTTTGCATTTCCCCTGCGTGTCAGGTACTCGCGCATTAAAAGCTGTGGTTTGAACCCCATCTTCCATACACCAATATGCTGATTGGGCACTAAAGTATACCGGGTCCGGGGAGTCTGCATGATCTGCTCCAGCAATATATTGGCATGGATCTCCATTTTACCGGTGGCAAAGGGCCAATACGAACCAACACCTTCCGATCCCATTTCACCGCTGCTCACAATACTTGGATTGGCATAACCTCGGGGCGAAACCAGCCTCCACAACCACGCCAGGGCAGGAGGCAATATATGGAACAGGCCCACAATACCGTAGCTGGGATCGTCTTTTGAGCAGGGAGGCGTGCGAACCCCAAAGCTTCGTACATCTATGGTAACACTTTTATCAACAATCCCGGGCACTATATCCCTGGGAAGGATCACCCTGGGATTGGGACATCTCTTCCCGGGTTCGTCTTCCGTATGATCCCATATCAATGCGGTACAATCGGGGTTTGTTTTAATATTCAGGAACAGTAAAGGTTTCTTTGGCTTAATGGTTATTTTCTCAAGAAAGGGATCATCTCCATAATCAGTAATACTGTCGACACGGATAAACCAGGAATTTTCCGCATCCAGCACCGTCAATTTGCCATTGGTCGATTGCAGGCTTGGATGGCATAGCGCCATATCGTCGGTGACCGGATTAAAAGAGCAGAAAAGCGGCAGGTTGATTAACCTTTTTTCTCCTGTCAGAATATTTTCTCCGATCAACACCTGCCCGTTAGGTTCCCTGACTATATTTTGCAGCATTTCGCTCTTGCCCCCTCCGCTGGCCCCTTCGTGCATAAAGGTGGTAATATTATCATACGGGCTCACTACCTGCACCGTGGAGCAATGGGCCGTGATCCATCCCTCCTTCTCCCCTTTGGTCAGCAGCGCCCCGTACAATCCTTTTTTCGCACTGGGCCCCGGATAGAGGTTATAGGCATAGATCTCGTGCAGGTCTTCCGAACGTTTGTGAACCACAACCTGTTTCCCCTCGAAATGGGTGTGACGAAATGTAGGGGCCACATAAATTACAGAATCTATGGTATATTGATCGGGCAAGTCGGCCACAGGCATAATTTTTTGCAACATCGATAGTCCCATGGCAAAAAATCCGGCATTGGCAGGAGCAATGGCTATTCCGCTGACACCGATTTTTTCTCTTCCGGCAAAATAAAAAAAGACCGCCAGTTTCTGTTCCTGTAGCCAGTCCAGAGTTTCCGACTGAAGCGATTCGAAATCATACCCAAACCTGTCCTTAAAATATACCTTATCCGTTGGCAGCTCATCGGCAATGAACATAGTATCAGGATCGCGCCGGCGCATGTAGGGCTCGGTATAGTTGGCCGAAATACCGTTGCTTACCCGGTGTACTATGGCTTCGGTATATTCCCCTTTCCCGGGAATGGTGTACTTTACCTCAAACGAGCTGTTGTTTTCTCCACCTGTGGCAGCCAACGCCAGTTGATCAACCGTATCGAAGAGGGTATATTTCCTGCAACTGCTCAGCAGCGCACTAACATTGTCAGGCAAGGTAATTTGTTTCTTTTCGAGTATTTTCAAGAGGTCCTTCATGCTGTTCCAGTTTGTTTACAAGGTTTTCTATCATTTTTCGCATCCGGCACCTGCCGGTCCGCCCGCAAAATTAGTGAAACCTCACATTATTTTTATAGAACATTAAAATGTAATTGCTTTCATTCTGTATTTAAACGATCTTTGACACAGCTCAATATTTAAACTAATGTACATAACAGTAGTTGTGAATTGCTTTCATTCTGTATTTAAACGATCTTTGACACAGCATATTCATGGATTAATCACAAGGAATTTTTGTTGTGAATTGCTTTCATTCTGTATTTAAACGATCTTTGACACAGCAAA
>CAZMVE010000179.1:0-3215 GCA_964569585.1 uncultured Bacteroidales bacterium | reverse complement strand
GACGGATTAAATGAAGCTCAGGTAACAGCCGTAAAACATACGGAAGGACCATCGCTGGTTATCGCCGGTGCCGGTTCGGGGAAAACACGTGTGCTTACCTACCGTATTGCCCACCTGCTTGAAAATAACGTTTCTCCATCTTCCATCCTGGCGCTGACATTTACCAACAAAGCTGCCCGCGAGATGAAGGAGCGGATAGTACAACTTCTCGGTAATGATGCAGCACGCTACCTGTGGATGGGAACTTTCCATTCCATGTTTGCCCGGATTTTACGAAAAGAGGCTGACAAGTTGGGGTATCCTTCGGCATTCTCTATTTACGATACCGACGATTCAAAGAGCCTTGTCAAAACCATTATCCGTGAGTTTCAGCTCGATGAAAAAATATACAAACCCGGTGAAGTATTTGGCCGCATTTCTTCGGCCAAGAATAACCTGATCACACCCCAGGTCTACTGCAATAACAATCAATTCACGGAACGCGACCGGATAACCCGCCGATCTATGCTGGGAGATATTTTTAAAATGTATGCCGTGCGCTGTAAAAAAGCCGGCGCCATGGATTTCGACGATCTGCTCGTGAACACCAATATCCTCTTTCGCGATTTTAAGGAGGTTCTTCGTACCTACCAGGAAAAATTTCAATTCATCCTCGTCGATGAATACCAGGACACCAACTATGCCCAGTACCTGATAGTGAACCGGCTGGGAGAAAGGCATAAAAATGTATGCGTAGTGGGCGACGATGCACAAAGTATTTATTCATTCCGCGGTGCAAAAATTGAAAACATACTCAATTTTAAGAATGACTATCCTGATTACCATTTATTCAAACTGGAACAAAACTATCGCTCAACACAAACTATTGTGAATGCAGGCAACAGCATTATCGATAAAAACCGTGACCAGATAAAAAAGACCATTTATTCGAAAAACGAGGAGGGTGAAAAAATTGAGGTTATTAAAGCCCTAACTGATATTGAAGAGGGATTTATTGTATCGAATTCCATTTTCGACATCCGGTTGAGCCGGCAAATGCAATACAACGATTTTGCTATTCTGTACCGCACCAATGTACAATCGAGAATTTTTGAAGAAGCCCTGCGCAAACGCAATGTACCCTACAAAATTTACGGGAGCATTTCCTTCTATCAGCGAAAGGAGATCAAGGATTGTATTGCCTACCTGAGACTATTGGTAAACCCAAATGATGATGAGGCACTGAAACGCATCATAAATTATCCGGCAAGAGGTATTGGCAAGACTACACTGGGTAAGCTTCAGGAAGTGGCACTTTCCGGAAATGCCAGCCTCTGGGATGTACTTCAGAATTTATCCGATCCGGCACTTCAATTCAATCGGGGTACTTTGGAGAAACTAAGGGTTTTTGCCGAATTTATCAGCAGTTGTCAGACGAAAGCAAAAGCAGAGGACGCCTATGAAACTACCCGGCATTTACTATCGGCCAGCGGTATTATGAAAGAACTCCATAATGGGAACACTCCCGAAGAACTTAGCAAATTTGAAAACCTTGAAGAGCTTTTAAATGGTATTCATGATTTTGTTGAAGGCGCCCGTGAAGAGGGTGAGTCTCCCATGCTCGAGCGATATCTGGAGGATATAGCACTGCTTACCGATGCTGATAATATGAAAGAAGAAAACCGGGATAAAGTCAGTATTATGACTATGCATTCGGCCAAGGGACTCGAGTTTTCCGTTGTTTATGTGGCGGGTGTTGAAGAAGAGCTTTTTCCTTCGCCCATGTCGATGGAAAATATGCAGGGTCTGGAAGAAGAACGGAGACTCTTTTATGTAGCTGTAACCAGGGCCAAGAAAAAAGTAATGATTACTTACAGTCAAACGCGCTATCGCTGGGGAGAGCTTATCGATTGTTCACCCAGCCGCTTCATTAAAGAAATTGATGAAACTTATGTCGATTGGCCTGATGACCCACGCAAAGATTCTTTTGTGTTCGATCGTGAAGATGAATTCAGGAATAATAATTCCCTGCATCGAGAACCTCAGTCTTTTTTCCAGGGAACCGGAAGAAAACTTACTAAAATCAGTTATGCTGCCGGAAGGAACGAACCGCTCCGTGCTTCCTCCGATTCATTCTTTAAACCTTCCGATCCTTTAAAAATACAATCCGGTATGCTGGTTGAACATTCCCGGTTCGGAAAAGGAAAAGTGGTACACATTGAAGGTGAGATGCCCAATCGGAAAGCAACGGTTTTCTTTCAGCAGATGAAGCAGGAAAAACAGCTCCTTCTTAAATTTGCCAAGCTCAGAATCGTCGATAATTTCTGATTGTAAAAAACTGAACCTTAAGAAATTATATTTCAATTCAGGAAATAGCTTTGGTGGTACGGATTTTTCATTTAGCTTTGTAAATCATTCCATTTGCGGGAGTAACTACCCTGATAATGTAAAAACAATTTATACATCAGAAAGCTGGCCAAGTAGTAATATCCGGAGTTATACTCTACTAGAGAAGAACATGGAGATTGTCTTTCCGCCAAAAATAGATTTATACAACAAAATAGAAAAACTAGAAAATACGAAATATTATACGAATGAGCTTTGATTATAACACCAGCCGAAAACAGCTAGTCCTTCCCGAATATGGAAGAAACATTCAAAAGATGGTTGATTATATTAAGACTGTAGAAGATCGCACCGAGCGTAACAGACTGGCGTACGCTATTATTGCTATTATGGGTAACCTTAATCCACATTTGCGCGATATAAACGACTTTAAACATAAACTGTGGGATCATCTCGCTATTATTGCGCATTTTGAACTCGATATCGATTTTCCTTACGAAGTACCGAAACCCGAAACTTTCCAACAACCTCCCCGCATTGTTGAATATGGCATACACAATATAGCCTTTAAACACTATGGTAAAGCAACTGAACTAATGATCGATGCAGCCTGTGAACTTTCCGATGGCTATGAAAAAGAAAAGCTTGTCACCACCATCGCCAACCATATGAAGAAATCGTACCTGATATGGAATCGCGATACGGTGAACGATGAAATGGTCCTTAATGATCTGGAAAGACTATCGAAGGGACGTATCAGGACAGATAATATTAAACTGAACGAAACGCGCGAAATATTAAGTAAGAAAAAAATCCGCAGACCTATGCGGAAAAAATAATTATTTGCCTGCATGAGCTCTTTTCGAATAGAAGGAGGCCGTAAACTCCGG
>CAZMVE010000178.1:1434-3271 GCA_964569585.1 uncultured Bacteroidales bacterium | reverse complement strand
CGCCGGAAAATATATTGTCCTCAACGGTAACCAGACGGCTGCATTGCTTATCAATTACCTGCTTACCAAATGGTCGGAGAACGGCAAGCTTAAAGGAAAAGAGTATATTGTTAAAACCATTGTTACCACCGAACTTCTGGCGGATATTGCTATGAAATACAGGGTACAACATTACGATGTGCTCACCGGATTTAAATATATCGCTGATATCATCAGGCAAAAAGAAGGGAAGATGACATTTATCGGTGGCGGGGAAGAAAGCTATGGCTACCTGGCCGGTGAATTTGTGCGCGATAAAGATGCGATTATTTCCTGTGCCCTTATTGCTGAAACGGCTGCCTGGGCAAAAAGCAAGGGTAAATCGCTGTACGAAATGCTACTCGAAATCTATAAGGAATTCGGATTGTATAAGGAAAAGCTACTGTCGGTTACTAAAAAAGGAAAGGAAGGCGCCGAAGAGATACAACAGATGATGAAAAACTATAGGAGCAAGCCCCCGGCGACCATCAATGATTCAAGGGTGATTAAAATTGCCGATTACCAATTGCAGCAGGAAGAAGACCTGTTGCGCGGCTTTGTCTCAAAAATAGCCTTGCCAAAATCGAATGTACTCCAGTTTTTTACTGAGGATGGCTCGAAAATTTCGATACGCCCTTCAGGAACAGAACCCAAAATCAAATTCTATTTTAGTGTGAAAAGCAAACTCGATTCAACTGATCAGTATGCACATTCAGACCATTTGCTGGATAGAAGGATCAAAGCTATAATTGCTGAAATTGTAAAATGAGCATTCTGAAATAATACTACATCAACTATTACAGCCTTTTTCAGACATGAAACATAAAAAGAACTATACCCTGCCCATGATCATAATTGCAGGTATACTTCTTAGCATCACTGCATATTTCGGAACCATTAACAGTCTCACACTCCGAGCAGAAGAGCCGCGCCGGGGAGTTGTTGCATTTGAAATGACACAAAGCAGTAACTATGCGGTACCCACTCTTTTCGGATGGAAATACTACAACAAGCCTCCTGTTTACAACTGGCTGATTGTTATGACCTCAAAAATTTCAGGCGTTTTCGACAACTGGGTAGTCCGCCTGCCTTCCCTTTTAAGTCTTCTGTTGTTGATCACTCTGAATTTTTTCGTCGTCCGGAAATTTCTTAATGCTGAAATAGCTGTTATAACAACAATCCTGCTTGTTATAAATGTTGATTTCCTGTTTTACGGAGGCGTGTATACCGGCGAAATCGATCTCTTCTACTCGCTGGTTGTGTATTTGCAGGGACTAAGTATTTTCTATTTCGGGAAAAAACAAAAAAAGTTGGACCTGTTTTTAATTTCTTACACTTTGTGCGCAATCGGATTACTTACCAAAGGACTACCCTCACTGGCATTCCAGTTTTTCAGCCTTCTTGCCTGGGCCCTATCTGCACGAAATTTCAGGATACTTTTTCATTGGACACACCTACTGGGAATTTCAATACTTATCATACTTGTGTCACTGTACTTTTTCATCTATTCGATGTATGAAGATCCATGGCCCTTTATCCACAATCTGTTTTTAGAATCGAGCGAAAAAACGGTACAGGGCAAAAATCTGCCACAAATTCTGAAGGCGCTCCTGATGTTTCCGGCGATACTTTTCAAGACCCTGCTTCCCGGCATCATTTTTATCGTGTTCTTCCGGAAATCAATTTTTCTCAAAACCTATAAAAAAAATAAATTTCTCAAGTACATCACCTGGTTTATTATTCTCAATATTCCTATATACTGGATAACACCCAGTTTTAAAATCCGGTACCTCTATATGCTTTTCCCGTTCATTACTAC
>CAZMVE010000178.1:0-1334 GCA_964569585.1 uncultured Bacteroidales bacterium | reverse complement strand
CTGTTATTCCGGATTTTCCTGAATTTCTATTATTATCCCGATTTTCACAGCCGGTATATGAAGATCAATACTTTTATTGAAGATGTCATAGATGTTACAGCCGATGAACCTGTGTATTATGCCGGAAACATCACAACAAGAATTGTTGAAAATTCACTTACCAATAAAATATCACATCAGGATCGGATTGAGATCACCAGTGTCCCTCCTATTCATTATCAGGTTGCTTACTATTTGGGTGTCCATAAGAATAGGATGCTGACTTTCACAGAAGAAACCCATGAGAATATATTTTACATTTCGGAAAAAGAATTTACTGAAAATAAAGCAGTCACTATTTATGCAGAAACGGATCAATGCTTACGTCACTGCCAAGGCTATGTTTTGTACAAATTAAAACCACCGGAAAATGAAATCGTACCGTAAAGAACTCTGGTTTAAAACCGACCAGCGACGACAACTGATGAACATTACGCCCGATATTCAGCAATGCCTCGATGAAAGCGGTGTTCGGGAAAGACTGGTGCTGGTAAATGCCATGCATATTACAGCTAGTGTATTTATTAACGACGATGAATCGGGACTTCATTACGATTTTGAAGTGTGGCTGGAAAAACTGGCCCCTGAAAAACCATACTCCCAATACCGGCACAATGGATTTGAAGATAATGCCGATGCACACCTGAAACGAACGGTTATGGGACGCGAAGTGGTTGTGGCTGTTACCGAAGCAAAGCTCGATTTTGGTCCCTGGGAACAGATATTCTATGGTGAATTCGACGGAAAACGTAAAAAACGGGTGCTGGTGAAAATTATAGGCGATTGAAGAAATTGAGGAATTGATGAACTGAGTAATCGGTGAATTCAAATATCATACAATTCATTGAAAAAATATAAGGCTTCATTTCATCAGTTTACCAATTTATCAATTATTCACTAAAAAAATAATCGGGAAAATTGACCAGGTAAACTTTCTCTGTTGCTCTTGTGACTGCAGTATACAACCATCGCATATACTCCCTGTCAATGCGATCTCTGGTCATATATCCCTGATCGATAAAAACCGTGTTCCATTGTCCGCCCTGCGATTTGTGGCAGGTTACCGCATAGGCATATTTTACCTGAATGGCGTTAAAATACTCATTATTCCTTACCATTTCATACTGTTTTCGTTTGGGTTTTATTTCAGCATAGTCTTCCAGAACGGAATAAAACATCTCCCTGTTTTTCTCGCTGTTCAGGGCAGGGGTTTCTTCATGCAATACATCCAGAAGAAGCAGGGCATCGATCTCCGTATTATAATCGATAAGAAGCAGGGTACAATTGGCAAATCG
>CAZMVE010000177.1:0-3556 GCA_964569585.1 uncultured Bacteroidales bacterium | reverse complement strand
TTTATGATATGGTTAATACAGCTAATTTTCAAAATTGTTTTTAACAAAACTTATTACTGCTTTTATAATTAATCATACTACCAAGATTCTCACTTATGGATTGATAATTACATTATTACTGATTACCAGTCTTTCTTAACTCCAACTTTTTATAAATTATATACTATCCGTTAATAATTCTCAATTGATAACAGTTCATTTATTTCCTATATTTAACATTATCTATTAGTTGCTTATCAATGAAAAAACTCTGGCGCCGGATTTCATTTCTAGGAGTGAGGTCGGAAGAGAGGAATCTTTACAATCGCACGTTAATTCTGGGTAATCAGTTAAATGTAATAATGCTGATTTCAGTAACGTTGGTGTTTATATTGCTCATGATAATTAACTGGATTCAACAAACTTCATGGGGTATTGGATCACAGCGAATTCTTATGATGATGATATTAAACGTTATCAACCTGGTTCTTGCAAGCCGGAATCATGCGTGGTTAAGTAAAATATCCCTCATTTTCATACTGCCAACGGTTTTTTTCATCATTCCTACAATGCTTGGATTTGTAGAAGAAGAAAGCTTTGCCTACTATCCATATATTATCATTACATTTTCATCGATACCGCAAATTTTACTTGTACCCGTTAGGGAGAGGGTATTGTACTATTTCTCTTTTGCTTATTTTGGATTGCTCTTACTGTTTATTGAACCTTTCCTTAAAGCCTATATGCCGAGAGAATTTGAGATTGTGCCTATTATAGAGAATTTCTACCTGATGCACAAAGTTACCCAGGTTATTGGATTTATATTCCTTCATATAGCTATTTATCAATTACGTAGAATTAACATAAGATTTCAAGAAGAGATTACACATAAGAATAAAGCACTGACAAAGCAGAATATTGAGCTTAACAATACACTTCGAAGCCTTGATGAAGCCCAAAAGAAACTTTACCAGTCAGAGAGGATGACATCCCTGGGCACTTTAACTGCAGGGATGGCACATGAGATCAATAATCCGTTGAACTATATATCGGGAGGACTTGCGATGGTTGAAGAAGTAAAACCGGGTCATAACCTGGATAAGAAGTCAGAACTACACGATGATTTTACCAATGGAATTCAGATTATAAGAAAAGGATTTGAAAAGGCAAAAAAGATTGTCGATGCACTTATGACCTTTACAGGAAATGAAAATCCGAAACCGCAATGGGTCGATTTACATGAATTGATCGATAATACCATTTTTTTTATGCGTCATAAATTTCCTGAAGAACTTAAGGTGAGAAAGAATTATCGTTTTTTAGGTCCTGTTCTGGCATACAAGGACAAACTTCAGCAAGTTTTACTGAGTATTGTGGACAATGCTGTGGCCGCTATAAACAGTATGGGGGAGAGGAAGAATGAATACATCGATATTGAAACGTATAGAGATAATTCTGATTCGCAGGATTATTTAGTAGTTAAAATAACCAACACAGGACCTGAAATTCCAGAGAATGATTTGCCCCATATTTTTGACCCCTTCTTTACTACGAAAGAAACAGGTATCGGAACAGGACTTGGACTAACGATAGCCTATGCATTTATTAATGACCATAATGGAGTATTATCTGCTGAGAATACAGGCTCGGGAGTTTGCTTCCGGATTCGGTTTCCGGTTTTGGAGTCTGAAGTATAATACAGACAGGGGTATTAAATTGATTGAAAGCACCTGACTTATTAGAAGTTCTCAGCGTTTTCACTACTATCTTCTAGGGCACGTTTCAACATACTTTCAGGAAGCGTTTTCTTGGCCTTTACTCCCAATTCCCTTAATTTTTGAACTTTTCCGACCAGATTACCTTTTCCCGAAGAGAGCTTATTCATTGAAGCTTCATAACTTTTATGGGTTTGCTTGAGCTTGGTGCCCATATCAATCAGGTCATCAATTAATCCGACAAATTTATCATATAATTCACCTCCCTGCCGGGCTATTTCCAAAACATTCCGGTTCTGATATTCCTGCTTCCAGAGGCTTTCGATCATTTTAAGCACAGCAATAAGATTTGTCGGGCTGATTAAAAGAATCCTTTTCTCGTATGCGTAGGTCCATAACTGAGGCTCGTTCTGGACAGCCAGAAGATAAGCAGGCTCTACAGGCATAAACATGACTATAAAATCGAGTGTTTTGATCCCGGCTATGTCCTGGTAGTTTTTCGATGCCAAATCGTTGATATGATTTTTTACCGAAATCAGATG
This sequence comes from uncultured Bacteroidales bacterium, assembly GCA_964569585.1. Lineage (GTDB taxonomy): Bacteria > Bacteroidota > Bacteroidia > Bacteroidales > UBA10428 > UBA10428. Next base: position 1,320 of record CAZMVE010000177.1, on the reverse strand, counting down.
CGCTTTCAATGCAGCCTGTTTTTCTTCCTCAGTTTCTGCAGCTGTATAACTGTCGTAAGCCGTTAGCGTAACTTTTGAATCGATAATGATACTTCTTTCTCCGGGATAGTGAACAATTACATCCGATTGATAGCGCTGGTTAGAATCTGTTGTAAATGAATCCTGAACCGTATATTCATAACCCTTGCGTAAGCCGGTTCGTTCCAGGATGCTTTCGAGGATTACTTCGCCCCAGTTTCCCTGTGTTTTCGATTCGCCCTTCAGCGCTTTTGTTAATGAACTTGTTTCTTTACTTACCTGTTGATTCAATTCAGCCAGGCGTTTTACTTCTTCTTTCAGCGAAAAACGCTGCTGCGATTCCTTATCGTAAGTTTCTTCCACTTTCTTTTCGAAATCTTTTATTTTCTCTCCAAGTGGTTTCAGTATCTGATCGAGGTTGGTTTTATTCTGTTCCGTAAATTTTTTCGATTTTTCTTCCAATATTTCATTGGCCAGGTTACGGAATTCCGTATTAAATTTTTCACCAATTTCAAGCATTTCCTGTTTTTGTTCCTGAAGCCGCTGGTTCAGGTTTTTCAATTCGGTTTCTTTGGAACTGTATTGTGATGTCAAATTCAGAAAGGATTGTTCCTTTTCAGAAAGTGCAGCTTTTAATTCTTCAATTTGTTGTTGAAAAAATCGGTTTTTTTCGATGAGAACTTTTGAACCGCCTTCGTTTTTTCCACGCATAATCAACCATACTACAAAGGCAGATAATATAATACCGGTAAACAGAAAAACTAACTCCATATATTATTTTACTGAATTAGAATTGTAAATATAGGAAATACATTCAGTCTGTTGTTCACCCTAAAAGAACAGTATTTAAAGAAAATAAAAAATGCGTAGCAATTATAGTAAACGGGCATGAAAAAACCCGCCTTTTAAGCGGGTTCTATGCTGTTATGCTGCATTTTTATTACTCCGGGGAGATAGCTTCAACCGGACATACCTCAGCACAAGCTCCACAATCGGTGCAGGCATCCGGATCAATTCTGTAGATGTCTCCTTCATGGATAGCATCCGCTGGGCATTCATCCATGCAAGTACCACATGCAGTACAATCATCGTTAATTACATATGCCATAACTTAAAATTTTTGATACGTTAATAAAGTAAAGGACAAAAGTAAATAAAAATAATAATTATACGGTTTTTTTAACATCGCAGAAGTATTATTTATATGAGTTTTAAACGATCGGGCGGAGAATAAGTTTCATAAAAATAAAAACTGGGGTATGCACATGCTACATACTCTTAATTAGTTTATATTCAACAGGT
>CAZMVE010000176.1:0-3743 GCA_964569585.1 uncultured Bacteroidales bacterium | reverse complement strand
ATGACTTCCAGATAGCTTCCTTATCCAATTGTTTTGTTATCGGTAATGAAGGTCCTTCCGATTCATACGGAGCAATAATGAAAATAGACCAGGAGCAGGTTCAGTTAATGAAGCGGCGTGGTGGAGTAGGCCACGATTTATCACATATCCGGCCAAAAGGGAGTCCGGTTCTTAATAGTGCTTTAACATCGACAGGTGTTGTTCCTTTCATGGAACGATATTCAAATTCAACCCGTGAAGTTGCTCAGGATGGCCGTCGTGGTGCTCTGATGTTAAGTATATCCATCAGGCATCCCGATGCGGAAGCCTTTATTGATGCCAAACTCACACCAGGCAAGATCACGGGAGCCAATATTTCGGTTCGTATCGATCATGATTTCATGAAGGCAGTTACTAACGACACTCCCTATACTCAGAGATTTCCTGTTGATTCACCTGATGCTAAATTCACCAAGGTAATTGATGCACGTCAACTTTGGGAAAAGATTGTTCATAATGCATGGAGCTCGGCCGAACCCGGAATACTTTTCTGGGATACAATTATTACCGAATCGGTTCCTGATTCTTATGCCGATCAGGGATATAAAACAGTCTCGACAAATCCGTGCGGAGAAATTCCCCTGTGTCCTTATGATTCCTGCCGGTTGCTTGCAATCAATCTTTATAGCTTTGTAGACGATCCCTTCACCGAGAAAGCAAAATTTAATTTCCCGCTCTTCAAGAAACATGTTCATCTAGCGCAGCGTCTAATGGACGATATTATAGACCTTGAACTGGGAAAAATCAATGCAATTCACGATAAAATAAGTGACGATCCGGAAGATTCTGAAATTAAAAGAGTTGAGAAGAAACTTTGGGAGAATATCAGAATAAAGGCTGAACAAGGACGGCGCACAGGTATTGGTATTACTGCTGAAGGAGATATGCTTGCTGCTCTTGGCTTGCGTTATGGAACCGAAGATGCAATGGATTTTTCTGTCGAAGTGCATAAAACTTTAGCGCTCGAAGCATACCGTTCTTCAGTATACCTGGCTAAGGATCGTGGACCCTTTGCGATATACGATTCACATAAAGAACGCAATAATCCTTTTATTCAACGACTTCGAAATGAAGATGAAGATTTTTACCAGGATATGCTTAAATATGGCAGGCGCAATATTGCATTACTTACCATTGCACCTACAGGTTCTACCAGTCTGATGACTCAGACTACTTCTGGTATAGAACCTGTTTTCCTGCCGGTTTATAAACGCCGGCGCAAAGTGAATCCGAATGATTCCAGTTCACAGGTAGCATTTGTCGATGAAGTTGGCGATGCATGGGAAGAATACAATGTATTCCATCATAAATTTTTAACATGGCTCGAAATAAATGGTTACAACCCCAAGGAAGTAAAAGGATACAGCGATGAAAAACTTAAGACAATTACTGAGAAATCGCCTTATTTTAAAGCTACTTCGAACGATGTGGATTGGCTGAGTAAGGTAAAAATGCAGGGTGCCGTCCAAAAATGGGTCGACCATTCAATAAGTGTTACTATCAATCTGCCAAAGGATGTATCGGAAGAAATGGTGGGAAAATTATATGTTACAGCCTGGGAAAGTGGATGTAAAGGTGTAACGGTATACCGCGACGGCTCGCGTTCAGGTGTTTTAATTAGCAAGGAGGCTGATGAGGAAAACTCTGAGCAACGGGATGACAAACAATACTATAAGCGACCCAAAGTACTCGATGCTGAAATAATTCGATTCAACAATAGTGATGAAAAATGGATCGCATTTGTCGGATTAAAAGATGACAGACCTTACGAAATTTTTACCGGATTGGCTGATGAGGAAATGTTCCCCATTCCAAAATCAATTAATAAGGGTACAATTATTAAAAACCGTGATGAAAAGGGAGTTTCGCGATACGATTTCCAGTACATCGATAAATATGGATATAAAAATACACTTGGAGGTCTTTCGCATATGTTCGATAAGGAATTCTGGAATTATGCCAAATTAATTTCCAGCGTATTGAGACACGGAATGCCTATACCTGATATTGTGAGACTTGTATCTTCGTTGCGTCTTGACAGTGATACGATAAATACCTGGAAAAATGGAGTTGAAAGGGCATTAAAGCGATATATTCCGAATGGTACTAAAGTGAAAAAGGGGGCAAAATGCCAAGAATGTGGTTCGGATACTATTGTTTATCAGGAAGGATGCTTATTGTGTACCAATTGCGGATCATCAAAATGCGGATAGTTACTTACAGCTAACTTAATCAAGGGAATGGGAAAAGGGAAGTGAATGGATCACTTCCCTTTTTTCTGGTGGTTGTGCAACCTGATTTTCGATCCTCTTTCAAATTGCCATATAAATTGTATTAATATCGGGTGTTGATACGTCATACATATAGTTATATTTATAGTGAAGCTGAAATATGGAATATTTATGCAACTTCCAGAGTTATTTCAGAACAGAATGTGTTAATTTTGAATTATCCGGAGAATAAATAATTTAACTTAATCATGAACAATTCAAAGAATCCGTCAGCTGGTTTAGGTTTGGGAATTGCAGGACTTGTTCTTGGAATTATTTCCATTCCTTTTGGAATAATGGGATGTACTTTTATGCTTGCTTTGGTGATGGGGATATTAGGGATCACCTTAAGCGCGGTAGGATATTCTCAGGCGAAGCAGGCAAATGCTTCGACCGGATTAATTATTGCGGCTCTCATCATCTCCATTCTGGGCACAAGTTTTGCCTTAATACGACTCACACATTCAACCTCAAAATCGATCGATATTTTTGATAGTTGGAAAATTAAACTCGAAGAATTTGAAGGGCGTTCCGATGAATTTGGTGATTCATTTGAAAATGCCTTCGAAGAAGGATTCAGAGAAGAATACGAAGAAGATATAGACTTAGACTTTGATGAACTCGAAAATAATCTTGACCGGTTGGAGCGCGATTTAGAAAATATGGGAGATGATATAGAAAAGGCATTTGAAAATTTATCGGACGAAGAAAAAGCCCGTAGGTTGGGCAAAGCAACGGGCAAAGCACTACGTGGATTTGTCGATGAATTGAGCGATACAGTTGAAATCAATTGATGTGAGGAATTTATACAAGACTTTCCTGTCAAATCCGTATCAAAAAATTAATACTATCCTTGCGGGATTCATTATTCTTATTTTTGTATACTCAGCCATCTTTTCGCCCGAGAAAAATAATTATCCCATTCATTCTGCAGATAAACTTATTTCCGGGAGTTATTCAATGAGCACAGGCTTATCAAGAGGTTTTTCTTCCATAATGAGACTTCAGTTCAACGAGGCGCTAAGTTACAATCCATTTAGTATCAGAATTTTTATGTTTTTTCTGATTCAGCTGTTTCTAAGGATTTTTTTTCTTTTATACAACAGAAATCCAATGCATAGCGATATACGCTATATCATTATTCCGGATATAGCCATATCAACGGTACTTTTCATAGTTTTTTTTGAACCTTTCTGGAGGGAAATGTTATTTATCAGGTGGTAATTCAACTTGTGAATTATTCATTTATTTAACGGGAATTCACTTAGACTGAAACTCTGATCCATTCTGATACCTTTCTCCGTATCTTTTAATGTACAACACTCAGTATCGATATCGTGTTCGAAAAAAAGAACATATTGATGGTTGAATGTTTCTAAAAGAAATTTTTTTCGTTCTTCCATCGAAATAATAGGCTGAGTATCGAAACCGCAA
>CAZMVE010000175.1:0-3857 GCA_964569585.1 uncultured Bacteroidales bacterium | reverse complement strand
TGTACCTGTTGAATATAAACTAATTAAGAGTATGTAGCATGTGCATACCCTAGTAAGTTTATTATAACAATCAATGGTTGCGAATAATCAAGGAAGGCTGTTGCGCACTAATTAAAGGCAAGTCATTAAAGCATGTTAATAGTTAGCGCGCTTTTGTAACATTCATTATTCATGTTACAAATATGTAAGTTCCCGCATTAGCGGGACAAGCTCTACGGACTATGGTCCAAATATTATATCCCTTAGAGCCTGTCCCGCCAGAAGCGGGAGATTTCATAATTGTAGTAATTATCAATGCATTAGTTATACCGCGTCAAAGTTGTGGATTACTCTGGTAATATGTTTAAATGACGCGGAAATCAGCCAACATTTCAATTAAATTCTTAACATTTAAACAGATTCTTAGTGAGTTTTTTTATTCTTTTTTTCAAATGAAGCCTGTTTGTACCAACAGAAAGTTGTCTTTGACCGTCAATAAATTTCAGGTTGACCGGAATTAATTAGTTAAACGAACTATCTGGTTTTAACTCCACAGACGTTCAGATGACATTAAAAAACCCGCTTATTAGCGGGTGTGATTATTTTGAAACAAGGTATTGCTGATTTTCCGGCTCAAAATTGAAGAGATCATAGTCCGGCCAGCTGTTAACCTGGCGAAGAGCCGAAAACATGGATCGCGAGAGTTCGTTATGAATTCGTTTGCGTTTGTTTGTAGTTGTATTGAAAAGCACGACCCAGTTAACTTCATTTTGATGTCGCATTATCAGAGCTGTAGTTCCGGTAAGGGTGCCGGTGCGCCACCATGTTCCATAGCCATCGCTGCCCTTCCAGCCTATGAGATTTTCGGTCCGGCGCTTTGCATTGGTCATATATTCGATGGTAGTTTTTGAGAGGATATCGTGCCGGCTATCAAAGCCATCAATGGCAACCATAAGTTTAGCCAGTTCCGGTGCCGAGGCTATCCATCCTCCTGCTGCACCGAGGAGTTCTATGTTGTTTCCCCCGTATTCGGGTGGTACCAAATCATGCGAACCATTATACGACCAAACCAGAAATTCACGTGTGAGGTCGTAGTATCTTACTTCGTTAGGAAATCTTTCATCATAAAAGCTTTTACCTATATGGATATCGTAAATACCCAGCGGATGGAGAATAGCAAATTGTACGTAATCTTCGTATTCCATTCCTGTAACTTTTTCGATGACCTCACCCAGAATACAATATCCCAGATTGGAATAACTGTAGACCTTACCTGGCGTATAATCGAGTTTATCGGAAAGTGCATATTCAATAATTACAGGCATAGTTGCCGGAGGCTCGACATCCATAAGATGGGCAACATAAAGCGAATTGAATACAGGATCTCCTTTTTTTCCATTCCAGCCGGCAGTATGGTTCAATAAATGATGAATAGTAATGTCCTCAAAGCGGTTATCCTCATACCTAAGGTAGGCCGAATCATTTAAAATTCCATCAGGGCCAAATACCTGTTGATTGATCGAAAGCTTTTCATCTTCAATAAGTTTCATGATAGCTACTCCGGTGATAAGTTTCGATACACTCGCTATACGGAAAAGATTTTCAGGCCCCATCGAATCACTAACTTCCTTATCGGAAAGACCAAATCCTTTGGAGTATACCAGCCTGCCTTCCTTTGCAATGGCTACCGATGCACCTACAATATCGAAGCGATTTATAAAATCGGTAATAATACTGTCGAAGACATCAAGATCAGATCCATCCACAACATTATTTGATAGCTTGTGTGAAAGTGGAACGGCACCAGGTTCAATATAATTTCTGCTGCTCTCCTGTTTGAATGAGAAGGTTATTGTAATTTCTCCAAGGAAAAACAATAAGAACAGGCTTATAGTAATAAGTGTTTTCAGTCTCATATGAGAAATTGTTTTTCTTCAATAGAAACGCTGGAATAAGCATGTATAAGCTTTCTGACAGAATTCTTCGGTTTGTATTTGAAACTACATGTAATCATATGCTTTGTTTATCAATCCAGCGTAATTAATACTTTACAGTACTCTATTGAAATACACAATGATCTAAATGATTGTCAGCACATTCTTCTAAATAACAACTAACTTCCATGATTGTTGTACAATGCAAATATACCCCATTTCATTCGAGTGGAGTATGTTTTTTTTTCAACATTCGGTTTTGTGTTGTTAATATGTTGTTTTTTTTGATTAACGTTAACAGGATGATTATTAGTATTAATGCTGTTTTTCTTCAGAGGCAAATTGTTGCGAAATCAACTTTTTTTTATCCGGTTTGTTATTAACTAATAATACCGAAATTATGAAAGAGACAATATGCATATCAGTACTACTACTTTTTTTGGGCTGTACATCCAGAAGCCAGGAATCAAGAAACATTAACGAGAGGGAAGAATCTATGTATACTTTCAAGAAAAGCGAACAGGAATGGAAAGAGGAATTATCCTCTGAAGAATACAAAGTATTAAGGCAGTGCGGAACTGAATTGCCCGGTACTGGTAAATATTATCACCACCATGAACCCGGAAAATATATTTGTGTTGCTTGTGGCCAGGTACTTTTCGATTCGGAAACAAAGTATTCGTCAGGATCGGGATGGCCCAGCTTCTATGATGTTATTTCCGACAGCAATGTGGTTTTAGTGGAAGATAACAGCCTTGGAATGATCCGTACTGAAGTAAAATGTTCGAAATGCGGAGGCCATTTGGGTCATGTATTCCCCGACGGGCCGGCACCTACCCATCAGAGGTATTGTATCAATTCGGTTGCCATGGGATTTATTCCGCGAGACTCAACAGATAAGAAATAAAAAAAGGAATCTCAGGATTTATACCCGGGATTCCTTATGTTATTAGAAAGAATCTGAAATATCCCTTATTTTGTTGAATTATCTTTTATAGTACACCCAATTGCTTTCGTAAAAGCGGGATTCGGATTTTTTCCTGCAAGTAAGGCCTCAATGGCATCTTCCAGGTATGTTTGGGTTACTGCACCGACATCCTGATAATTATCATCGATTGTTCCTATGTATTTTACAACCAGCACACCGTTTTCTTTACGCAGTAAATACACATGGGGAGTGCGTGTAGCTCCATACATTTTGTATACTTTCTGTGTCTCATCGACCAGGTAGGGGAAGGTAAATCCCTTTTCATTCGCTCTTACTTTCATGGCGTCATAAGAATCCTGAGGTACGATTTCAGGATCGTTCGGATTGATGGCAATCACTGGATAACCTTTATTGCTGTATTTTTTATCCAGCTCAACGATCCGGTCTTCATAAGCTTTTGCAAAGGGACAATGGTTACAGGTAAAAATAACCACAAAACCTTTGGCATCGGGATAATCGGAAAGACTAACCATTTTACCATCAATATTCTTTAAAGAAAAATCGGAAGCTTTATCTCCAACTTTGTAGTCGCCGGCATTGGCAATCAATGTGCTGGCAAATAGCATAATCATTAGAAATTGTAGTGTTTTCATAATTTTATTTTTAGTGATTGTTAATTTCGATAATTGTATTTTGAATGCTCTGGTAATCAAGTTCCATTTCGAAAAATTTCCTATTCATCCGGTTGTATATTAATGTTGCCGGCAGGGAACCGCTCCATGACGGATCAACCCTGTCGATCCAGGCATTACTGTTAGGGTCATCTAAAAGAAGTACATCAGCCGTTATGGAATTCTTGTCGAGAAAAGGCACAAGATTGCTTTCAATATTCATGGAAAAATCAAGACTTACCAGAGTTACTTTAACTTTTTGACCCTCATATTCGTTATGGATCTTTTCGAAATACGGCAATTCTTTTCGGCAGGGTACACACCAGGTGGCCCAGAAGTTTACTA
>CAZMVE010000174.1:1864-3913 GCA_964569585.1 uncultured Bacteroidales bacterium | reverse complement strand
GATGAGTTTATCCCCTTGTACAGAAGAGCAGAAATAGCCAATGAAAATAATGCCGATTTATTTATTTCCATTCATGCCAATGGCATGACTGACCCAAAAACCACAGGTACGGAAACACTTGTTTTGGGCCTGCACCGATCAGATGAGAATTTCGAAGTGGCCAAACGGGAAAATTCTGTTATCCTGCTGGAGGAGGACTATTCCACGCGTTATGAGAATTTCGATCCCAATTCTCTTGAATCCTATATTATTTTCTCGCTCATGCAGAATGTATACGATAATCAGAGTATCAGTTTTGCAGGATTGGTACAGGATCAGTTTCGTGACCGGGCAAGACGTAAGGACCGGGGTGTCAAACGTCAGGGACTTTTAGTACTGGCACAGACATCGATGCCGGGTGTACTTGTTGAAACAGGTTTTATTACCAATGTTACTGAAGAGATATATCTAAATTCAGAAGAGGGACAAGACTATATTGCCTCTGCAATTTACAGAGCATTTAAAGATTATAAGAAAAATATTGAGAGTAAATCGGGTTATATCGTTCAGCAAACTGAAACGGACTCTGATATATATTCTGATTCGTTATACAATGCTAAAGTCCTTGCAGAACAGAGTACTGCGGATACTATTAAGTCTTCTGTTTATTTTAAAGTTCAGATAGTAGTATCTTCGGCACCTATTTCGTTAAGTTCGGGACAGTTTAAAGATTTTACAGAAATCGAGGTATTTAGAATGAATCAACTCTACAAATATGCCGTAGGTTATAAAGTCAAGTACGATGACATTGTAGAGTACAGCAAGTGGGTTAAAAGCCACTATCCCGATGCATTTATCATAGCGGTCAAGAATGGTCAGATTGTACCTATTCAGGAAGCTCTGAATGAATTGTATGGTAAATCTTAATAGAAGAGTCTCAGAATAAAAACGAATCATTATAAAAATAATTCAGGAATGCAATTATCAAAAGAAATAAAAATAGGGATTGTAGCTATAATCGTGCTGGCAATATCAGTCTGGGGATTTAATTTCCTTAAGGGTACTAATATTCTGAAGCCAACCGATGAGTACTATATTATATTCGATCGTGTCGATGGATTAATCGAATCGGGAAATGTTATGTACCAGGGATACAAGGTGGGTAATATCACATCATTATACTTCGATAATAAAGGATCCGGAAAATTCAGGGTGAAAATCGTATTGGAAGAACGTATCAATATTCCTTTAAACTCCATAGTAAAAATAAAGCAAGTCAATCCCCTGGCTTCTACAAGTGATCTGGAAATTATTTTCAGTAATAATACACAATTCCACCACTCCGGCGATACCCTTTCTTCAGGAGTAGATGTTGGTTTAACGGACATAGTATCGGGGCTCGTTCCTCAATTACAGCGAGCCATCGGATCGCTCGATACTATTTTATTATCAGTGAATAGTGTATTTACGCCTATAGAACAAGATAAATTCAGGAAAAGTATCAGCAACCTGGAAGCGACATTATCCTCACTTAATAAATCACTCGCCGCTGATGGCAGTCTTGGTAAAAGCTTTGATAATCTTGAATCGATTACTGGCACCCTGCGCGATAACAATGAGAATATAAGTTCAACCCTTGGAAATTTATCAGGTATTACGGCAGCATTGGATAGCGCCGATCTGGAATATACGTTGTTGAAACTTGATAGTACCCTGGCTTCTTTATATAATACACTCTCTAAAATTGATGAAGGAGAAGGCACTATAGGCATGTTAGTAAACGATACCTCACTTTATGTCAATCTCGATTCAACCGCCTATCATCTTAACCTATTGCTGAAAGATCTTCAGGAAAATCCGAAACGTTATGTTCATTTTTCAGTCTTCGGTAAGAAAGATAAATAATTTTCTCTGCTCAACTTCAATTCCTATCTTTGAATAACAATTAAAGTTAACTATGACGCTTGAACTCAATGAACAGGATCTGGATAAATTTATTATGATTGGCGACCGGGTACTGATACAACCCAAATCACCACTCGACAAAACCAAATCAGGATTGTATCTTCC
>CAZMVE010000174.1:0-1764 GCA_964569585.1 uncultured Bacteroidales bacterium | reverse complement strand
TACGGATCAGAAGGTTACAGGTTTGAGTCCTGTCGGGGTCACCCGAGCGGACAATTCAAGATTTTTATTGAATTGTCCGCTTTTTGTTTTTTGAAAAGCCTTGCTGGTATTGACAAGCAGAGATACTACCTCGTTAACCTTTTTGGTTCGAACTCGTTTTTGCGAAAAAATAAGATTTTCAGAAAATATCGAACCAAGAATCTGTTGTTTGCCCGCCAAATCTGCGTTTTCGTAGAATCCGGACAAATTTTCCAGAATACCCATACAGAAATTTAGTTGAGCAGAAAGATCATTAGATACAATTCGTATGTCCTCTTTTTGTGAGGTCAGATTATGGATAGTGGTTGTATACTTTGCTTTTAACTGATGAAAATCTTCTTTGCCTATCTCGTTATCGATGTACTTATCCTGAAGGCTTGACAGGCGCTGACGGATTTTTTCTATTTCAGTATTAATAGTGCTAAGCCTTGTATTTCGATTGCCAGTCGATTCTTTAATGGTATCCATCACAACAGTCCTGAAAAGTTCCTTAATTTCTGGCTTAAAGGAATAACTATGCAAGAGTTTGATCAGTGCTTTATGTGCTTCGTCAACTTTAATCCGTTCTCTGCATCCTTTCAGACAATGATAATAGTAATACTTACCGCCGTTTCCTGTCGAAACGCTTGCAGTAAGTTTATTTCCACACCTTGGACATTCAAGAAAACCGCGTAATGGGAAGGCGGAATTAGTCTTATGAATTTTGGGCTGATTCTGCTTTGCTGCCCGTCCTGATAAGATATCCTGTACTTCATAGAACAACTCTTCGCTAATGAGGGGTTCATGAATACCATCGACCAGTTGAGCTTCTTCGTCGTAATTCGCCTTAATCCGGATTTTACCACAATAGACCGGATTCCTGATTAATGTGGAAAAATTACTCTTGCTGCAAATGAATCCTTCCTTATTTAATACCCTTCTAATATGATCGATTGGTCTTGTTTCTTTTACTATCTTGTTAAATGCTTTTTGTACGAATTTTGCATCCTTATTGGGAACAATAATCGGCTTGTTTGCATCATCCCTTCTATTTGAGTAACCACGTGGCGCTGTACAAACCCATCTACCCTGCTTCATAGCCCTTCGCATACCATTGGTAACATTCATCGATCGCCTATCGTTTTCAATCTCAGGTGAAGTCAGATAAATTGCCAGGATCATTTTATTCTCGGGTATCCTTAGATCAAGAGGTTGTTCAATAGCGCACAGATGTACATGGAGTTTTTCCAATTCGCGAATCATGATAAATGAATCTGTTGCATTACGTGAAAAACGGTCCCACTTATGAAATAACAAGTGTTGAACCTGACCTTTATTTTTCTTTATAAAATCCAGTAACTTACTGAACTCTGGCCGATTAAAAGTTTTTGCAGAATGATCTTCTACAAACAGGGCAGCAACTTCCATGTTATTGTCACTGCAATATTTAAGAAGCTTTTCTTTCTGGTCGGCCAGACTATATCCTTTCTCAGCCTGCTCATCAGTTGAGACTCTTGTGTACAATATCGCTCTTTCCATTTTTTTTGTAATATTCTTTCAAGGCAATTTCTGCTAAATTTTTTAAAAAATCCAGGATTTTTTCACTCTCCTGTTCATTATACCTGGTTCCGTATTTTGTAAGAATTTTTAAGCATTCTTTATGCGATATCATGTTATCAAATCCTGATTATGTCTCTGAGTTTTTCAGTAGACATAAGGATTTCACAATAGGTCTGAGATCTTCAG
>CAZMVE010000173.1:0-3973 GCA_964569585.1 uncultured Bacteroidales bacterium | reverse complement strand
TTGAAAAGGGGTTAAGTACTTATTGAAATACGGTATAGAATTGATTGTTGCAACAAAGAATAAAGCTATATTATTATTGACAATAAGCGCATTATTACTCTCAATAAAGGATTCGATAAAAATAGTGTACTCATCTTCATCGGCCTGCACATTTAATTTTGCATTGGAAGTAGTGCAAAAAGCTTCTGATAATTGAATATTATTCCCGCGGACTTGCTGAATTCTATTGTTCGACGAGGGGACAGCACAAAGAAAAAGTAATACTATTAAATAAACTAAATTCATTTTCTGCTTTTACATGTACTAAATTATTTTATTGAACGCAGAAATTCAGGTTAAAAAGGTATAACCCATATTAAACTAAGTTAAAACTTCTGGAAAAAGACAAATAAGAAATATGAATGCAGCCTAATCTGCCTTTAATTAAAGCTGAATAGGATTTTGAAGAGCGGAGGGGTAATTTTAAATAATTATAATTACTATGTACCCGGTTTGATTTTTCTGTCCTGATGACCAAAACGCTCTGAGATCATTCCAATAATTTCATTAGCAGAAGATTCAATGGGCTTATTATTAACACTTACCACAGTAAACTCACCCTTCTCAAAAATAAAATTGGCATATCGAAGCTCTTGTCTGACTTTAGCATTATCAATATAATCTTTATTTAGCAGATTGCCCATTTGCTCCAGGCGTTTAACACGTTGTGTAATTAAATGACTGGGGCTGATATTTAGACCGAAAACACGTCTGCGATCTACTTGAAAAAGCTCTTCGGGAGGACTAAAATCTTTTATGATCGGAACATTTGCTACTTTCCATCCAAACATTGACATATAGACACTTAATGGAGTCTTACCGCTTCTTGAAACACCGGTTAAAACAATATCTGCGCCGAAGAGTCTATGGGTATTCATACCATCATCATGGTTCAGCGTATATTCAATGGCCTCTACCCTTTCATAGTATTGTGCATTAATCTTCCGGTACAAACCCGGAGCATTAACTGATTTCAGACCCAGTTCTTTTTCGAGGAAATCTGCCAGAGAACCCATAAAATCAAATTCCCGAACTTCATATTCTGCACACGTTTCTTTAAGAATGCGTCGCAGATCAGAATTAATCATAGAATGAGCAATTATTCCACCAGCTTGTTTTACTTTCTGAACAACTTCAATTATTTTCTCCTTGGTTTGTACTTCAGATAATATATGAACAGGAAGCCTGTTATCGGGATATTGAATAATAAGTGAATTCACCATAGTATGACCGGCAATTCCTTTTCCTCCGGATACAATGAAGATTGGAATCGATGGATTCCTATTTTTCGGACCAGCCATAGCATTTTATTACATTTCCTGATCTATAATACTAAGGTTAATTTTTATTTAAAGCGGTTCAAAAAAAAATTTAATGCGGTCCAGTATTCGGTATTTTCAGGAAAGGCATTCCATAAGGCTTTTGCTCCATGCATACCATTTGCCTGTGGCAGAAAAGCTACTTTGCCCTGAACAGGAATAGCATCATAAATTTTCTGCCAGCTTTCCTGTTCATTGCGAGCCGAAGTAATAAATACAGGACATTTGATATGAGTAGCAGAGGTTTGAATAATATCGCGGTTCCATCCAAATTTTGAAAAATATTCTCCGGGAGAAAAAGCCACTACACCGGAAATACGCTCAGGAAAATCACCGGCCAGCTTAATCGACAGTGAGGCAGAATATGAACTTCCTAAAAGAATAATTTTAGAACCCGGGTACTTGCGTTTCACATAGGATAATGCAGCACGCATATCGGTATAGGCATCAACATAGCGGGTTTGCATTTTAAGACTATCGGCATATCTCCATGTCTTGTTTTCAACGCCATTAACAGCCTCTCCACTTCGTAAATCGACAGCCATGCAGTTAAAACCCAAGGCATTCAATTTTGGCGCAATATCCAAATATTCACCCCGGCTGTAGGTAGCCTGATGGAAAAGTATGATAAAGGTTGCTGTTGCAGGATTGGGCGCATACACATCGGCGGTGACAGTTACTTTATCGTTGGTCATAAACTGTACCCTGGTCGACTGACCCAGTACAGGATTTAAATTAAAAACTACTATTATGCTAGTTATCAGAAGCATAAGTCGGTAATTGATTAAATATTTTTTCTGGCTCATAGCAATTATTTTTCAAAACAATATTTCATAAGTTACTAAAAAAATAAGATTTCTAAAAACAACTCTTTAATTCACTTATGCTTGAAACTAAGAAAATACAAATCAATGCACCCAATTAAGCTTAGTTTTATTCAGATTTACTATATTCGGGACGAATACCCCAGTGCACTATGAAATATCTTTTCTTTTTTATTGCAATACTTTATATAAATAGTGTTTATTCTCAACTATCATTTCAGGAAATAGATTTCACGCGTATACCTCAGAGAAAGATCAGAAATTATGTAGAACGGCAGATCAATAACGATATCGGTTATTTTTCTGATTTACAGCCGAGTTCAAGCAATAACCGGAATTATGAAGAACTATATACCATGCAAAATAGCTATTTGATAAAAGAATCGACCAAAATAGTATGGAATGCATACAACACGGCTGATCTGGCTAAAGCATGGAATAGTAAAATAATTTCATTAGGTTTTCTTTGTTCAAAATGGTCAGATTACATTGTATATAAAAATAGTACTAACTACTGCAGCATTGATACGGGGCAGGTTTTCTTTCTTAATCTGAGAATACTCTATGGTATGTATAACCTTCCTGTTGGTATTCAGGTGATCAATATTAATGCAGATAACATGTCGGTTACTTTTAGTTATCTCGATGGCAGTAAATCGGTTGGTACTCAGACTATACAATTAATCGCAACGGACCAGGGATACACAAAAGTTATACATAAATCAGCGTTTAAAAGCAGCTCCCACTTCAGGGATAAGCACCTGTATCCCTATTATCATACAAAAGTTCTTAATGAATTTCATCGGAATATTGCTAATAACATCACTACAGAAAAAGATTTTTTCTTAGTGTTGCCCCAACCTGTTGATCCGGATTGACTTTTTATAAAACTTGCAGGAAAACCAACTACTTTAAAGCTTGAATAAAAAAAGGCTGCCATCAGACAGCCTTTCCCTTTACATGAATAAATTCTTATAAAACCAGATCAGCACCAGGCTTGAATTTTACAACCTTTTTGGCAGGAATTTTAATTTCTTTTCCGGTCTGTGGGTTGCGACCTGTACGAGCGGCTCGCTGGCTAACGCTAAATGAACCAAATCCTACAAGACCAACTCGTTGTCCTTTCTTAAGACTACCACTAATAGATGCAATCGTTGCATTTAAAGCTTTTTCACTGGCTGCTTTTGTAAGACCTGACTTGGCAGCTATTGCTGCGATGAGTTCTCCTTTATTCATATTGAAGGCTAATTTAGGTTTAACATATAGCCAAGATATAAAAACCTAATCAGAAATCCCGCATTTTCCCTATATAATTACGCTCCGGTTATTAACCATTATAATAATATTTCATTGAGCTTAATTTTTTCAAAATGTAAAAAACAATAAATCAATAACTTACTCTTAATAATGAACTTGCGGTATTGTTAAAAAATATTCTCAATTAACCATGATTTGTTAATATTCACAAAAGAAATCGAGGATCGTCTATGCTGAAAATGGTTTAAAAGACTCTGATTTTGATTAGCGCTCAATAAATCTTTAGGACTTTCTCATCTCAGGTTAGTGCATTTGTACAAAAATATAAGTGGCATCATCTGCATTATGTCCTTTAAGAAGCTTGCTAAAATATGAATGGAACACATTAAGATCGGATTTATTGAAAATCTGCAATAATTTTTTGCGATTCCTTTCCCAAATTTCATAGCAACCATCGGAAGCAAGAAATAACAAACCCTCCTTCAACTTATATTTTTCCTTGCAGAATTCATCAGGTAATAATCCTCCACTTCC
>CAZMVE010000172.1:0-3975 GCA_964569585.1 uncultured Bacteroidales bacterium | reverse complement strand
AGATTTCCAATTTTAATCAACTTGGCTTCATCCAGAATTTTTATCTTTCGGCCGTAGAGTTCTATAAGTTTATCCTGTTTAAATTCCGACAAAAGCCTGATGACGGATTCGGTTGCTGTTCCAACAATGCTTGCCAGCTCCTCGCGGGTCAGAGCTATCTGAAGATAGTTTTCCCGATCCAGATCGAATGTCCATTTAAGATGTATAAGTACTTCTGCTAGTCGCTCCCGTACAGTCTTCTGGGCAATATCTGTAATATAATCATTTGCTTCGCCAAGTTCACAACAGGCAATTTGCAGCAGGTCCATGGCGAATTCCCCATTTGTTTTTACCAACGATTTAACCATTTCGCCGGGAATATATGTAATTTCTGCATCTTCAATGGTTTTACTGGTGGTACATGCCAGCTCTCCGGAAATAGTGGAACGAAAACCCATAATATCTCCCGGTTTCGCAAAGCGTATTATCTGATCCTTCCCATCAAAACCTGTCTTATAAATTTTGATAATTCCCTTGCATACCACATAAAAACCATTAATCCTCCCTCCTTCTTCGTATATAATGCTCCCTTTTTTATAGTGATCAGGTGCATTATACAGCGGTAAATTATCCATCTCTTCTTCTGAAAGATGCTTAAAAACTGTGCTTAGTTTAAGAAACTCTCTTAAATTGTGTCCCAGATATTGAACTTTTTCCATGGTTCAAAATTATATTATTCCGAAATTAAAGATATAGAAGCTCCTCTAAAGATATTAATTTTATAAAATATTATACCTATTGGCAACTATGTGCCATCTTAGTTGTTTTATTGAGCATAAATTTCGTACTGGTAAAATATGTTGAATTTTGACAATCTTAAACCTTCTATTAGTAATTTATTTAATTGAATTAACAATATAGTATGAAAGACTCTGTAAAAGTAAACTGGAAAAAAGGCATGGCATTCGAAGCTGAAATTGATGGTTTTAAGTTGATGATAGATGCAAAGAAGGAGCACGGAGGAACCAGCGCAGGCCCACCCCCGAAACCTCTTACAATGGTTGCATTAGCTGGTTGTACAGGTATGGATGTTGTCTCGATATTAGGTAAAATGAGAATTGAGCTCGAAGATTTTTCAATTGTTGTGGATGGAGAATTAACCGATGAGCATCCGAAATATTTTACCGGAATGCATATTATCTATCAGTTTAAAGGTAAGGACCTCCCGATCGATAAACTGCAAAAAGCTATTGACCTCTCGCAGGAGCGTTATTGCGGAGTAAGTGTCTCATATCGCAAAGCTATGGAAATTACATACGAAATCAAGTTGCTTTGATCCCTCTTCTTAAAACTGCCCGTAAGTACACCGGTGATTTTATTTCTCTCTTTTATCCCGGAACATGTGCTGCCTGCGGAGCTATTCTTCCCGGCAGGGAACAGGTTTTATGTACCTGGTGCATGCACTCATTACCAGAAACCGGATACCATCGCGGAGAGAGTAATCCCGTTGAAGAACTTTTTTATGGCCGGATACTGGTGGAACATGCTACAGCACTCCTTTTTTTCAATAAAGAAAGTAAATACAACCGGCTTCTGTATCAGTTGAAATACCAGGGTCGCAAAGAAATCGGTACTTTTTTAGGCAAGCTTTTAGGTTCAAGAATAAAGGAAGCCGAATTTGATACCATCGATATGATAATTCCTATACCCTTGCACAAGGCGAAATTCAGGCGACGTGGATTCAATCAGAGTGCTATAATTGCAGAGGGCATTTCAGACATTCTGAACAAACCTGTTGCCGGAAAAGTACTACACAGAAAAATATTCACTGCTACGCAAACACGAAAAGGACGATACGACAGGTGGAAAAATGTTGAAGGTATTTTTGAAAGCAGGAATACTCATGAAATCGAGAATAAACATATTCTCCTGGTGGACGATGTGGTCACTACGGGTGCAACGCTGGAAGCTGCCGGAAGTTGTTTGCTGAAAATACCTGGAACCAGGTTATCAGTTGCTGCAGCCGCTTATGCTAATAACTGATGTTAACCGGAATCTTTAAAATTGAGTTTCAAGATCCCAAACGAAATCCATTTCCCAGTTTGAGCGTATATCAATCACCTGGGGATAATATATCACTTTCTCCGGTTGAATATGATTAAGATAGTTGCCAGTATCCCACTGACCGTTAGCATTAGTATCCACAATAAGTTTAAAAAAATATTTCTTCGGATAGAGATAATCGAAACGTATGCTCTCATTGGAAAAAATTTTCCTTTCAGCCAATAACTTCTCTTTATCATCAAGCAACTGTAATAATAAAGGAGTGTCTACCCCATTAAGCTTAATGGTCAAAGCACCATAGTAATCTTCTGCCTGAGTTTTAAAACGGAAAAATGTTGTATCATTTGTAGCACCGTAAATATCAAAAATCGTACTATCAGGAATCAAAACTTTATAGATTGTGCTTTCTTCAGGTTCATAGTTTATATAAGTCTTGTACATAGAATTACTATCTACTGCAGTTTCAATTTTAACCGGTATTTCAAGTGTATCCTGTATCCGAAAAAGCTGGATACTATCGTTAAATACTCTGGAAAGAGGAGTTTGACTAATCAGTACAATTTTTTTATTGAGATCGAAGGCACCGGAATTTTTAATATTATTTTGCAGTACAATTTTAGGTGTTTCCTTTACCTGTTGATCATCTTCTTCCCTTGGTTGTCGCATACGGTCTCTTCGCATGCGCCCGGTCGTTTCCTGCTCCATCTTCAACAGTAAAGTGTCTACCTGGTTGTACATTAACCCCGATGAATCATACATAGGATAGCAGGCTTCCATTTGTAAAGTATCCATCGCAAACATAGAGGTATCGGTAATCCAGAATTTCAGTGTGTCCATACTGCGATTTGCATCCAGCAAAAACCAGTCAGGTACCAATGGAGTGTAATTCAAAGGATAAAACTCAAATGTATCAGCCAGAGGTTCGTTAAAGGCTAATACCAGCTGTTCCTTTACCGGACGAAGGTAATTCGTCATATATTGATTTTTTATCTCTTCAGTAAAAAAGAACAACTCTGTGTAAAATGAATAGTAAAGTTGCCTTTCCGCCAGAGAATCCATCATAATAGAATCGGAAACCAGGGTATCTGATTCATTAAAATCGTCGTTATATTGTGTGTTATAATTAATTGAATCAGGAATTAAGTATTGGTTTGTAAAAAGGGTATCGCTGACAATGACACTATCCTGAAATCGTTTTGCGGTAAGTTCTATAATAGAATCGGAGTAGGCAATCTGTTCATTGGGTAGATCATACAGCATATTGAGATTGGCATCTTTGACTGCAAATAAACGGTAATGCCCGGTTTCAATATTATGCATGGAGAAATTACCTTGCACGTCAGTGCGGCAAATATAGCCGGGCTTCTCGAGGTAGGGAACCGAATCGTTCATATTTTTGTACAACATCACATTCATTCTGTCTTTATCGGGCTGATGGTTGAATGCATTGACTATTTTGCCCTCAACATTCATAGTATCGATATAATGTTTCAAAGAAAAAACATAGCGGTAACCTTCCAGCACATTACCTTCGTTATGATCGACTATGGAATTCCCAAAATCCAGGGTATACGTTGTGGTATCGAATATTGCTTCTGAAGGAAATGTTACTACAAGACTTTTCCCTTTAACCTGCGCGGTAATTCTTTCATTGAGAGGAGGAGAAATAATCATTTCCTGGAAAATATCCTCAACCTGAATATATTCATCGAAAATGATGATAATTTTCTTTTGGGGTTCAAAATTGACAGTATTGGCAGGGGGTTTGGTTTTTATCACTTTTGGCGGAGCTTCATCTTTTGGTCCGCCTAAGGGAGATCCTATTTTCGCACAGGAAAAAGCTCCCAGTATAGCTATTAAAAATACCGCGATATATAAATATCTGCTCAAATCACTATGACTTATTTGGCCACAAACATACAAACTTAACCC
>CAZMVE010000171.1:0-4050 GCA_964569585.1 uncultured Bacteroidales bacterium | reverse complement strand
TTAGAATTATTTATCATATTTGCTATCGGGTTAACATCGTTCTGGCTACTCCAGTCGATGGCATAATGATAAGGATAAGCCTCATCATCCTCATCTTCAGCATACATAGGCAGAAGAGGATCGGTTGTAAGTATGTTGCGGATATCGCTCCAATAGAGGTTTCCTGCGCGTAAAGTAGGGTTGCTTTCATTTGTATAGGTCAGGTTTTCACCCAGAATAACCAGTTTTTTCCCATCTTTCTGGAAGAGGATATGCTCGCTGTTCAGACGCAGATTAATACGCTTATAATCGTTATTGGCCTGTTTTCCCAGTATTCCCTGCTGATCGTAATAGGAAGCTCCCAGCGAGAAAACTGAATGTTCTGACCCCCCGGTAATATTGAGCGCATGACTCTGAACAGGGGCATTCTCATGGGTGGTGAGTTCAAACCAGTTCGTACCTTCGTAGGTTCCGTTTTCAATCTCATCCCAGAAAGGAATACCTTCTGAGGTAAAATCAATTTCACCAAAACCAGCATTCACAGAGGCTCTGTTTTGTATTTCGATATATTGCTGGGCATTTAACATTTCGGGAGCATTATAAACATTTTGCCAACCATAATATCCGCTATAGTTAACAGTAAGGGCAGTATTGAACCGGCCCTTCTTTGTGGTAACAAGTATTACCCCGTTGGCTCCACGTGAGCCGTAAATAGCAGCAGAGGCTGCATCTTTCAGAACATCTATATCTTCAATATCTGAAGGGCTGAGATGATCAATATCTTCCAGGGCTACCCCATCGACAATATATAACGGTGCAAAATTACCGGTTGTACCAATACCGCGGATAAATATCTTATTGCCGGCTCCCGGTATACCACTGTTTTGTGAAATGCTAACCCCTGGGGAGAGACCCTTCAGAGCATCCATACTTCCTGTGGTATTCATGGCCTGTATGTCATCCCCGCTAACATTCAGATTAGCTCCGGTACTTAATTTCTTCTTCTGAACACCATACCCGATTACAACCAGTTCGTCAAGATCAATAATATCCGGTGCAAGCACAATAGCAATCATGGTTTGATCGCCCACCATGATTTCCTCTTTAAGATAGCCTACAAAGCTGAATACAAGTATATCTTCAGGTGAAGCCTGAATGGAAAACTTACCATTAATGTCAGTAATGGTTCCCGCAGTTGTTCCTTTAACAACCACTGTAACTCCGGGAAGAGGTTCATTAGATGTGCCATCGGTAACTGTACCGGTAATTGTCTTTTCCTGTTTGAGCGAATTCCCAAACATATCTCCCGGAAACACCACCGCAAGTAAGAGGAGAAGCCTAAAAAAGTATAAAATACTTTTATTCCTTCTCAATAAATTACTGTTTATAATATTTTTCATAAAAGTTAGGGTTAAAATGAATAGTTAATAAACAGAATGTATATTAAGTTCGTAAATATAGCTTTTTCATCAATAAAAGAAAATTCTTAAGAACTTTATAAAGAGCCGTAAATATTTAAATTTTAGCAGTAATTTCAAAATACTTTAAGCCTAAATATATTTATCTGTAACCTGGTTATAAGCTAATGTTACAAATCAATATGGTCTCTGCCAAAATAATTAATATGACAGCCAGAAAATTACTTATTCCATAAAGAATAGTATTACAATAAGACAACTGTAAACCTCTGAATTATCTGGTTTGAAGATGTACCCAGTAATAATTCAAATTCACCCGGTTCAGCTCTCCAGCCTTTCGATTCAGTGTCCCAAAATGAAAAATCGTCGCTCTCGATAAATAGCGTGACTTTCTTTAGTTCACCGGGTTCCAATTCAATCTTTTCAAAACACTTTAATTCCTTAACAGGACGGGGCACTGAACATTGGAGATCGCTTATATACAGTTGTATGGTCTCAGCTCCTTTTCTTTCTCCTGTATTCTTAACAGAAACCGTGATCTTCAGGGTCTCACCCTGCCGGAATTTATTGGCTGATAAAGTTATCTTACTCAGTTCGAAGCTGGTATAGGATAGTCCAAAGCCAAACGGATAAAGAGGAGGAATACGCTGATACTCATACCAGCGATACCCGACAAGAATTCCTTCCTTATATTGTATATCGTATACCGCTCGTGCTTTTTCTTCTTCACCCTTCCATCCTCCGTACAGTGCTTCACCCTGGGGAATATAACCATATCCGGGAGAATTGACAAACTCTTTCTCGATAGTAACCGGCAATTTCCCGGAAGGATTTACTTTTCCGGTTATAATTTCGGCCTCAGCCAATGCTCCATTTTGTCCGGGATACCAGGCATATAAAATAGCGGCCACTTTTGTGTTCCAACTGCTCATCCTGATCCCACTTCCTGAATTCACAACTACTACAGTATTTGGATTCAAATCTGCTATTCTGAGTATTTCATTTTCAGTTGTATCCGGTAATTCAAAGGGTCGGTCTCTGCCTTCACTATCAAAGGTTCCGATATTTAAAATCACTACATCAGAAGTCGAAATTTCTTCATCCGTCGGAGCACTGATAAATTTTGCATTGGCGCCATGTATCCCAATCAGAGCCTTAGACAATATAATATGATTATATCCTTCGACCGCAGCTGCACCTCCACCCTGTGCCACTTTCAGGGCATAATCACCGGTGATCAGGATAGTTTTCGTGGTATCTTCGACAGGGAGAATGTTATTTTCGTTACGAAGCAGTATAATTCCCTCACGTGCAGTTTGCAGCGCTATTTCTTCGTGTTCTTCGAATTCATCTATATTGGCTTCTTCCTTTACCCGGTCAAAAGCCTTCATAGCATAGAGAGTTCGCAGAATACTCCGGACCATTCTGTTGATATCTGCCTCCCCGATCTTTCCCTGATTTAATATTTCATTCGCGTTTTCAGTAGCAAGCCTGTAGGGCATTTCTAAGTCCATACCCGATTTTATTACCTTTTCACCATCGTACACCGACCACCAGTCGGTCATGACCAGCCATTTAAATCCCAGCTGATCGCGCAACAGGTTATTGATAACATATTCACTCTGTCCGCACCACTCGCCTTTTAATTGGTTATACGATGTCATCGCGGCCATAGCTCCTGCATCGACACCCGATTTAAATGCCGGGAGGTAAATTTCATGCAGGGTTCGTTCATCCACTATGGAATTACTTTTCCGGCGAAAGTAATCGGTGTTATTGGCAACAAAATGTTTGAGAGTGGCTATGGTACCGGTACCCTGCAATCCCACCACATAGTTCTCAATTATCCGGCCTGCCAGATAGGGATCTTCGCCAAAATATTCGAAATTCCTTCCGCAGCGTGACTGGCGGTATATGTTCATTCCGGGACCCAACAATACAGCAATACCACCTGCCCTGCATTCTTCTCCAATGGCCCGGGCATATTCTCTGGCCAGCTCCTTGTTCCATGATGATGCCAATAAAATCGGACAGGGAAATGCGGTTGATTTGGGTAACACCTTTTCATAAATATATTCTCCATCCCGGAACTGATCGCGTAAATGAACCCCCTGGGTCGCATCGGCCATCATAACGGAAGGGATGTTCAGGCGGGTAATGGCTTGTGTGAAAAAGATCCGGTCGCCACCTATGAAAGTTATCTTCTCCTCCAGTGTCATAAGTGCCAGCAAGCTATCGGCCCATTCGGTTGCGGCCTCATAACTTATGGGAGGTTGAAATTGCTTCCTGTGCTGATTTCCGGTTTCCGGTTTGCAGCTAAGAATAACCAGGAAAATAAATGTTGTTGAATACAATATAACTCTTTTCATAGTTTCATTCAATTACAATGAGTTCTACTAATTTACAGAATTATTTATGAAAGTTTCTTTGTAGATCCTAAGATTGGCTTAGAGATAATATAAATTTTACTGTAAAACTTTCATTAACCTGAAACCTGAGAAATAGCACCAAAATTTTCAGATAAGTAAAATCTTATGTATATTTGCGCACCTTAAACGAAAAACACTTTTAAAATATATTGCGGGGTGGAGCAGTTGGTAGCTCGTTGGGCTCATAACCCAAAGGTCATAGGTTCAAGTCCTATCCCCGCTAC
>CAZMVE010000170.1:2502-4069 GCA_964569585.1 uncultured Bacteroidales bacterium | reverse complement strand
TTATTATTATTGAGCAGTTGATCGATATAGTTTTTGATCTGCTTTTTTATGATGCTGTATTTTTTCTTTATCGGTTTTGAAAACTCATTACTAAACAGCAGATCTTCAACAATTTCGATAGCAATGATATGGATATCCTTGGGAATCTTTATATTCATATAATCACCAAACTTTAAAGCTGTCAGAAATGAAATATCGTGAAAACTGGACACATGCAATGTATTTTTAAAGTCGGCTGGTGAAAAATGGTAAATACTTCCCGGCACGCCATTTTGTGTTTTGATCGCATCGATAATAATCACTTGTTCATAGCCTGATATAAGCTCAACAATCTCCAGTCCTCCGTTGCATGAAGTCAGAAAATGAGTTCCGGCCGATTTGTAAAGTTCTTCAAATTCTGTAACCAGCCGGATACCAATAGCATCATCGCAGAGCAGTTCATTTCCCAGACCAAGAATCAATATTGGACTTTGTCTTTGCATATCCGGCATTACTGATTATTTCTTCTGACTGATCTTATCAAATTTCCATTTAGATCCCTGAAATTAACGATTAATGGCATCTCTCCGGGCAGACTATGAGTGGCGCACGAAAAACAGGGATCGTATGCCCTGAAAGCCATTTCAACCATATTCAGGATACCGCTATCGACAGTAACACCTTTTTTAATAAGATGTTGAGCAGCTTTTTTCAATGACATGCATATGGCAGCATTATTATTCGTTGTACCTACAACAATATTCACTTTGGTAACTATTCCCTTTTTATCAGTCCAGTAGTGATGTGTCAGCGTGCCCCTTTGTGCTTCAACAATACCAATTCCTTCACCAATTACTTTTTCGGGTATAACACGGATTTCTTTGCCGGTTATTTCAGGATCCTGTGCCAGGAGGAGACAATTTTCCGAAGAATACAACAATTCAATTAACCTGGCCCAGTGCATGGCCAGAGTTGAATGAACTGGTTTTCCTCCCAAAGTTTTATACATACCCTCATATTCCTTTTGCGCAAGGGGAGTTGCCATTCCGTCGGCTGCATTCAAACGGGAAAGGGGAGTGGCATGATAAACTCCCGAATCATTTCCTTCATTGAATCCATTCCACCCCTTTTCTTTCAGATACGGAAACTTCAGATAGCTCCAGGGTTCGACTCTCTCAGCTACAAAATTCATATATTCATTTGGGGCATATTTACATAGTTCTTTCCCTTCTGTGTCGACCACTCTCACTTTTCCATCGTAGAAATTGACCTTATTATTATTGTCGACAAGCCCCATGGAATGGATTTTCAAGGAGTAGGGGCCATTAAGTATCAGGTCCACATACGATTCATTACCCAATACAACATCAGCAAAAATCTTCAGGGAGAATTTTGAGAATTCTACAAATCCTTTTGCCCGCTCAACAATATCGTCTCTTTGCTCTTCAGTAAGTCCTTTTTTTACTCCTCCCGGAACGTTCATTACTACATGGGTTTGATGACCTCCAAGCAGCGCCTGTATTTCCTGTGCCAAACGACGTTGTTTAATTACTTCGGTACCTACTTCTTTTCCTACTTTGGCTATTAC
>CAZMVE010000170.1:0-2402 GCA_964569585.1 uncultured Bacteroidales bacterium | reverse complement strand
TGGCCTTCAAGTCGTGTAATGGGATCAATGGTATATTGTTTCATCAGGTATGAGTTTCAATAAGTTTACGACGAAGTATAGACCCCGGAAGGCTGAAACGGTAAAAGGTTCCTGCCGGATCTTCAATCTGTTCAACAATTTTTGCAATTTCATCCGGATCATCTGAATCGATCATGGTGGCAATAGCCGACATCATTTTCGCTCCGGGATCAGGGGATGTTGAAGGCGGACCATAACAACCCCGGCACGGACTGTTACCCTCAATACAGCGGTAACCACAACCGGAACGTGTGGCAGGACCCATGCAAATCAATCCCTGCTCCAGGAAACAGGTTACGCCATCATCAATAACCTCTGTTGGCCGCTTAAATTCTTTAATATGTTTTTTATCCGTCTTTATCCGTTTGCATTCATCGCATTGTGTTTTCTCGGTCGCACCTACAACCGAACCGGTTGGAGGTAATTCCGCACCCGTGACAATAGCCATAAATACTTCAACCAGACGTTCGGTTTGCGGTGGACAGCCAGGCAGGTAGTAATCCACATCCACAACCTGATCCAGCGTACGTACATCATTGTAAAATTCCGGGAGAGTAAGTGTTCCTTCAGCTACTTTGACCTGTGTCTGAGGTTCAATTTTTTCTTTATTGACAGTCGTTTCAGTGGTGTGATATACCCTTTCAAAAATTTGTTCCCTATTATGAAAATTACCCAGACCGGGAATTCCTCCCATGTGTGCACATGAGCCGTAAGCAACCAATATTTTAGATTTCTGACGCAGCAATTTCGCTATATGCTCATTTTCACTGTTTCTTACTGCTCCATTATAAAGGGTAACATCGATAAAACCGTCTTCCATGGCTTCTACATCGGCGTATTTCGTATCGAGCGCTATGGGCCAGAATACAAGGTCTGCTGCTGCAACAACGTCAAATAACTTTTCGTGTACATCGAGAACTGACACACAACAACCACCGCATGCAGCGCCCCAGTATATAGCCATTTTAAGCTTTGGTTTTTCTTTGTTTTCTTTCGACATAATTTTTTCTCCAGGATTTACATTTCAGTGATATCTGCCTTAAGCATTCTCACGCAAATAAAATATTTTACATTTTTAATTTTTCATTATTAATTAGTAATCAGGTAAGTGTTTCCATCACTTTCTTTATCTTGCTGGGTCCCAGCTGCCGTATGGTCTCTGTAAACTCATTGGCCAGGGAGGCAAACTGTTTTCCTTCGCTGGCACTGATCCATTCCAGCCGGAGCCTCTCTTTTTCAATGCCCAACTGCTGAATATATTTTTGTAAGAGGTGGTACCTCCTCAGGCATTTATAGTTGCCTTCGTGGTAGTGGCAATCGCCCGGATGACAACCACACATTAATACTCCGTCGGCACCTTCACGAAAAGCTTTTAATACAAAGGTAGGTTCAATGCGTCCCGAACACATGATACGGATAGTACGGAGGTTGGGGGCATACGGAATGCGCGAAGTACCGGCTAAATCAGCGCCTGTATAGGAACACCAGTTACAAAGAAAAGATACTATGATTGGTTCGAATGCCATGACCGTAATTTTAAATAGGTTCTTTTTCTGTTTTTAGCAAACCTTCTATTTGCGAAAGTATTTGTTTATCTGTGAAATGACGGCTTTCAATTGCACCGGTCGGACAGGTCGATCCGCATGTCCCACAACCCTTACAAAGTGCTTCGTTTACCACCGACACTTTCCTCTCTTCATCAAAATGAATGGCCGTGTAAGGACATACCATAATACATGTCTGGCATCCACAACACACTTCTTCATTTATATGAGCCGTTGTAACTTCAACTTCCATATTGCCAACTGCTATGCTGGCCAGTACACGAGCAGCGGCAGCTTTTGCCTGCGTAATGCTCTCAGGAATATCCTTTGGACTCTGGCAGCTTCCAACAATATAAACTCCATCTGTAGTGGTAGCTACAGGATCGAGTTTCGGATGTTTTTCGATATAAAAATCATTACCACATAAACTCACTCCGGTAAGCCGTGCTATTTCTTTTGCATCTTGCTGCGCTTCCATCCCCGTCATCAGGATGACCAAATCGGCAGGTATTTCAATATTTTCACCCGAGAGTTTTTCATGCATGGTTATGATCATTTCGGCATTATCATTCTCCGGCGCTTTGCTGATTTTCGGAAGATTATTTTCCTGATCGAACATCAGAAATAATATTTTCCGGCGCGATGTATCAGCATAGAACTCTTCGCATCCTTTCCCAAACGAACGCATATCGGCATACAATTCATAAATATTAGAGTTGGGCAAGATGGAACGCAGTTGATTGGCATATTTCAGGGCAGTGCTACAACAGGTCCGGGAACAGTAAGGATGGTACTTTGAATTACGGCTCCCGACACAAT
>CAZMVE010000169.1:0-4113 GCA_964569585.1 uncultured Bacteroidales bacterium | reverse complement strand
ACGCGCGACCCACAGCTTAGAAGGCTGTTGCTCTATCCAACTGAGCTACGGGACCCTATTTTACTATTTCACTACCCGCCGGTTTTGGATCATTTGATGGTCCCGCCTATCCCGGCTTGATTATTCACTCTCTTCGTTCGTTTATAAGCTCATCCCGGATTTATTCCGGGATTCGGTTCGAACGCGCGATCCACGGCTTAGAAGGCTGTTGCTCTATCTAACTGAGCTACGGGACCCTATTTTACTATTTCACTACCCGCCGGTTTTGGATCATTTGATGATCCTGCCTGTCCCGGCTTGATTATTCACTCTCTTCGTTCGTTCATGAGCTCATCCCGGATTTATTCCGGGATTCGGTTCGAATGCGCGACCCACCCTACATTTCATGTTGGGATGCTCTCCGCCTGTCTGACGGTTCACCAGCCAGAGGTTGGCAGGCAGGCTATGCGACCTGACAATAAAAAACCGTTCACATTGAACGGCTGCAAATTTATAAAATAATTCATCTTCGGAAAACTAATCCTAATAATTAAAGACAACAGAAAAAACCGAAAAGCATTTAAGCTTTATTGCGTATGGTAAGAACTCCCATCTGCTTAATACCTGCAATTTCGAAAGGTTTTTTAATAACATTATATTTAACTTTTTTACCCTTGATCTCACGCTCTTCTGTATACTTTTTCTCACCCTGATCCAGCACCTCAAGGTCCATCTTATGTTCAACCTGATATATCTTACTTCCGAGTAGTTCATGATCGGTTTTTCCTATAACCCGCTCCGATGAAAGACCATAAAATTCAGCCCCTTCTGCATTGACCAGATGGATTACACCATTTGGGTCTTTCAGAATGTACCCGCCAGGAATAGCATCCAATATACTTTTCAGTAATCCGCGGGAATTATCAATTACCAATTGCATTTCTCGGGTTCGTTTTTCATCATCCTGTCTTAACCGGGCCAGTTCTTCCTGTGTGGCCTGCATCTCTTCGAGGTTTTGTCTCATCTCCTCTTCCTGCTGTGAAATTTCTTCGGCCCTGCGGTTTGATTCTTCCAGCAGAGTAGTTGTTCGCATATTCAATCTTACACTTACAAAAGTACCTGAAATGCTATCTGCAACTCTATTAATAAATTCAATCTGATGTTCGGTAAACTCATTAAATGAAGCTATCTCAACCATACCCATAACATTTTCATCAATCATCAGCGGTGCAATGTACAGGCAGTTGGGTACTTCATGTCCAAGACCCGAAGTGATTTCAATATAATCATCGGGGATCTGTTTAAGAAAGATCGGTTTCTTTTCCAGGTAACATGCACCCAGCAATCCTTCGCCAATTTCCAGCGTTTTTTTATTGTATTTACGTCTGTCGTAGGCATAGCCCGCAAGTAATTCTATACTTTTTTCCGATTCCTTGTCGCCTTCCACAAGGAATATTCCTCCAACACTCGCATCGAGGTAGTGAACTAAATTTTCAATCAGTGAATAGCCCAGTAATTTAATATCGTTAGTATTCTCACGCAACAGATCGTTAAATTTCGCAATTCCATCATTAACCCAGTTTCTGATTTCGTCCTCCCGGGTACGGGCTTCGTGTTCATCGCGCGATTGAATCAGGGTATCCTTCAAAACATTCAGCGATTTACCCAGACCGTCACGCTCGCTAAGAAGGTCGAAATTATAGTTGTAATTGCCGTCACTCATTTCCAGTGCAAATTCTTCGGCATTATTGATACGTTTTCTGAGCTTATTGTAGGCATTAATAGTATCCCCCAGTTCGTCTTTGGTTTCACTTTTAATATCCTTAACTTTCTCTCCGTTATGCAGTAAATGGATCCCTTCGAACAATTTTTTCAAGCGTTGTGTAAACGATCGTCCCATGGCACGAACAACTAAGAATGATACATATAATATTATAAGTGCGAGAAGGAAATATAATCTCAATTGATTTCTGAAAGGTTTTACTACCTCTTTGCGATCGATTTTAGAAACCAGAAATAAGTCATCATGATTATTAAGCTCCAATCTTTTGGAACTTGCCAGTACTTCTTTATCCAGGTAATCTTTAAATTGAATATTACCTTCCGAGAGAAGTAAATCTTTATATACAATTGAATATGTTACCAGCATGGCCATATTCCCAACCTTACTATATTGAGCAATTACCTTACTCTCTTCTCTTCCTTTCAGTTTTGTAAATTCTTTTATGAAATTAGCACTTTCCACCAGGAAAGGTTTGGGACTGTTTCTGAGCTTCAGATCGGATCCGATAACTGTAAATTCTAGCGTGCTTTCATCGCCCGGGAGAGAATCATCATAAAGCAATGATTCGAGAATATTAGTTCCATACTGTACAACTAAAATGGCTGCCACCTGGCTATTGGAGTAAACAGGTACCGATACGAAAGCGACAGGGTCATCTCCTGCAGGCATATAATTTGCATAATCGCTCATAAATACTTTATTCTTCCCCGATGAAATTGCCACATGGAAAGCCTCAGCAAGTTTACTGTCCTTGAGTTCACTCTCAAAAAGATTAATTCCAAAATCAGTATTTTTCTGAGCAGAGTATACCACATACCCCGATTTAGGATCGACCAAATAAAGATCGCTGGCATCAATTTTTTTTCGCAATTCATTCAGATATGAATGATAGCTGCCATGCGTCTGGGAGTATGACGAATAATCGGTGTATTTACTATATTCTTCTTTCTGTCCAATAGGTTTTGGATTTTCATAAATGAATAGATACTGACTCACAACACTTCTAGCATCCGATGGCACATAATCCATAATGTTATCGGCAGAAAGCGGCGATTGATCGGCCACTGCTCCGGTATAAAATTCTGTAAGCTGTTGTGTCAATACCTTCAGTTGATCCTTATTGAACAAATCATATTTATCCTGAGAAAGAGAGGTAAAGGCCGATATAAATGCTTCTCCCGCCGATTCCACTTGTTCCATATCTGCCATTTCGCTGAGGTTTTCTTCTATGCCTTTTAAACGCATTTCTAATGCCGATGTCTTGACGTAGGTAAGCTCTTCAAGCTTACTGCGGGATTCTCTGATTAAAGCTCTGGATAGGGTGCTTAATCCCAGTGTAAAGAATAACAGCATTATGAAAAGAACAATTCCAAGAGAAAGGACCAATATTTTGGAAGTAAAATTAAAATTTCGGGGATCAAGCTTTTTGAGAAAACCTAATTTGACATTCTCCATAATTTGCACATTTATGGCAATTTATACATTTTTATTAGACAAGCGATATACTTTATATTAACCTCATGCCGATATTGAGATCAATTTAGCAAAAAAAAATGTTTTTTTAGTAGAAATGCCCATGAGCGAAAGGAAGTTTATCAACCATTGTAAATTATACCTCACAGCTTCGGCATCCACAGCAGCATCATGGCAATTGAAAATAGTATATTTACCCGATATTTTCGCCACATGAGCCAGTCAATAAATCGTAATCTCACATTACTCTTCCTGATCAAAGTTTGTAAATGGTTCATGCTTTACATGCCGGTTGTGAAATTATTCTATGCAGAAAACAACCTGGATGATTTCGATTTATTTTTTCTCCATGCTGTATATTCAACTATAATTTTTTTAGTGGAAGTGCCTTCGGGTTATCTGGCCGATGTCTGGGGACGTAAAAATTCTATGTTACTTGGCCTGCTACTGGGGATAATTGGCTTTACCTTCTATTCTTTCACTGCCGGTTTCTGGGGTTTTCTTCTGGCCGAGATTGCACTGGGTATTGGGGAGGGCTTTATCTCCGGAACCGATTCTGCGCTACTGTACGATACGCTGCTGCAACAAAAAAGGCAGGAAAAGTACATCAGGTTCGAAGGCAGGATTACAGGCGGAGGAAACCTGGCCGAAGCTATTGCCGGAGTTGTTGTGACCCTTTTGGCCCTGAATACTTTACGTGGATATTACTACCTGCAGACACTACTTACCGCAGGGGGATTTATTGCCGCCTGGTTCCTGATCGAACCAAAAATTCATACCCATGAGCGCGAAATCAGCTGGAAGTCTATTGTAAATATTGTTAAGGATACCCTCTGGCACAATCCTGTTCTAAGCCGTTATGTTGTCTTTTCAGCTAT
>CAZMVE010000168.1:0-4289 GCA_964569585.1 uncultured Bacteroidales bacterium | reverse complement strand
ACACGCCATAAAAGCTTTTAGCGGCTGATGGAAGGTTGGCAACACGTAGCACTCAATAACAAGCACCTGTGAATAGTAACCGATCACCATTCTTTAAAATATTGACAAACCTTAAAAAAGTAAAAACTAATTCTTTGTTTTTTAGGAGGTAAGTTGTAATTTGCCTGAGATACAATCAAATAGTGAAATATAAGTTAAGTTATGTTATGTGCATATAAACTAGTCAGAGAGCATAATTAAATGGGAAAACCATATAAATATCATTATCTTGATTTTATTGCATATTTATTAATGATACTATGTTTTCCTGTTAATCCTCTTGTATTATTGAAAGTTATCGAACCGCAAGAGAATAAGATATTAAGTTTTTTGGGCGTTATTTTCTGGTCTATTGGAATGATTTTCGTAATCTATCCTTTTATATATTTTAAACTAAAAGGTAATGTAAGCAAAGGAAAATCTTATGTAAAAACAAATACAATAGTAACAAGCGGGCTATACTCAATTGTCAGACATGTGCAATATACAGGCGGGATTTTATCAATATTTATTGCTACTCCCTTATTGTATCCTCATTGGATTTTTGTTACCCTGGGTATACCGGGAATATTGCTAACTTATCTTGGTGCCAAAAGAGAAGACAAATTACTGATTGAAAAATTTGGTGTTGCATATAGTAAGTATCGAGATAAAGTTCCTGCAATAAATATCCTTACAGGTATCATAGGAAAAATTAAAGGAAATACTACCATTAGTAGTGATTAAAAAACAGTGAGTATTTATTATCGTGTAGTACTACTTTCTTCTTTTTCAATAGCTTATCTAAAAAATATTGCAGTTCGCTGCTTGTCTTCGGCAAATAACCGATTCCTGTCAACATATGAATTTTTGGAGTCTGCTCACAAAAATATTGATCAAATCTTACTCGTAATTCTTCATAACTCATGCTATTTTCCTCTAACTCGTTTGATAGCCATTGCCAGACAATCTTCATTTTCATATTTTGACGCGCTTTTTCGACAAAATGGGAAACATGTGTTGTTTCATTCTCAGGCTTGAGAAACTCTACGATTAATTCCAACGAACTCTTCATAATCAGTATTCCGATGATTATAGCAACAACAGCATCTGAATAATACAGCCAGCTTTGATTGAAAACATCGGCAATATAGGAAGTCAGTATCCCCATACACACAAGTAGCGATGTAAAAAAATGATTGCGTGCATCCACGCTTTGGCATAGAATGGCAAAATTAGCTGTCTTTTTACCTGTGATATATTGATAGCATGACAGTATCAGCATGGTAAATCCGCTAACAGCCGAGACAATAAAAGCCAGAAGTCCTTCTTTGACAGCTACCGGATGAAGCAGCTTCCTGACACTTGCTATTACAATACCACCGCAGGATATAACCATCATGATGATAATAAACAAGGAAACTAATTTATCTTTCTTATATTTAATACCAAACCAGACCAACACGGAAGAGATCGTATCAACCGTATTATCAATCCCATCGGCCATTAAGCCCGCCGATCGTGATAATATTCCAAAAACCAGTTTTACAATACTGAGCAGGACATGAATGATAATGGTTGTTATTGAAACCATTTTTGTTGATAATAAGCTATTAAAAAAGAGGGGAATAACTTCTTTCATGTGCTGAGCTATTTCCTGTCCTCCAGGGGTTAAAACATATTTTTCATCCTTTTTTTCAAGTACCCTGCACTGAATGGCAAAATCAATATCCTTAGCAATATCTGTATTTTGAGATTTCCTTTCTTTAGAACCCGATACTCGCATTTCGATATTTTTTATCGCCTGTAAAACTTCATCGTGAGTCATCGGATTATCCATCAGATCAAGAAGGAGGGCTTTGATGAAGCCGGGCAGACTGTGCATTACCTGGTGAAGTTCTTTGGCATCTTTCCAATGTTCAGCCGTGCCATTGCTAAAGCTGATAGAACCTGATTGAAATGCTTTTTTAAATCTCATTGTATTGGTATAATAAATATATAATTTTCTTAGTCAGGCATAACTTTTATGTAGATTGCGATATTGAAGACTTAAATCCGGCAGACTTTATTTTAAAATTCCTGCCGCGAAAAACACCCATACAAACTTAATCCCATGAAAACTTAAAGTCAAGTATTGATGTAATTCATTTTATGTAAATTTCCGCAACAGCAATCGTGCACCATATATTGTAGTATGTATCCGGTTTAAAGTATAAGTGCCATGACAGACAACCCTAACGTATTAAACCGAATAACTGATTATTTGATAAATTACCTTCATTGATCTTACTGTGCTTAGTTAATTAACTGAATAAAAACCAGCACCTTTCACCAGCCGTAATAAGCATTTCGTTCAATAAGAAATTCAACTCATATTTTTTAGTAGCAACCTATTGATCCGTTTGATCATCTATGAAGGCAACCGGTTTTTACTAATTAAAATATACACAAAATGAAAAGCAAAATTCTACTTGTTATAGGTATTCTTACTTATCCTGTTTATGGACAGGAAAGTGATGAAAGCTATTATTCATCTAAGAGTGAACTTAGTATTGTAGTTGATGATATTTTTGGCAAAAATACTTATGTATATCCATCAAATTTATATTATCCAACTCCTTTTAGTTTATACTCTAATACTATTTTAGAGGCAGTTATTACACCTAAGATTGGAATGGGATATAAATTTCATTTTATTAAATCGGCTATACACTCAAAAATTTCAGTTGGGTATAGAAACGAAACTGTCAGGAATAAGTATGATACAAGTACAGCTGAGAACTCATTGCTAACTTCAGGTATTTCATTTGGATATGAACTACATAAAAACATGAATAGAACCCAGCTATTTTATGGTGTTGATATGTTTATTAATTATAGCAAATTAAATTCTAAATCCACAAATTTTTATAATTCAGAGAAATATATATCTGAAAGAATATACAATATGATGGGTTATGGGATAAGTCCTTTAATTGGAGTAAAATATTTTCTAGGTTCCTCAATATCCGTATCAACAGAGTTGAAGTATAGTATTGAAGCCTATAATGGTAAAAATGTATCCAGGTATACAGGAGATACCGGAGATGATATAGACAAAATATCCGGTACAGATACTAAATTTGGACCTTTAGGGCAAATTTCATTAAATATTCATTTTTAATAGAAACGAACTGATTATAACAAGGCATGGGCGACAATTGGCTAAATCGTGGTTTGTAAGTATTCTATTTTTTGTATATTGGATGTAGTCAGATAAAATAGAAAATCAGTATAACTGGCTTTATGTTCTGCCATGAGTCAGAGTTCCTGTTATTAAAATATAATACCGGAAATACTTCTATGTATGTAGTAATGATAATTAATACCAACTCATAAATTCTTCACCATGTATATTCAAACCCTGCTTATTAAGCTTACCCGAAAAATCCGGTGGACCGGTATTTTCAGAAAAACTATTCTCCTGATTTTTGCTGTGACAATTACCAGCTTCAACAGTTGCAAAAAAGAGGACATGAGTCCGGATGAATATGGACTATCCGATTTTGAAGAGCTCTGGCAGGTCACGGATACCTACTATCCTTTCTTCGAATTCAAAAAGATCAACTGGGACAGCATTTATGCAGTTTACCAACCGGAGTTCATTGAGATGACGGAAAGCCGGAAAAGAACCCGTCTTGGCGACCTGCTGAATGAACTGAAAGACGGACATGCCAATTTACTGGACGAAGAGGGTAACTATATTTCCGCCTACCATACACCCTGTAGTTTACGGGATGCCAATGCATTCAGCTACCAACTGGTTACAAGCTACTTTCTGGCTGCCCTGCATGAAGGCGGGGATATTTTTCGCTATGGCATCCTGCCGGGCAATACCGGGTATGTATACATCACTTCTTTTCCACAGTATGAGGACGAGTATAAGCTGTTCGACGGAGTGCTGAATTATCTGAGGGAAACGCCGGGACTGATCATCGATATAAGGCATAACGGGGGAGGTTCCACCAATGCCTCGGAATATTTTATCAGCCGGCTGATTGACGAAGACCTCGAAGGGGTGATATGGACCAGGCGGGACGGCAGTTATCAGCCCGTGATCATTCACCATCCTGCAGGGGATTTCCAGTATACCAATCCTACGGCGTTGCTGATCAACGGGAAAAGCTTCAGTACTTCCGAGGCCATGGCCAACCTGTGCAAGAAGATAGGGCATATTACGCTTATCGGCGATACAACGGGCGGCGGGGGCGGTGTACCCGACGAGATCTTTA
>CAZMVE010000167.1:0-4517 GCA_964569585.1 uncultured Bacteroidales bacterium | reverse complement strand
TAAAAGAATTGAAGTTTTAATAATTATCCGGAGCATTTATATAAACAGAAAAAATATGTTTTAAAAATAGTATTGTACTAAAATAGCAGGCTATTTCTATTTTATTCTTAAATTTAATTCAAATCAAACCTTCAAAGGGCATGAAGAAATTACTTGCACCGGCAATTATTCTTTTGCTTTCATTTCTTTTCATCTCTTATCATTTTCAACCTGCTAAAAATCAGATAGTCGCATTTGGCGCTATTAAATCTGACAATGAACGAATTAGTGGAGTATCAGTTATAGTATTGCACAATAACGAAGTTGTTGAAAATATGGTAACCGGACGTCTGGGAGCCTATGGATTTTCACTCCAATTTAACAGCGAATATACTATAGTGATTGTTAAAAAAGGATATCTCAAAGAGACTATCCAAATTGATACGCATGTTCCGGAGGATGTTATTTCTTATGGGGCCGATATTTTATGGGAACCCGATTTTACTCTCTATAAAATTATGCCGGGTTTAACAATTGATGAATTTAAAGCACCTCTTGCAAAGTATATATTTGATGCTGAATACTGGGGCTTTCTGGAAGATAGAAGTTACAGGACAGAAGTTGAACCTATAGTTACCGCAGTAATAGCAGATATTGATACCTTACGGAAAATAGCTTATTTGTTTGAAATGCGAAAAGCTGATTCTCTTTTTAATATACAGAACTATGAAGAGGCAATAATTGTGTACCATGGGGCGCAGAGATATAGTAATGATGATAACTATGGAGACAAACAGATTAAAGCAGCGAAAAAGTTACTTAAAAATCAGTATACAGGGGCAGAAGGTTATATGCAAGCTTTACGTAAGGCTGATGAATTTTTCAGAAAAAATAACTGGAATGAGGCCAATCTATACTACCAGAAAGCATTGATCTATAAGCCTAAAGAAACATACCCTCTTGAAAAATTATTTGAAATTGACTCTTTAAAATCATATGCCTGGATGATCGAGAACTCACTTTTTGAAGAAAGTATTAATAAAGGAGATTCCTTTTTTATTGCAGGAGATTATAGGCAATCTCAAGAATATTATTCTGAAGCTCTGACAATATTTCCCCGTAAGGTATATCCTCAACAGATGATCCATAAGATTGACAGCATTAAAAGACAGGAGTCAGATAAAGAAATAGAAGTAGTAGCTGAAAATCCTGTCGTTATAGAAATACCGGAGGCAGAACCGTTTGAAAATACAACAGTGGAGTTTAAACATTCTGTCAATACAGATTTCACTGATGAAACTGAAAACCAGCAGGATACTCAACAAATCATTCCTGAAAGCATGCCATTTACTGCAATAGAACAGGAAGTTACGGAAAAAGATACAGTGACTGGACTTATAACTCAATCAGATGATACAGAATCAATATCTGATGCTTTACAGGGACTGGCCTATAATGGTGAGGAAACAGAAGATAATGTACAGCAACTCGAACAAGCTTTGAAAGAAAGAATACAGGCAGGTGATAAAAAAGGTTCTTCTAATATATTAACAGAAATAGGAAAGGTCTACCAAAGTGATTTTGAACTAGCTAAAGCGCTCGAATCATACAACCGTTCACTTATTATAAAGCGGGAACTGAAAGATAAACCAGGTGAAGCTGAAGTAATGTGTAATATTGCAAGTGTTTTATACGATTCAGGCAGTTATACTACTGCTATTCAGACCTTTGAACAATCGCTAGAAATATCGGAAGAAATCAATGATCCGGCCCAGAGCGCTGAAATTCTAGCAAGCCTCGGTACAGTATATGAAAGCACATACCGTTACGACGAGGCTATTGAAAGCTTCAACAGATCGCTGGAAATAAAGAATGAGATGGGAGATAAAGAAGGCACCAGTGAAATTTACAAAAAAATTGGTACTATATATTTCGAACAAAACAATTATAAAAAGGCTATCGAGGAACTCGAAAAATCATATTTAATCGATGTTAAATTAGAGAATAAAGACGAAATGGCCTCGGGTTTAAATAGTATGGGAGCTGCATATTATAGTATGAATCAATATGAAAGAGCCTTTGAATACTTTGAAAGATCGCTGAATTTTACACGTGAGGCTAATAATCTACAGCTTGAGGCAATCACGTTAAATAATATGGGTAATGTTAGCTTTATTAATAAGAGATTCAATAAAGCTATTGAATACTATGAAAAATCATTGAATATAAAAACTGATTTATCTCTCAAAGAAGGCATAGCTACTACCCTATATAATATAGGCAATTCTTACTTTGCTTTAAAACAATTTTCAAAGGCACTAGAGTACTATAATTCGAGTCAACAAGTAGCTGAGGAAGTAAACTATAAATTAGTGATCTGGAAGAATTTGGAAGCCTTTGCCAAAACCTTTGCTTCCATGGGCAGGTACAAAGAAGCCTTTGAAAAATACAGAGAATATACGCAGTCGAAGTATGAATTTTCGGGCCAGACATTGCAGCTTATTGAACTGCGGGAACAATACGAGTCCAGTAAAATTGCAGTTAAAACACTTAAACGTGAGTTGCAGAAGCAAAACCGTATTGCCCAATATGAAGCTGAGCGCAACCGCAAGGAGATGCAGATTATTCAATTGGAGATGGACAACAAAATGCAGCAATTGAAAAGAACTCGTGTAATCGTTATCTGTATTATAGTTGGCAGTATATTAATTCTGATATTTTCTGTGGTAATTACAAGGCAATATCGTTTAACTCATAAAGCCTATAAATTAGTCGCTAATCAGAAAAAACACATTACCGACGGAATATCTTATGCAGCAAGAATTCAAAAGGCAGTTTTGCCACCAAAAAAATACACTCAGCGTGTTCTTCCTGAATATTTTATTCTGAATAAACCCCGGGAAGTTGTTGGAGGCGATTTTTACTGGGTAGCAACCCATTACAATAAAACCGTCGTAGCTGTATCCGATTGTACAGGTCATGGAGTTCCAGGTGGATTTATGAGCATGTTAGGAATTGCTATACTCAATGAAATTATTTCAATTGAACGACCACTTGAATCACATGAAATTCTAACTCAATTGCGCGATCGTTTGGTAGAAGCACTGCATCAAAAACAGGGTTTATCTGACTCGATGGATGGAATGGATATTACATTGGTGATCCTCGATCTGGAGAAAAAAGAGTTGCAATTTTCTGCTGCCTATCATTCTTTATACCTGATCAGGGACGGTGATCTTGAAAAAATTAAAGGTGATCGTGTACCCATTGGATATCATAGGTTGACTAAGCCCTTTACTTCACAGTCAGTTAAACTTATGCCGGGTGATATGATATATCTAACCACTGATGGATTCATCGATCAGATTGGTCAGAAAACCAAAGATCGTTTTATGTTCTCAAAGTTTAAAAATGAATTACTGGCAATCCATAAAAAGCCACTACGTGAACAGGAAGCACATCTCGAAAAAGTATTGACAACCTGGAAAGGTAAAATGGATCAAACAGACGATATCCTGGTTATGGGATTACGTTTTTAACTATAAACATTTAAAACAGTGCAATGCCAAGCAGTGGAAATGCGAAGAAATACATGAGAATTGTAATAATGATAATGCCGGTTAAATTTAGTGTGAATCCAATCCTTGCCATATCTTGAATTTTAAGATAACCACTTCCAAAAACAATAGCATTGGGGGGTGTTGCCACAGGCATCATGAATGCACACGAAGTTGAAATAGTAGCGGGTACCATTAAAATAAATGGATTTAGCCCCAGACTAACTGTCAATGCTCCCAAAACAGGTAGTATCATAGTTATTGTGGCTGTGTTAGATGTGATCTCAGTAAGAAAAGTCAGCAACAAACAAACAATAACGACAATTATTAATGGTGAAATATTGTCGAAAACGCCAAAAGAGCTTCCTATCCATTGATCTAGTCCGCTTGACTCAAATCCTTTTGCAAGCGCAAAACCACCTCCAAAAAGGATTAAAATACCCCAGGGAATTCGTTGAGCCCACTCCCAGTTCATGATAAACTCATTTTTTTTCAAATTCAAGGGAATAATGAATAAAAGGAGGGCTCCAATAAGCGCAACAGTAGAGTCGTTTACATATTTACTTATTCCTAACCATGATGCCCATCCTGTCATCTGAAAATCTCCAATGAGAATATCTCTTCGGAATATCCACCCAAGGGCAGTTATACAAAAAACTAGTAAAGTCAATAACTCGGCTCTCTTCATCTTACCCAGCTTATTTAGCTCACTTTCAATTATTTCTTTTCCACCCTGAATACTAGTTTTTGTAATCGGTGCACCAATATATACAAGATAACACCAGGCTATTGGAAGAAATACCAGTACAATAGGCATTCCTATTCCCAGCCATCGTACAAAATCTATTTCAGGAAGAGCGGGAAACATATTTTTCACAACTCCTGCAAATATTATATTGGGAGGCGTACCTACCAGCGTACCCACTCCACCAATGCTGGCTGAATAAGCAATACCAAGCATAAGAGCAATCCCGATATTAT
>CAZMVE010000166.1:0-4519 GCA_964569585.1 uncultured Bacteroidales bacterium | reverse complement strand
GTTATCTGATCGCTAAATTTGTGCTGCCATTGTGCGTAAGCCCTTAATAAACTTAAATCACCGGCTACATCTGTCAGAGTTAAAAAATGCCCATAGTTATGACTGAAGACACTATCACGATAATTGATTGTATAAAAATCGGCTATAATTCCAATGCTATAATTATCTCTTGCATTGATCTTATGCCTGAACTGGGTGCTGAAAGAAAATTTATTTTCTGCCTGATCGGACCGATACCAGGGTGAGAGGATATCTTCATCATAGTCTACGGAATCCACTTCAGTTAGGGCTGCTGTTTGCTGGTAGGATACAGTAGATTTAAAGCGCATTTTTTCGTTGAGAAAATAAGTATGTGATAATCCCAGAACGGTTAAATTGCTGCCGAAATGAGTGGCAACACCTGCCTGGTTATAGGCATTATCGGTTGAATCGATCAATTTAATATCACTATTGCCCCATACACCAAATAGTTTAATCCGTCCGGTTTTACGATTAGGTATATCCACCAGAAA
This sequence comes from uncultured Bacteroidales bacterium, assembly GCA_964569585.1. Taxonomy (GTDB): domain Bacteria; phylum Bacteroidota; class Bacteroidia; order Bacteroidales; family UBA10428; genus UBA10428. Next base: position 4,007 of record CAZMVE010000166.1, on the reverse strand, counting down.
AGTTAGGTCTTTATACTGAGGAACTGCTGAACCTGTTCCCAGGTCAAAGCCTAACTTATCAATTACACTGAGAGTCGAATACCTGAAATTAACCAGGTAGGAAGGATTCACCCCGTTTTTTGTTTTCACAAAAGGGCCTTCTGCTCCCAGCTCAAATCCGTTAAAGCCAACCTGCCCGGTAAATTCGGTGACTTCATCGTTACCTGAACGCATATTCAGATCGAAGGCTCCGGCAACTGCATTACCATATTCGGCAGGAAATGCTCCTGTCAGAAAATCAGAGTTTGTCAATAAATTATTGTTAAGCATACTCACCGGGCCACCTGTTGTGCCCAATGCTCCAAAATGATTCGGATTGGCAATTTCCACTCCTTCAAGACGCCATAATACACCTATCGGAGAGTTGCCACGAATAATAATATCATTGCGCGAATCATTCTGTGTCATCACTCCTGCATAGTTAGCCACCACGCGTGCAGGATCACCCAGGCTTCCGGCAAAACGTTCAGTTTCTTCCACAGAAAAAGTACGGGAAGAAACCATGGCCATCTCATTAAGGGCTTCGTCTTTCCTATGATTAGCTTTAACGACTACCTCTTCCATTTCGATAGTACTTTCCTCGAGCCGAATTTCAACAACTACCTCTTTTGCACTGGTAAGCAGCAGGTTTTCAACTTTACCTGAAAAGTATCCGATATAACTTATATCAAGCGTTTGTCTTCCGACAGAAACACCTTTCAATTCAAAAAATCCTTCCATGTCAGTAATAGTGCCAACTGGCGGATTTGTACCAACTAAAATAACAGTTGCACCTATCAGGGGATAACCGGTAACGGCATCAAGAACACTTCCTCTTATTGTTTGAGTAAAGTCGCCCTCATTAGCAAATAAAAATTTCATAATCAAGAGCAGAAATAAGGTTACGATTGAATTTTTCATGGTTATTATTTTTTCAATTTTAAGATAAAATTAAAGAGCTTATCTGGTTATGTAAAAAGAAAGCTGACGAATAGAAAAGTTGCATTACCGAATGAGAATTTTTTGCGATGAACCGGATTTTTGAGTGGGAGTTTAAATGATGAGTTGAGATAATTAAATAAAAGTATTATGATAAAACCCTTTTTAGGCTTGAACATCCATAACTTCTCTATTGGCTGTCCAAATCTTAAATTATGCTATCCAGTTCTAAATATTTTAAGTATTATTGCTGAAAATGTTATATTTATAAAGTCCTGTTTACTAATAAAAGAACTCATGAGATTACAATCCATATTTTATAGTATTTTTTTTATAGCGGCCTCCATATTCGTATCGCAGGTCCTGAACGCTCAGACTTTTACTGTTTCCGGTACTAAATTGCTCGATGCAAAAGGAAATGAGTTCGTCATCAGGGGGGTTAACAATCCTCATTCGTGGCATTATGAACAATCGATGAAATGGCTGTCGCAGCTTGCCGAACTGAATGTTAATTGCGTTCGTATTGTCTGGCAATCGAACGATAAGCCTTCCCAACTGAAAAAGGTAATAAAAAACTGCGTAGCCCTACAAATGATCCCCATGATCGAACTTCACAATGCTACCGGGGATACAACTACTCAAAAGCTTCTTGAAATGGCGGCGTACTTTGCCCGTCCCGCTGTGAAAAAAGTGCTCCTGCACTATGAAAAATACCTGCTTATAAATATCGCTAACGAATGGGGAGATCATAATACAACAGCAGAACACTGGAAGGAGAACTATACGAAAGCTATTGCCATACTCCGCAATGCCGGTTATAAAACTACCCTGGTTATCGATGCCCCGGGCTGGGGACAGAACATCTATGCCGTAAAGAAATATGGGAAAGAACTGCTTGAATCCGATCCGGAAAAAAATCTTTTATTCGATATTCATATGTATTATTCCTGGAACGATGCGGAGAAGATCGACAAAGAACTTCAAAAAACCCATGACCTGTCAATTCCGCTGATAGTTGGTGAATTTGGCTATGATTTCGATAAAGGCTTTAATAACCTGAAATGCAGAGTCGACCATACGGTTATTCTCCGGAAATGTCATGAACTGCAAATCGGTTACATACCCTGGATGTGGACTGGGAATAATAAGGAAAATGCCTGGCTCGATCTGGCTGAATTACGGGGTAAAAACGAACTCACCTGGTGGGGCAGACAAATATTTGAGACCGAATATGGCATTAGAAGAAATGCCCTGAAAGCTTCGGTGTTTGATGAAGAAACTGAGTAATACTAAATTATTCAGCATTTTTACATCCAATAATAATGACCGGTAAAATTCCCTTTGAATAATAAAGGGATTTCAATCAGCACTATTATTATCTCATTTCAGAAAGTTGTACTATAGTTTATTATTTTTAATAGTATGAAACCTACCGTTCTACTGCAGTTAAAATCATTAACCCTCACCCACGAACCGGAAGCTCTCCCCGATGTAAAAGAAACCATCGAAAAAACTATCCTTGGAAATCCGGGAGGTATTCGTTACCGTCAGCTTGATGCCCTGCAAAAAGTGGAAGAAATCAAACCCCTTCACTTTTTCCCCCTACGTAAAAAGGGTGAGATTATCTCGGTTATGGCTCTGGCCGAAAGGATAACCTACCTAAAGGATATTCCTTACTACACCTATTATATTCGTTATGTAAGCTTTAATCCTGAATATGCTGTCAAAGCAGCGAAATCGCCGGGTCAATCTTTAGCTATACACCGAATGGGAAATTCTTTTCTGAAAGAAGGAATGAAAAAGCATGCTGAAAGTTTTTCCTTTTTATTAAAAGATAAACGGGCCGACCCTAAAAAAAAGATTTATTATGCCTATGTTGAAGAAAGTAATTTTCGATCGTTGAACTATACGGAATTTTTTTTCGATAAGATCCGGAATCTTACTATGATCACTTATAGTAAGCTTTTCCCACGCGCCGATACCAGGGTCAGCAGAATTTCTTCTTCCGGATACGATCGTCTTGCCGCCTTATTACAAACAAGTTTTTATAAGCATTCCCTATTTTTCCTGGAAAAAGAAAAATTACTTTCCAACTATTATGTTCTAATGGAAAAGGGTGAAATTCTTGCTGGTGTCCAGGCAAGGATTACGAACTGGAAAATAGAAGAACTACCGGGTGTATTGGGTGGTTTTATTAAAAATATTCTCCCATACATACCCATTCTCTCACGTCTTATCAAGCCCGGGCGTTTCACATTCCTGACCTTCGATACCCTGTATTGCAGGCAGGGATCGGATCATTTGCTTCCTGTTTTATTTCGTTCGGTTTGTTCCATTACAAAAGTATATGCAGCCTTGCTCTATATCGATAATGAGGATCCATTGCGCCTCAGGATTGAACAGAATAAGAGTTTGGGAATTCTCAATAAATTATTCGGAAATGCACATGGTGTTGTGATGGCAAAATTTGTCAATTTCACCGATGAAGAAAAACGATCTTTTTATAATAATCCGGTATATCTTTCCGGATACGATTTAACCTGAAATCCCCAATGAAAGTATTTGTAAGCGGAGCCACGGGATTTATCGGCAAACATCTTTCGCAAAAGCTTGCTGAACAAGGTAATATTGTTCATGCACTCTACCGCTCCGGGAAAAAGACTGTCGATATGCAACACCCGAACATAATTTTCTTCAAGGGAGACATCACCGACATCGATAGCCTTTACATCGCTATGAAAAATTGTGAATATGTTTTTCATCTGGCGGCTTATGCAAAAGTTTGGTCAAAGCAAAGGAACACATTCGAAATTGTCAACTATCAGGGAACTGTTAATGTGCTGGAAACAGCAATCCAACATAGAATTAAAAAAGTCATAGTTACTTCAACAGCCGGAGTTTTCGGACCCTCATCGAATGCTATACCGGTAAATGAATTCTCAAAAAGAACAGTCCCCTATTTCTCTGAATATGAGCGAACCAAGGACCTGGCTGATAAAATGATAATGGAAAAATACAGCTCAAAGATCGATGTCACTATTGTCTGTCCT
>CAZMVE010000165.1:0-4528 GCA_964569585.1 uncultured Bacteroidales bacterium | reverse complement strand
GATACTTTGTAAGGAATTTATTAATAAAAATAAAGGCAATATCTGGGTAGAAAGTGAACTCGGGAAGGGAAGTACATTTAAATTTACGCTACCGACAGGTAAGTAAACTATTCCCTGTTGGCGGAGTCCATATGTATTATTCAGATTATCAGACTTCGACTCCCTGTCTACCAAAGACAGTCAGGTATTTAGTCTAACCGTCACAGTGAGCGAAGTCGAACTGTGGTTTAGTGTTTAGTAAAAAATCATCCTCCAGGGAAACTTCACTAAATTCCTGTGAATACATTACCACAAAAATGAAAACGGAAGATCCAATCACCGAATCCTTTAATCAGGCCCTGGAAGATTATTTTTATCTGATGGATCGGAGTTATCCTGAAAAAGGAGCGCTCAAGCTTACCGGCGACCGATATAAGTTGAGTACCGACCTGCGAAACCTGCTGTACAGGGGAGTGACCTCACGCGAAAATTCAGAAAAACGGAGTGCCCGGCTTGTTGATAAACCCCATGACATGCTGATTATCGACGGGTATAACGTATTGTTCACTTTACTTAACTATCGTCTCGGACGAATGGTTTTTGTCAGTGTCGATAATATTTGCCGCGATAATGGTTCCTTATACGGTAAAATAAGGGATGAAAATCTCTTTGTGGAATGTGCAGGCCTGATGGCAGAATACCTGGGATGTTCAGCAGTTCCGGAAATCATTGTTTATCTCGATGAACCGGTGTCGTTCAGCCGGGATCATCGGCGGATATTGAGTCTTGAATTAAAGAAACAAGCTGTGTCATGCAGGATCGAGGTAGTACCTTCTGCCGATCACGCCATTTTAATGCATGCTACAGGAATTATTGCCTCCTCCGATTCAAACATTCTTGATCGCTCGGACAATCCTGTGTTCGATTTACCGAGAAAGATCCTGGAATCGAAGTTTAATGCCCGCCTCTATAACCTGTACGAACGTTTCATTGCAGGAAGTTCAAACGGTAAAAAGTAATTCATGCTCAGACTTAAGCTTTTTGTTCTTTCTTTCTGGCTTTCCGCGGAAGAGGAACAGGATCGTACCCGCTTGTTCCCCAGGGATGACAGCGCATAACCCTGCGTAAAGCCAGATAGAGCCCTATGACAACTCCATGTACTTTTAATGCTTCAATGGCATATTGCGAACAGGTGGGCACATGCCGGCAACTGGCCGGTAAATAAGGGCTGATTGCATACTGGTAGAATTTAATGGGAAGGATCAGCAAAGCCACTATTCCTTTTCTTATGTAGTAAAAAACTTTATTCACCCGCGTATTCCACAAAATTTCGTTCCGTCTCGTATAGTACAATCTTCAAATCCAAAGAGGAATTAATATGCTTCCGCAGTATATTCCAGATTACCACCGCTATGTTTTCAGCCGTGGGATTCAGGTTACGAAATTCAGCTACATCGACATTCAGGTTCCGGTGGTCGAAGCGTTCCACAATGTGTTCCCTGGTAATTTCTTTCAGTACCTTGGTATCCATCACATAACCCGTCTCCCTGTCAATATCGCCGGTAACTTTTACAACCAGGTCGTAGTTATGCCCGTGGTAGTTTGGGTAGCTGCATTTCCCGAATACATCGTTATTCTGTGCATTATCCCAATCCGGATTATGCAAGCGGTGCGCCGCGTTGAAATGTTCTTTCCTGCATACAGTAACCTTCATAACAATACATTTTATTTCGGTAAATTAACAGCCTTTCGTATACCTTACAACAAATAAAGGTATGAAACAAGCATTAAAAAAATCATCATTGTTTACACAAACAAGCAGGATTATTTTTTTAAGGCGGTTCCATCCGACCTATTAAAAATTAACCAATATCCGGATGAAAAGTTACCTTTTCGTTTATGGAACCTTGCTGGATGAAAAAATCAGGAATACTATTCTTGGGTATGAAACTCTACTTTCCCCGGGAATACTAAGGAGTTTTCGTATGTCATCCGTCACACTTTCCGGTAGGGGATATCCTATATTAATAGAGGACAGGGAAAGCAAAGAAGTAATTGAGGGAGGCTATTTTGAACTGAACGAAGAAGACCTGCAGAAGATGGATGTCTATGAATCGGAGGCGTACCGAAAAAAACAGGTGCGGCTCGAAAACGGGATGTTGGCGTGGGTTTACTTTAAATAAAGAAGATGTTCCGCAACATGCAACTTTTCGATTCAAACAACCGGGTTAGCAACTCAAACATTGAGGTATGCGATTTAAACAATAAGGTCGGAAAACCAAACAATGAGGTTCACGAGGCAAGCAATGAAGTACAGAACTGTAACAATCAGGTTTTGAGATCAAACAATGAGGTTCGCAAATCAAACAATGAGGTCCGGGTATGAAGCAATGACAGTCCGGAGCGACACAGTGACAGATTGCATTCGATCAGTGATATCCCTGAATTTCAAACTACCCTACTAATTCAGGGAGGTTCAAAAGTGAAGAGTAATTAATTTACAGATTATAATCCGGTTTATCATAAACCAATTTAATTGAATTAACCGATTGAAATTAGTGTAGTACCAAAATAAAATTAATGAAGCATGTGGAGAGTCAACAATTATGCATTTTTCTTCACATAGTGTATATTCCTTTCTTTCAAATATCTCATGATATAGGTAAAACAAGATTCGCTTTTACCTAACAGTTCAGGGGGGAAAACACCTTTCTCGCTAAACAAACCATCAAGGAACATATTGGCAGCTGCTGTAGCTGTATACCCCGTTGTGCGGGCCATTGATGAGGTCTGCGTTTCTGTGCAATATTCATCATAGAGATTATATATGATTTTTTCAGGCCGACCCTCGTCATTCATTCCTTTAATAATAATCCTCATCACAGTTAATTCTTCTTCGGTTTCACCTAATTTCCACTCGTTAAATAACATCTTACAGGTAAACTGCAGAGGTGTTATCGATACACCATTTACTTTAACTTCCTCCTTACCGAAAAATCCACTTTCCTTTAATACCCTGATATATTCGACATGGCCAGGATACCGTAAAGTCTTCTCCTTCATATTTGGTATATGAGGCATTGTATGGATTATTGTCCGTAAACCGTCCGAATTAAATGCCTCGAGGGTGCCAACAGCATCAAATTCAACATTTTCACAATCGGTAAGGGGCTCTTTAGTAATTAGTTTACCACCTTCAACATACCGGGCAGAGCGTGTATATTCCTCGATTACATCAATAGGTGAAAAAGGGGCTTTGTAGTTAAAAGGCCATTTTTTATTTTTTGGTAAACCTCCGACCATACATTCAAAATCGCTGATTTTCATTTTCTCGTTGTAGTAACCTAATATCAGATTATGCATTCCAGGCGCCACACCACAATCTATGATAGCAGTAACATTCTTTTCTTTAGCCAGGGCATCCAACTCCAAAGAATTTTCCGCGAAGAACGAAATATCCACGACATTCTTTTTAGCTTCAATAATGGCTTTTACTGTATTGAATCCCAGGAAACCAGGGACAGCACAAATTACCAAATCCTGTTGCTTTATGGCTTGCTGTAAAGTTCCCTTATCAGTAACATCCAGCAGCTGTACATTTATAGCTGTGCACTTCTCCTTTACTTTATTCAATGCAAACTTATTTATATCGGCCAGTGTTACATGATGATGACTGGCCATATCAATTGCCATTGCACTGCCCACCATACCGGATCCTAATACAATAACCTTATTCATATTTCGGGTTTTTTAAGAAAACTGAATTTATCAATTTTATTACTATTTCATTTCATAAAGTTTGGTATTTATTAGAATAGGCCGATAAACCATTATGAATTAAGTTATGGTGATATGCCTGAGGCAGGTTAATGGTTGATAGGGTCATCTCTGAAGATTCAAAAAAACTAGTTCTCAACTTCGCCCGAAATAACAGTTCTTTGTATTAAGAGTCAGGCCGGGCAGAGCCGAAGGTTACAACAATATATTTTCGGGTACTATCTTTCAGAATTTCGGTAGCCATCACATAACCCGTCTCCCTGTTTATTTCAGTGCTTACTTGAATAACCAGATCGTAGTTATACCTGTACTATTTCAGACCGCTGAATTGCTGTCTGTTAATACCGGAATCCCTCCCGGGAGAGGTTTTGCTTTTGATTGGAGAAAATTGTAATTTGTGTGTTCTATAGATAATTTTACATGTCACTTTTTACGAAGTAGTTGTGCTACGCATTTACCTGAGAATGGAGCTGATTTGCGTTATATACAGGAAATTCCGGGACACAGGAGTAGTAAAACTACAGAAATATATATACATGTATCGAATAAAAGCCTGGCGATGATAAAAAGCCCAATAGATGAATTGGATATTTAGAAGTCAAAAAATTACATTTGATTAGAAAAAATAGAAAACAACTCAATTATGAAAAAACCGTACCTATACGTTTAGTTTTGGTTGTATAGATACAAGTGACCCGTTTCTATAAACGAGTTGTGCCTAATTAAAAAGAAAAATATGAAACCTTTTAGTTGGAGATGTCCATATTGTAAC
>CAZMVE010000164.1:1252-4560 GCA_964569585.1 uncultured Bacteroidales bacterium | reverse complement strand
CCTCCTATATTATAAATAATCCCCTCCAGCTTATTGCTCAGGTTGATATTATCGATAACCACTTCTTCGGGAACTTTCAGAATTACCGGCGCAAAATTGAGAATTCCCCTTATACCGGAGGCTATCAGGATATTGCATACTTCCTGGGCGATTTGAAAAGGTACGGCAATAATAGCAGTACTTACTTTCTCACGTTGAACAACCTCCTTTAATTTTTCGAGTGAATGAATAGGTATACCGTAGCTCTTATTCTGTTTGGCCGGATCAATATCGAAGCCTGCCACAATATGGAGGTTCTTTTTAATAAAACGTTCATTGTACTGCGATAAGGCTTTACCTATATTTCCCATCCCTACAATGACTATATTCTTGCTAGAACTGCCAAAAATCATATTCAGGGCTTCCAATAGCTCATCAATATTGTATCCGCCCCTTTTCTTACCCTTTATCCCGTAAACAGAAAAATCTTTCCTCACCTGAACAGCAGTAACCCCGGCTACTTCACCTAAATTATGAGAAAAAATAGTACTCACCCCTAACTCTTTAAATCGTAATAAGCACAATTTATACTCTAACAATCGTTTAATATCACTTCGAACCAAAGCCATTATTGTTCTTATTTAGTACATAATAATTAATATGCTCTTAAAAGCATTTTATCTCCTTATCCTTGAACTGACTGCAAGTTATATCATATTGTTGATTACATGTTCCTAATTTATTGTATTTTTTTACACATAAACTAGGTGTAAATACGTAAAAAAACGTATTTTTAATTGTTATTGTGATTTTTAGTACAAAATAGTTGGTTCCTAAACCTGACTAATCATGAGTAGAACGCTTGTTACTGGTGTCTATCTTTCTCACTCTGCGAATAATCACTCTCACTCCATCGATTATAAGGATATCTATTGTTTTATTCAAAATGTTCCGGAAATAACAAAAATTTGGAATTCTTCTGAGAATCCTCTTACCGATCCGGAACATTTCGCCAAAGAGATCAGGAAGAACAATATCGAACGCATTTTAATTGCAGCTTACAGACCTGGCTTTATTAAGCCTTTCTTCGCAAAAGCATTACAGAAAGCCGGAAAAGCTGCCGAAAATATTATCCTGGCAGATATATTTAGTGGAATCCCTGACGGAATGCCCCTTAATGAATGGGCAAAAGCAAAACTCATCTGCGCTCTTTCCGGGATTCCTTTCGATATATCCTTACTTAGTGAGCATAATCCCGCTCAATCCGAAACATTGATAATAGGTGGCGGAATTGCAGGCATCCAGGCTGCCCTTGAGATAGCCAACAGCCATAACAAAGTGTATCTTGTTGAAAAAACAGGAACCATAGGGGGACATATGGCTATGTTCGATAAAACATTTCCTACCCTCGATTGTGCGGCCTGTATCCTTACACCCAAAATGGTTGATATAAGCCAGCACTCCTATATTGAACTCATGTCATATTCCGAGATAAAAAGTGTTTTAGGAATCCCCGGTAACTATAGGGTTGAAATTCTGAAAAAGGCGAGAAGAGTAAATGTTAAAACCTGCACGGGTTGTGGAACCTGTGCCGAAAAATGTCCCACTTCAGTCAAAAGCGAATTCGACCAGGGTACAAGTCTGCGAAAAGCCATTTATATGCCCTTCCCGCAGGCAGTTCCAAATAAATACCTGATCGATGCCGATTCCTGCCGGTATGTGCAAACCGGTAAGTGTGGCGTTTGTGTGAAAGTTTGCCCCGTCGAGAATTGTATCGACCTTGATGAAAAAGATCAGATCGTGGAAGTAACCGTTGGGAATATAATAGTCGCTACAGGTTTTAAACCTTTTGATGCCAGCCGTATGGAGCAATATGGCTATGGGAAATATCCCAATGTAATTACCTCGCTCGAGTTGGAGCGACTGGTGAATGCTGCCGGACCAACAGGAGGTAACATTGTGCTCCGTTCGCAGGATAAAAAAGGAAACTGGATATTCGATACTGACAGTCCGCAACCGAAGAGTCTGGCTCTTATCCATTGTATTGGCAGTCGTGATGAAAACTATAACAGGTATTGCTCGCGAGTGTGCTGCATGTATTCTCTGAAGCTTGCCCACCTTATCGGAGAAAAAATTCCGGAAGCCGAAGTATTTGAATACTATATCGACATGCGTGCCTATGGAAAAGGTTATGAAGAGTTTTATAAGCGTATCGAAGAAGAAGGCGTACACATTATCAGAGGTAAAACAGCAAAAATTGATGAGAAAAATAACCGGCTTTTACTCCGGACTGAAGACATTGAAAATGACCGGATACTGGAACAATCTGTAGATATGATCGTTCTGGCTGTTGGCCTAGAACCCGGTTCTGACACTGATAAATTATCCTCCATGCTGGGAATTTCCCGGTCAGATGATGGCTGGCTTGAAGAATCGGATGCGCTCAGTAATACAAACCAGACATTCAGCGGTGGGATCTTGCTAGCAGGAACATGCCAGGGACCGAAGGATATACCCGATTCCGTAGTGCAGGCATCAGCTGCAGCATCGAGTGTTATTCAAAGTATCATGCAGAAAGGTGTGCCTAAAAGTCTTGCAAGCATTCCCCTGGAAGATATTAAACAGAAAGCCATGGAATTATCAGCCTTAAACAAAGATTGACCCATGAACCGTATTGATCCTGACTTTAAAGAAAAGCTTAAACCCTTTGGCATTGGTAACTGGAATGAATGTTACCATTGCGGCAATTGCACTGCAACCTGTCCTCATACCGAGGAGGGATTCCTTTTTCCCCGAAAAGGAATAAGAGCTGTTCAAATGGGACTCACTGAAAGTATTCATAAAAATGTGGATCCCTGGCTTTGCTATTATTGTGGCGATTGCAGTGAATCGTGCCCGCGCGATGCCAATCCGGGAGAATTAATGATGACGTTGAGAAGATATCTGATCACAAAATACGACTGGACAGGATTTTCACGCATATTATATACTTCGGTTCCTGCCCTTATTATTGCATTTATTCTTGTAGCTATCTCAATTATAGGTATAGGATACACTAAAAACTTTAATGTAAATTCTATAATGGAATTCGGACATCAGTTTGAGTTAATTGCCATTCTTTCAGTCGCCATAATAATATTACTACCGAATATTCTACGAATGTTATGGTTCACCCTGGTAAAAGAAAAAGTCAGGGCGCCCTTACTCTCCTATATAATAGGGTTTGGCGATTTAATACTACATATGTTTACTCAGAAAAAAACGTTAAAGTGTGAAGAAAACAGGTTGCAATGGTTTGAACATTTCATCCTGGTACTTGGCTATTTGAT
>CAZMVE010000164.1:0-1152 GCA_964569585.1 uncultured Bacteroidales bacterium | reverse complement strand
AATCATTTGTGGCTTTACTTGTTACATCTGATTGTTCTTGCACAATGGGCAGTTCTTATTGTTCCATTCGGAAAATGGACGCATTTCTTATATCGCTCATTCGCTATCTATATAGCAAAAATAAAAAAAGAAGTGTTGGTAAAACAGCGTGATAAAGGGATTGTCACTATCGTAACGTAAATAATTTTTCAGTATGGAAGAACTCAGGATTGGAGTATACATCTGTTGGTGCGGGTCGAATATCGCAAAAATGATTGATGTTGAACGCATTGCCAAAGAAGCGCAAAAATTGCCTCATGTGGTAATGGCCCGCGATTACAAATACATGTGTTCCGATCCGGGTCAGGAAACACTAATCGGGGATATTAAGGAATATCAGCTCAACCGGGTAGTTGTTGCCGCCTGCTCGCCACGTATACATGAACCAACTTTCCGAAAAGCCCTTGAACAGGCAGGCCTTAATCCCTACTTGTTTCAAATGGCCAACATACGTGAGCAGGACTCCTGGGTTCATATCGATAGTGAATATGCCACATTTAAAGCGCTCTCGCTGATAAAAGCCGCAGTTAACCGGGTACAACATCATAAACCTCTTGAGAAGCGTTTTGTTGAAGTAAATTCGGCTACACTCATCATAGGAGGAGGAATATCCGGTATTTCTGCTGCCCTGGAAATAGCCAATGCAGGTAAACAGGTTTTCCTGGTTGAAAAATCAGATGCCATGGGAGGAGTTACTGCTAAGCTCGATCTTACTTTTCCTTTCCTGGAAAGTGCATTTCAGATGCTGAAACCCAGAATTAAACAGGTTCAGGCACATAAATTAATCGATGTCTTTCTAAACACAACTTTCGATGAAATAACAGGGTACGTCGGAAACTTTACTTCAAAGATCCGACAAAATGGTATTGAAAAAGAAATACAATTCGGAAACATTATTGTTGCAACCGGTTTAAAGCCATTCGATCCCTCATCGATTTCCGAATATAATTATGGAAAATTGCCCGATGTTGTTACATCACTCGAGATAGAAGAAATGCTGATGCATGGAGAAGTTATAACCAGCAAGAAAAAGGAACCTGAAAATATTGCCATCATTCATTGTGTCGGGAGCCGTAATTCAAAGTACCATCCTTACTGTTCCCGGACCTGTTG
>CAZMVE010000163.1:0-4577 GCA_964569585.1 uncultured Bacteroidales bacterium | reverse complement strand
GCTGGTGTTGCAACAATATTTGTTATTTGGTCACTTAAATCGGCAGGCTCCCACGCCGGCGCCGATGATTTGTACCATGCACAGATTGCCAAATACTCATGGAAATATCCCCGGTTATTACTTGATCATTGGGGAAAACCCTTCTTTACACTTGTAGCGTCCCCTTTCGCTCAATTTGGTAATACAGGCACTAAAATGATGAATGTTCTTTTTGCATTGCTCAGTGCATTTTTGGCTTATGCTACGGCACGTCAGTTGAAATATCAGCCAGCCTGGACTGCTATTCTTATATTACTGTTTGCTCCCATATACACTGTATTGGCACTTTCAGGAAATATAGAGGTACTGGCAGGATTGATTGCCATTGCTTCGGTATACTATTATTCAAAAGATAAATACATCCCTGGTAACATTATACTTTCTTTTGGCTTCTTTGTCAGGAACGAAATGTTTGTGTTTATCCCTTTCTTTATTATTTACAGCATACTTCAAAAAAAATACAAAGCCATTCCTTTCGTACTTACCGGTTTTATTATCTATAGTCTGGCCGGTTATTTCTATTACGACGATATATTCTGGGTTATTACCAAGATACCTTATGGAAGTACGAAAGAGCTGGTGGGTACAGGTAGTCTGCTTCACTACGTGAATGCATCAAAAGTGTTGTTTGGAATTCCGGAAACAATTTTGCTGGTAGTCGGACTACTCATGATTTTGTACCAGTATGTGGGGAATAAATTTTCATTTAAAAAAATAAATTCATTTGAAATATTTGTGATCCTTTTGCCTTTCATGGCCTATTTTGTTGGCCATTCCTACTTACACTGGAAAGGTGCCGGAGGCTCGGGAGGTGCTATGCGGGTTATGGCCTCAATAATTCCATTGTCGGCTTTAATTGCCATGAAAGGATTAAGTACAATTTATGAATTCGTAAAGAAGAGAAAAACAATTTTATCTTATCCACTGGTTTTAATCATTCTGTTTTTTATTCTGATCACTCCTGGAAAAGTATATGAAATACCGATACCTGATTTTAAAGATATGGTACTCATGAAGCAGGCAGCCGACTGGTACAAACACTCCGAATATTATGGCAGTTATCTTATTTACGGCGACGAGCGGATCACCACTCTGTTGAATTTGGATCCTTTTAGTGGGAAACAGGGAAGATGGTATTTGCATGATTCAAAGAAACCTGAAAAGTATATTTCCAATGGATCGATCGCTATTTGGGACGCACACTTTTCGACGAATTTTAATCAGATTGAGTTAGATGTAATGATGAACAGTAAATACTACCGGCTGATTCAGGTGTTCGAACCGGAAACACCTTTCAAAGTCAGGGGGGGATACGATTACGCTATTTATATTTTTCAGAAACATTCGGGAGAAGAGCCGGTAAATAACTATGAAGAGCTAAATGAACTCAGGATAAGTAAAGCAACCTCCTTTAAGCTTTTCAAATCGATTGATTTTGAGCATGAAAATATACCTGCAACTCATAAATCAAATAATTCTTACAGTAGAAATTATGCTTACAAGATGACTGAGGAGGAACAGTTCAGTCCCACCATAAAGTTAACAGGCAATGATTTTCTGAAAATGAAACCAAAACCGCACCAACTAAAAACGACAGTACAAATTAGGTATGATTCTATTCCCGCAGGACAGGATATAATTCTTGTATCTTCTTTTCAGCACAAAAAGAAATCCTATGCCTATTTTACTTCCGATAGCCTGGTACGCGATACCCTCACCGGTTGGTACACTTTGGAAATTAAGCATTCTTTACCTGCTATACGTTCAGGGAAAGATGAAATAAAGTTTTATGTATGGAATAAAGGGAATCAGGAATTTATTGTAGATGATCTTAAAGTATATAGAGATTATTGATATAAGGTTTTGATGTTAGATAATTCATGCAAAATTAAATACTAACTTTATGAATATTAAAGAAATATACCGGTTCATATCACCAAAACATCAGAATCTGTTTATAGACTATAAGGTGAATTTTAAGCCCAGATATGGTCACGGATCACCATCTCATCCATTACTTTTTAAGATTATTGATTCAAACAGAGGAATTTACTCAGAATATTTAAAGAAAGCTTTAAAATATACTTCCTCTCTTCAGGGAATTAAGCAAAGCGATAAAGAAAAAAATCCTTTAGCTCCGGCATGGAATAATGGTTTTCTACCTGGTTTGGATATTATTGGGATTTATACCTTATTGTCGGAAATAAAACCAAACAGATATATAGAAATAGGATCGGGAAACTCCACAAAAGTAGTATACAAAGCAAAAAAAGAAAATTTACTGAAAACAGAAATCATATCTATTGATCCTCAACCAAGAGCCGAAATTGATTCATTAGCGGATAAAATCATTAGGGAGCCTTTTGAGAATATTGATTTTAAATTCATCCATGAATTGCAGAGAAATGATATTTTATTTATTGACAATTCACATAGAATTCTACCGAATTCAGATTCACTGGTGTTTTTTCTGGATGTACTTCCCTTTCTGAAAAAAGGAGTGATTGTTCATCTTCATGATATTTATTTACCCTACGATTATCCGCAATTTATGTGCGACAGGTTTTATTCAGAGCAGTATGATTTGGCTATGTTCTTATTAAGCAATCCTAAAAAATATCAGCCCATTTTACCAAATTACTTTATTTCTGAGGATAAGGAATTGAGTAAAATAATTGAACCTATCTGGAATCACCAGAACCTGAAGGGAGTTGAAAGACATGGGGGATCTTTTTGGTTTAAAATTGAAGGTTGACAATTATTGATGGTAATGAGTTATTTATCATAAAGATTCTTTATGGAAATATAATGAATAGAAAGCTTCATTTTTCTCATCATTCCTATATAATAAATCCAGTGATAATGTATCAGGGGCAATTGTTTCATAAAGCTTTCCAATAATAAATTTTCTGGTTTCTTCGTCATCTTTACCAAGGAAGAGGAGGGAATTTTTAAATTTTGATTTATTATGGCTTGTATTAATTGAATCTGACCAGAATAAGAATTTTTTATACCAGAAGTCATACAGGTAAGTATCAGGATATTTATATTTCAGGTTTCTTTTATATTCATCTTTATACCTGCCTGACCATAAACATCCAAAATATAGTGCCACTTGCGGGTAGGGATCCCCATACCCCTCTCCGTAAATGAAAATTAGTGTAGAATCAGGTAATGTACTTATAAACTCGATGGACTTTTCTGCAACGCTTAATTTTTCCAACTGACTCCTACGCTCATTTAAAATTTTAGGAAAGTAAATGATAACCAGGATAATGAAAATTAGTAAATAGCTTAATCGTAGAAGTGTTAATTTCTTATTCAGGGAATTAATTACAATCGTGATCATTATCCAGAGTTGAAAAATATGTATCAGATTAAACGGAATAAAATAATGTAATGCAAAATGTTTAACCACAAGCAAGGTCTGAAGGATGACTGTGACTAGTAAACCTGTTAGTAATCGGAGGTATTTACCTGAATTTGGAGGCAAATACCGCTTAAGCAATGATCCTCCAAAAATATAAATGAGAGTAAAAATCTGGACAATATAAAGGAACCGGTTATTCTCATAGAGTGTTTTGAAATTCGTGATCACGTTGGATAAATCGATAATATTTGAATTCCCTCTTCCATACCTACCGCTATGAATAAATAAATCTGATATCCATTCAAAAAACTTCTGGTATCGGATAAGAATTGGAAAAGAAAATAGGAAAAATAATACAATGGTATATAAAACGAAGCGAAATTTGTTTTTACTTTTAGTTATAAGAAAGAATGGGACAAGAATAATTGGAAACGAACTTATTTTTAAAGCTAGACTCAACGCCACGAGAACAGCAAAGAGGCGGTTAAATTTTTCCTGATTCCATTTAACAAATCCTATATCGATATAATAAAGACAAAGTATGATTAAAAATGCGAGTATACCGAATTGTAAATTTACAGGTCTGACTCTTTCTAGATATGCAATAAAAATTATGGAAGTAAAAGGCATAATTTGAAGCAAAAGACCTGATAATTTCCCTTGAATTATAGTTGCTGTTTTTCCTAAATAAAAAAGAGCAATTGCATTTATTGATAGCACTATATAAAAAGTTATTTTCAGGTAGAATTCAGGATTGCTGATAACATTATCCACCATTGACTGATGATTGTTAAAGAGCTGAACAATCCATATAACAAGAGCAATAATAATTTGCAGAGGAGTACCCGGATGATCGATATGCCCTAATTCAAAACGGAAACGTGCCATTGTAAGGCCGTTGAACAGGTATGCATACTCCGGATCGATGGCTCTTAAATAATAGGCTCCCAGGGTATGAAAAAAGCCGATACCCGTCAGGATAAAAACCAAGGGTATTACAGCATTGATAACAGAATTGATTCGTATTTTATTTTTTAATAATCGATAGAATCGCATCATATTTTGATAGGATTTATAAGAAGAATATTTTAAGGTATTGAAATGCTATAATAATAATGTTTTTATACAATAAACTTAATTTTTCTGGCTGCAAAAAAACTCATTTTTA
>CAZMVE010000162.1:0-4688 GCA_964569585.1 uncultured Bacteroidales bacterium | reverse complement strand
TAAATTAATTCTGTATTAATCTTATTTATACTTCTTAAACAATTTAAAATGAAAATATTACTATTTATTCTGTTATCCAGCACATTTGTAATATCGACAAATTGCCAGGATTTGAAAGAGGTAAATGATATTGAAGCTATCACAAAAGTTATATTAGCCGAAGGTGAAGCAAGGCAAAACAATGATTTTGAATTATTTTCTGAATGTTGGGCTCATGAACCTTATATTACTAATTATTGGGCAATAAACTGGGGATGTACAACAATAAAAGGATGGGAAGAATTATCCCAATGGTTTCAAAAATATCATCATGGTGAGCCTAATTCATATAAAATTAGAAGAGAAAATATTAATATTCATATTAGCGGTAATATTGCGTTGGCAGATTTTGATCTTTATATTGATAACTTTCAGGGCGGGGATCTTGAATCAAAAACAAATGCAACATTAGAGAAAACAAATGGTTCCTGGAGAATTGTTTACTTGAATGTAATTTTTGATAAGTCTTTTAATAAGCCCGATAATAAGTAAAATACCCCTTTAAAAAAGAAATTTCAACGCTTTTGATAACCAAATAAATAGAGCGAAAATCTTCAAAATGCTAAGCTAGTGCTGAAGATGTTATGTCAAGCGTAGTAGATTCAGCACGCATCACAGACCTGTTCGACGGCAGGCGGGTGCGCTCCAGGAAAGAGGGCGTGTTAATTTAGAACCAATTCTTCTTATTTCAAATTTTCAACTCCCGTGCATTAATAATTTTCTTATCTTGCTGTCATGAAACGACTTATATTCATTACAATGAGTATATGCATGGGCATATCTCTTACCGGACAGCAAACACTGGATATCCTTACCGTATCAGGTCGCTACGGTTTCCCTCAGTCTTACGATTCTGTGCTTACAGGTAAAGCCAAAGAGTATGGGTGTATGGTGAATCTGGTGGCTCCGGTTAAATTTTCTGAGAAGACCATCTGGTACAATAGTCTGAATTACTTTTACTTTCATTTAGCTAATGAGGAGTCTTTGTCCCCGGAAATAGCCAATCCGATTAACCTACAAGGATTTCTTTTTCGGACAGGTCTGTATCAGAAATTTTCCAAAGGTCGCGGCATCCAGCTTCTGATTGCTCCGAGATTGATGTCAGATTTTAAGAACATCGATGGGAATAGCTTTCAATTCGGGGGAATGGTCATGTATGAGAAAAAATTCCGTGATAACCTGACTATGAGTTTTGGGGCCATGTTTAACCAGGAGTTTTTCGGACCCTACCTGGTGCCTTTGATCAATCTGAGCTGGCAGTTATCCGATCGGTGGTCAATTAATGGATTGCTGCCTGTTTATGCAAAAATAAACTATAAAATATGTGAACGATTTACCGCAGGGATCAGTCATTTCGGGTTAATAACTACCTACCGTTTGGGAGATCCCGACTACAAAGGAGATTACATTGAACGCCAAAGTATTGATCTGGCCCTTTTCGGCAGATACCGTATTGCTGGTAATATATATATTGAAGGGAGATTCGGTCACTCCTTTGGAAGAAGCTATGCGCAATATGAAGCTGATCAGAAAGTCGATTTTAGCTTGCCACTTATTGGATTTGGAGACGACAGGGTGCAAAAAAATATCTCTTTCAACGATGGATGGGTGGCCGAGTTAAGGTTGGTTTATAATATACCCATTCCGGAAGATAATTAGGAAAGGTGATGATTCAAAAATCATCCTTGCCCAGGGGGATTGAGGAATGAAAGTGACCGGGAGGTTGCATGATTAATTCATAATTATTATGATTCTAAATTCATTTTTTCTTTATCTTGCCAAAAGTAATCGCCATAATTATCAAAAAACGAAAATCAATAACACATATTTATAATGGATTGTCATCTGGCTTTGAGCAGGTGAGAAGAAGAAATATTCATTTATTCACTTTAAATCTATCGATATGTTAACCCCTATTGATTATCTGTTTATTGCGCTCTATTTTATTATCATCCTCATTGTAGGCTTCTGGTCAGGGCATAAGCAGGAAAAAGAAGATTACCTTATTGCCAACAGAAAATTAAACTCATTTCAAGCAACAACTACCATTTTTTCCAGCAGGATAGGAGCTGCGATTCTATTGACCTATACTGCACTTGTATACATGTACGGACTTGGCGCCTTATGGTATTTTATCGGATCAGTAGTCGGTTTGTTCGTATTTTATTTCTTTGGTAAAAAGCTAAAGAAGCTTGCTGATAAGGAGAAATTTTATACCCTCCCTGATTTCTTTTTCCATTTAAAAGGAAGGTTCGCAGGCTATCTTGCTACTATTATTGTAGTCATCATTATGTTTGGCTGGGTGGTACTCAATTTCATTGCCGGGGCAAAACTCATTCAGGAATATACTCCCATAAGCTATAATTTCTCAGTAATTATTATTGGAGTGATCATTTTATTATACCTGCTTGCCGGAGGATTTAAAGCCGTTGTGAAAACCGATATCATTCAGACGATAGGGATTTTCTTTTTGTTTATTCTGATGATATATTTGTTGGTTTCTACCGAAACGAAACCGAAGATCGTTTTTATGGACTTGTTTAAAATACCTGTTACAGAGCTGGTGAGTTTTTTCCTTGCCGGATTTTTTATTCCTTTGGCCTCACCGGAATTATGGCAAAGAATCTATGCCATCAAAAATCAAAAACATTTTAAACAAAGTTTGATCTTCTCTTCTGTATTTTATGTGATCATCGGCATCATTCTTTTAATGATTGGAATGGTTGTTCGTGTGGACATCCCTGATATTGAGGCCGAATCGGCTCTGATTGTTGGATTTAGCAGACTGCTTCCTGTTGGATTGGCAGGATTGTCTGTAATCATTATCTATTCAGCGGTATCTTCTTCGGCTGACACCTACCTTTTTACTTCGGCTGCTTCAGTTACACAGGATTTTCTCGAGAAATCAAAACTGCTGAAGAAAGAGAAATTGTTTATTGCCATGCGGATTACCATGGCCATTATGATGACCCTTGGCATCCTCCTTTCCTTGATTTTACGAAATTTTGTTGATGCCACCTTTTTCTTTGTTTCCATGACCATGTCTTTGGGCTTTCTTGTTCTGATAATATGGATCTATCCGAAAATTAACAGGCACAGTGTTAATTTTTCCATCTTCTTTTGTTTGATCGGAGTGATCATTCCGGCAATCGTCGTAGGGATATCTTCCACCCTTGTTGTCTATGCCTGGGTGCTTTGTATACTGGGATTACTTTTCGGGCTGGTACTGAACCGGATTAAACCTTTGCCCTAAGAATTAGTGAGTAACGAATTACCTTGCCGGGCAGTAATAAATTCAGCACGCATGGTATATGCGTGCTAGGGAGGGCACCAAGAGCCTGATTTTGTGTTGAAGCAGAAACATGCCTTTCGGTCGCCAGGTATGATAAAAACCCATTTATCTCATTTTTACCCATCTCCACTGGATGTTTTTTATCAAAGTAATAGATGTATTCTTTTATCCAATGAATATAAAATTTTTCTGTTCTGTGGCTGTAATGACGTAATTGTATTTGGTCGTGAACCTGCTCTAATAATTTTTTTGGCTGTTGTATCATTGTTTCATTTTATTGCTTAATTTAGTGGTATACATTTACCGAAAAATATGCCTGGCAGTATTTGCAAAGTGTATTTATTATATAATAATTTGGAAATCAATTTTTGAACAAAAGTCTAACGATTGATAGACTGCAATTTTGCAGTCTATTTAGTAGTTATGCTCTAAAAAACGCGATCAACATCAAAATGGGAGGTATGAAATGGTAAAAAGGTTGTTTTTTATATCCATTGTTTTGTTAGCAATTTCAGGTTGCAGCTATAATGTTCCGCTAATGCATGAATTAGTTATTGAAAATCCTCCAGAAGCAAAATATAACGAAAAAATACTTGTTGTAATGTCTAAGGAACAGGCTCAAAGGGTAATCAAATACTCGCCTCAATTAGGCGACACCTATGTATTTAATGGAGGTCCGGCTCTAAAGAGCTTAATTATAAGTATCCTTGGCCAACTCTATACTGAAGTTACTTATGCTGAGTCTCTGGGCAATGCAAATACTATCTACGATCGTGCTATTGAAGTTGTTCTGCAGAATCATGAAATAACCATGAATATTCACAAGGGTAATACTGTAAGGCTAGATATAGATTACACTATTTATAGTAAACAAGGAGAGCTGATTGATACACTCACAACAAGCTCATCTTCAAAAGAAAGATACAGCGGTAGTGATTATGTTAATACAGTTCTGTTTGGAGCCTTTTACAACATTGGCAAAATGAAGCAAAAAACTGGTGCAGCCTGGGATACGGCAGTAGTCAATTCTATTGGAGAATTGCTCGATAGTCTATCAAATCAAAAATAGCATAACAATTCGCTCAAGCACGACACGCAGGCCCCTTGTTTTAAAAGCCTTGTCCGAACGTTCAACAAGCATAATTTCATAATTTCCTGTTATATTGCCATAGATTGGTCCAAAACCCAGCGAACCATATAATGCGGATGTATTTATCTTATGTTTCAATGTATCTGCAACATTTTCCGGGCTGAAATTTAAAATTGTCAGTAAAGAAAATAAGAATAATAAAGCTGATTTTCTTCGCATAATATGGGTGGATTAGTATTTATCCCGGCAGTGAAAATACTTATTTAG
>CAZMVE010000161.1:0-4707 GCA_964569585.1 uncultured Bacteroidales bacterium | reverse complement strand
TGTTCAACCACAATCGTACACCTTTCATTATCTGTTGAAGATTTTGGATGCCATGCAACAAGGTACTTTCCTTTATGATATTTTGTATACAACACTTTACCGCCAATAGGATAAGAATTCTGATGTACATTCAGCGGTGACATAAAAATGGAAATCTGTATTCTCTTATCGTGGAAGTATTCGTTTTCCGTGGTTTCTTCAATTACTACAATTTTACCATCAGCCGGAGCATATAACAGCTTATCGTTGAAATTAACTTTTCGGATAGGTACCCTGAAGAACCAAAGAATTAACAAATAAAGAATAACAGTGGGTACAAGAATCAGGCACTGCCAAATGTAGTGCATCTTCAAGAAAAGTACTGAGGCGATAGCTATTACCAGCAACAGAGATACTAACAGAATTATTTTTTTACCCTCACGATGTAAATACATATTTACTTATTTTATTACTAATAAAAGATAGATATATATAACAGGAATTACAAGCAGAAGAGAATCGATTCTGTCAAGTATGCCACCATGACCCGGGAGTAATGTACCTGAGTCTTTCACATGGACTGAACGCTTCAGTAAAGATTCGATAAAATCACCAAATACTGAAGCTATTGATGTCAAAAACCCAAAAATCAGCCAGTTAAAAATTCCAATTGAAGGAAAAAACATATATATAACATAAGCAGCAGCCAGCGTCATTAATATACCTCCAAAAAGTCCTTCCCATGTTTTTTTAGGAGATACCCGCTCTAAAAGTTTATGTTTACCAAAAGCCATACCGGATAGAAAAGCAAAAGTATCGTTGGTCCATATTAAAATGAAAATGGCGAGAGAAAAGGGGATTTCTTTATATAATGAAATTTCATGGATAAGGTTTAGTATAAAAAGAGGTGATATAACATACAACAGAGAAAAACTTAGAGTAATCAGGTAACCTGTAACATGTTCCATTTTCAAAAACACTGCACTTACCTGGACTAAAATAAGAATCAGGAGAAGTGGAATAATACTTGACTGAGGTTTGAAAGTGTAATATATGAGTAAAACTGCTGCAAGAAAAATTGAACTGATAATATAATACCAATATCCGGGAAGATCGGTTTTGGCTAATAAATGCCCGAGTTCTTTCATGGCCAGGAAAACGATTAAGGTTGAAGTCAGGGCAAGAACTATAGGATGGGTCAGTAAGGATGCAAGGATAATTCCAACATAGGCTGTACCTGTTAATGTTCTTGTCAGTATATTTTTCATATTCAGTAACAGATTGATTCAGAAATTTAGGACCAGGTTATCATCTGATAACATTTTTTATTACCCGGAGTCTTCAATATTACGAAGAATATGTTTACCTGATAATGCATCATCGCGATTAACATATACTTCAACATAACCAAAAAGATAAGTTGAATCTTTTTTATTGACAACAACCGTTTCAATCTCATTCTCTTCAAGAATCCCTCTTGCGATTTCGGCAAGATGGACTTTATCAGTACTGTATATGCAAACCCAATCTTTTTCCATACGTGAATATAGAATAAAAAAGGCTGTCTTGATTTATAAATCAGACAGCCATGTTTAAATTGTATTTATCGCGAATCAGGTTTGAGTATCTTTTTTTGATGAAACTTTCTTAGCAGCAGTTGTTTTTGGTTTACTTTTCCTGGTTTTCCCCGGTTTCTTGGCATCTTGTTTATCAATTCTGGCACTGTCAACCATTGGCATTTCATCAGGATTAGATTTACGTTTACCAAAGATTCGTTCTAAATCTTCGGTAAATATAACTTCCTTCTCAAGCAACTGATTGGCAAGCTGGTTCAGGCCATCTTGCATTTCACGTAGTGTTTTTTTAGCCCGCTTGTATTGTTCATCAATGAGTTTGCTTACTTCATCATCAATAACTTCGGCTGTGCGTTCACTATAGGGTTTTGTAAAAGAATATTCGCTTTGCCCTGATGAATCGAAGAAACTTTTATTTCCGATTTTTTCGCTTAATCCGAAATAGGATACCATGGCGTATGCCTGTTTTGTAACTCTTTCCAAATCATTTAATGCTCCGGTCGATATACGGTTAAAAGTAATATCTTCTGAAGCTCTTCCCCCAAGAGCAGAGCACATTTCATCAAGTAATTGTTCGCGGGTGGTGATCTGCCGTTCGTCGGGAAGATACCAGGCTGCGCCAAGGGATTTACCTCGGGGAATGATGGTTACTTTCACCAGGGGACTTGCATGTTCCAGCATCCAGCTCACTGTGGCATGCCCTGCTTCGTGATAGGCAATAGTGCGTTTTTCCTGTTGCGTAATTATTTTATTCTTCTTTTCGAGTCCGCCAATAATTCTATCGATAGCATCCAGAAAATCTTGTCTTTCAACGTTCTTTTTATCCTTTCTGGCAGCTATTAGTGCAGATTCGTTACAAACATTGGCGATATCGGCTCCGGAGAAACCAGGTGTTTGTTTGGCCAGAAAATCGATATCCAGGTTTTTTTCAAGCTTAAGAGGTTTCAGATGTACTTTGAAAATTTCTCTCCTCTCATTCATGTCAGGTAATTCGACATGAATTTGCCGGTCGAATCTTCCGGCACGCATTAGTGCCCGGTCAAGAATATCGGCACGGTTTGTAGCAGCCAGGATAATAACTCCTGAATTTGAGGCAAATCCATCCATTTCGGTAAGAAGTTGATTAAGCGTATTTTCACGCTCATCGTTTGCTCCGAAGTTGGGGTTTTTACCTCTTGCCCGGCCTATAGCATCAATTTCGTCGATAAATACAATACAGGGAGATTTTTCCTTGGCTTGTTTGAATAAATCGCGCACACGCGATGCACCCACTCCAACAAACATTTCAACAAAATCAGACCCTGACATGGAGAAGAAAGGTACATTAGCTTCACCAGCAACAGCTTTTGCAAGTAATGTTTTACCTGTACCCGGAGGGCCAACAAGTAAAGCTCCTTTGGGTATTTTCCCTCCCAGTTCAGTATATTTCTTGGGTCTTTTCAGAAATTCCACAATTTCCATAACCTCGACCTTTGCTTCCTCGAGTCCCGCAACATCTTTAAAATCAACTTTTACACTGGTATCTTTATCGAAAATTTTTGCTTTCGATTTACCAACATTAAATATATTACCTGAACCACCTGCACCACCTCCTCCACCGCTCATACGGCGGAAAATAAAAAGCCAGATCACCACAAGTATCAAGATAGGAAGTAACCAGGTAATCAGTTCACCAAAAATATCTTTACGATTTTCTCCTTTAGGTCTTACTATTTCGTCTCTTGGAAAATCTGCCTGTACTTCTTCGAGGTCAGCTAAAAACTGGTCGACGGATGCAAATTTATAGCTGTAATGAGGACCTGTGCGGGCGAAATGGCTTAAACCACGACTTAGTACCCTGCTATGTTCCGGAACATCAAGTCGTTCATTTTTTATATATATTTCTGCAAAGGTCTGATTAACAATAACGATTTTTTCAATATCATGCTGATTGAGCATTTCGGTAAGTTCTTTCCATTCTATTTCAATAGGACTTTTCCCATTATTCACCAGAAGTATTGAAATAATAGCTATCCCAATAAGAATTGGGAACAGGTATGTATTTAACTTGTTTTTCTTATCATTATCACCTTGTCCGGGGCGTTTACCTCCCGGAATTTTATTTCTAATTGGATTTTGATTTTTTTCTGCCATTTCTGAAATAATTAAATAAAACTTTCTTCGATACGTGAAATTCTTGCATCACCCCAAAGCTCTTCCAATCTGTAGTATTCACGTGTCTCTCTCTGAAATATATGCACAACAATATCGTAATAATCGAGCAATACCCACGTGGCATTTTCTATACCTTCTCTATGGCCAATATTTAAGTCCAATTGCTCTTTTACTCTTTTTTGAACTGAATCGGCAATAGCATTTACCTGTACGTTTGAATCGGCATGACAAATTATGAAATGATCGCAGATTGTGCTTCTGATCTTGGTTAAATCGATATCAATGACCTCACGCCCTTTTTTCTCCAGAATACCCTCGATGATATTCTTTAAAAGTAAATTTTTCTTTGCCAACAGTTTAAAATACAAGATTTTTACATTACAAATGTAGTCAATTATAACTATTTCTTATTTACTCTGAGTTTACAAAGCACACTGAATTATTCCAATAGATAAGAGCTTAGTTCATATTAAATCAATTCTTACTATTTTATATTCTTTCCTTCATCAGGAATAAGAATATTTTATATTTGACAATTGGATCAGTGTGTATAAATATAAGTTCCATTCAGGGAAACAATAATAATACCAAGTTTTTATACAGAATGTTTCGAGACGAGTAAATTCTATGATCGACTTTAAAGTAGAACATATTCAGGAGGTTAGCTCTACAAATACCTATCTGAAAGATTTGACAAAACAAGCCGGAGTATTCGAGGGAACTGTTATTTTGGCAGACTTTCAAACTTCCGGAAAGGGAAGAGGAACCTCCAAATGGATTTCTGACCGGGCAGAAAATCTCACATTCAGTATTTTAGTTGAACCTGGTATTAAGGCTTCCCATCATTTTTCGCTGGTTGAATTTGTATCGCTGGCATTGATTGATACTTTAAAGAATTATGGAATAAATTCCCGGATAAAATGGCCAAATGATATTTATATAGCTGATAGGAAAATTGCAGGAATTTTAATAGAGAATGTGTTGGTCGAAAATGTAATAT
>CAZMVE010000160.1:0-4759 GCA_964569585.1 uncultured Bacteroidales bacterium | reverse complement strand
GCATGTTGGTAGTCAGGCTATCAGACAATTTATTGAGGATACCTCTCCTATTTTGTGTCTTACCGGACATATTCACGAAGGAGTTGGTGTTGATAAAATCAACGATTGTCCTATTATCAATCCCGGTCCATTCCGAACCGGTAAATATGCACAAATTGTAATAACCGGTGAAAGTTTAATGGAAATCAACCTTAAGCAAATTACCGCAATTTAAATGCACTTTACCTAAAAATACCTGCCAGACACCTAGTAACTATTCCGGAATTATAAGTTTGATCATATATTTGATTATTATTCAATTTTGATATGATCCTTCTAATAATCATAGCAATATTTTTAATAATTATTGTCAGCTTGCTATTCCTACCGCTAGTTCTGGTAATAAATACCGATACCAATAATTATTATATTAAACTCAATGGCTTTTTAAAGGCATGGTTACAGACAGGAGAAGATTTTAGTTTCAAGATGAGGATCCTTTTCTTTAGAACCACCTTAAAACCAGAAAAAATGAAAAGAGGGATTAATTCTCAAAAGCCTAGTCGTTTTATGCATAAAATATATAAGCAAAGTATCAGAGTTTCATTACGGGACTTATTAAAACTTGTGAAAATAATAAAACTTGATGCCGCGATCGATACCGGGGATTTTCCGGTAAATGCTCTTCTTATTCCAGTGGTTCAAAACCTGAATAACAATACAATAAATATAATGATCAATTTTCAGAATGATAATCGTCTCGATTTCATTGCCGAAACACGGATATATAAACTTATCATATTGTATATAAATTTATTTATAATAACTAAAAAATAGAAATCATGGAAAACACAGCAGATGTATTACTCGACAAAATTGCCGAACATGTAAAATCAATGACAAAAACAGAAACTATTATCGGAGAAGAATTTACTATGGGTGCGTATAAATGCAAACCTGTTATTAAAATAGGAATCGGA
Organism: uncultured Bacteroidales bacterium; assembly: GCA_964569585.1. Lineage (GTDB taxonomy): Bacteria > Bacteroidota > Bacteroidia > Bacteroidales > UBA10428 > UBA10428. Next base: position 3,800 of record CAZMVE010000160.1, on the reverse strand, counting down.
TTCGGTACCGGTACGGGAACTGGTGAAAATCAGAAAGGAAAAGGCCATGGAACGGGAAGTGGAGGCGGCGCCGGTGTTGGAGTTTTCCCAGTAGGCTTTCTTATAACTAAGGGTGATGAAATCTCTTTTATCCCCGCTGACAATAAAAAAGGGCTGAGTAGTGTTATAGAAAAAATACCGGATTTGATTGATAAGGCCATGGATTTAAAACACTCTAAAGAAGAGAAAAAAAGCAAAGAAAAAGAAGACAAATAAGCATTTACATTCTTTATTTAAGCAGGGTTTAGATAATGATGTTCTGAACCCCTGTTTTTTAAAATTTCGAAACCATGAAAACCAAAACTTATCCTCCTGTATATTTTATTGCAGGATTTTTCTTAATAATAGCGAGCTATTTCATTTTCCCCGGAATGAATTTCGTTCCATTCCCGGTCAATTTTATCGGTTTGTTCGTTCTGATTTTAGGTTGTATGCTGGTTAGCCAGGCTTATAATTTATTTAAAAAATATCAAACACCTCATAATTTTAGTAAATCAATCTCACTCATAAAGGAGGACGTTTTCAAATATTCAAGAAATCCAATGTACCTTGGAATGACACTCATTTTGTTGGGATTGGGTATTTGCTTCGGAAATATAATATCGCTAAGCATATCATTGATTTTCTTTCTTATTATTCATTTTGTATTCGTTCCTGTTGAGGAAAAAATGTTGGAGACAATCTTTAAGGAATCTTATCTTGAATACAAACATAAGATCAGAAAATGGATTTAATCAATTTTCCAGCACAAGGATAAAAGGTTATGTCTGCTTTATATTTAATGACTGACAATTAATGACGACATACTGTTTGAAACAGTTCCTGCTTGTTTATTTGATTTTAAGGATTAAAGACGATTTTTTCAATCTGAATCCAATTCCCCGATTGAACCGATAAAATGAATATTCCTGCTTTTATATTAAGAGATTGACAGGTAATGGAAGTTATGTTATAGAATTCGGATTCATATATTAATTCACCATTTAATGTATACAATCTTGCCTGAAATGGCATATCGTAATATCCAGCAGCTACTTCCACATTCAATTCACCACGTGTCGGGTTAGGGTAGATCCTCAATGAATAATCATCCGAACCGGCTGCTGTCGGCTCTGTAAGCTCCGGAAATAACACATCATCAGCAAAGGGAGACCCTTCGTTATGATAGGATGCCCTCCAATAGGCCGGTAAAGCGGGATCACCTGTTGGATTAAATTCGACAGACACCAGCGAGGGACCATCTCCATCGGGTCTATCCGGCCAGGGTTCACTATCATTGTAAGTAAAATTCATGAGTTCAATTCCCTGCGCACTTTTTACCAGGATTCTTTCACCGCTGTTAGATAAGTTACCCTGGAAATTACCAGAAGTCACTCTGCCATATTTATCATAAAAACTTGAGGGCTTGGCCGAAATTACATAAAACCGGCCCGGCGCAAGAATTGTATTTGAAGGAATTATATAAAACACTGCCGAATCAACTACAATTCCAGACAAATTAAGCGCTGTTTCACCTGTATTTTTAAACTCAATGAATTCAAAATCTTTCCCAAAAGTTGTATCATTTCCAATAATCAAATTCTCCGGATGATAGTGTATCTCAGTGATTTTCAAGTTTGATAGATCATCAGAGGCCGATAAAAAATCTATATGTTTTAAAGCGCTCCATTCACCATTATCATAAATTCGTGCTTTAATGATTGCTGAAGTCTGCAGATTTAATGTAATCTCCTCACCTCCGTTTATAGCATTGGCAGAAATGCCTCCTCCTACCTGCCTGGGATCCCTGTCATTCAGTGTATAATAAATTTGTCCGCTGGAATTAGGATTTTCAATAGTAATTTGCCAACTACCGGTTAGCTGATAAAACGGATCAAATAAAATATTTCCATTCCGTACTATTTCAGGTGCGTTCAAATCGGGGAACAAACCTGCAATACGTAACTGATTTATCGTAATATTTGTTCTTATAGGTAACAGCATATCGACCGTATGATTGATCTCAAAAAGCCAATTATCATCTTTTGTATAGGGTGTTGCACCCTCGCTTCTTCCTCCATCTCCCCAACGTGCCGATTCCGCAATTATAGCCATTTCTATTTCCCCGGCACGAGCTAAAAATCGTTCACGACACTGATCCTCAGTATAGACTCCGTTTCCTGTTAGAAGCATCACCGCCCGGTCAGAGAAACGCACCCTGTATTCTTCATTCGCTGTCATTTTATAATGCAACCATTGCGGATGAAATGTAGAGTAACTATTCACCTCCATTTTATATCCGTCGGTTCTGGTCCCTATATTAACCCGATCTTCGTTAAAACCAGTTCCCGGAGGTTGCGCGTAATAAAACATAGAGTGTTCAGCATCGTGATTAAAAAAAACGAAACCTTTGTCATTATCATCTCGGTCGACAATGGCATAAAAGTTATTACATCCGTTGTTACTTCCGAACGATGAAGTAGGAGCGTCGAAATTTCCTGTGTAAAAAATCCCTAACATATAATCGATGAGATTATCGATATCGACCATAATTTCCCCATCCTGAACCGGCCAGCCATATTTATTTTTACCTTCGAGAGCAAAATACTGAGCGTTATCTTCAAATCCGGTACTACACAGATTATATAATCTCCTCCAAAGTGCATCGTTACCATCGGTAACTTCTATCTGATAGTTCTCAGTGTTGACTTTTATAACATCATAATCCTCGGCGCTGTCTCCAAAATAGTCGGAAGCAAATCGTGCCTCCGAGCGTTCCTGTGTCTGAAAAAGTCCCCAGTACATTCCATTCAGATAGAGATGATAATAACGGCTTCTTGTATAGGTTTGCTCCGTATCACGCTGTGAATCGCGCGAGAAAATCTCCCTGACCATGGTATTATGCGAATTTCCAACACTCCATGCATAGTTCTGTGAGGTACGGAGATCAATTTTATCATACTCATCGACACCTTCCTCTCCAAAGAGGGGAAATTCCAATTTTGCATTACCATATTCCGAGCGGAAAAACAACCTGAACGAATGTTTTCCAAAATTATAATGTCTGCTCCAGCCACCACGAATTCTTAATCCTGCATTCACACAGAAACCCTCCGAACCGTCGGGATTAATTAGTTCAACTGTGCATTCACGCTCCCACTCAGGACCATCGCCGTAAGCATTTACATACATGCCAGTCACCGGATCGAACAGGTTTTTATTATCAGTTATTATCGATATGGAGGAAATATCCAAAAGTGCATCATCAATCAGGTTAGTATACCTGCTGTCGCTAACAACATCCGGGTCCATATCCAGATCGATGACCTGCGGACCATCATCGGGTACCGATACTCCCCAGACATCTCCACTGGGCCAGTCCCATCCTGGAAAGCTTTGTGTTCTTAGTTCATTCTGAAATATAAAAGTTCGGCTGTCAGGATATGAGGGCAGGTATCCAGCCTTGGTCATCGATGCCCTGATTACGACAGCCGGGGTAGTTCCCCTCCCTATGGTACTCGAAGGATTGATTGCTATTGTTGTCGTTACTCCAGCTGTAAAACCGGTCATGGTATTCCGGGGATCTGTTCCATCCAACGTATAGAGTAAGGTTGCGTTAGGATCGGGAGATGTCATGGTAAGAGAAAAGGGATTAGTATAATATCCTGAAGAGTGGCTAAAACCAATTCCAACTGGATCAGGCAGAACCGGGATCTCAGGAGTGGCCGTCATTTCACATTCAAAGTGAAAATCGGAACTCGTAAGTGATACGTTAAATCCCT
>CAZMVE010000159.1:2030-4786 GCA_964569585.1 uncultured Bacteroidales bacterium | reverse complement strand
TAAAATGATAATGGAAAAATACAGCTCAAAGATCGATGTCACTATTGTCTGTCCTACACGGGTCTTCGGACCTGGTGAGCTGAGTGCGAGTAACAGTGTAACCCGGCTTATCAGTTTATACATTTCCGGAAAATACCGCTTTCTTCCCGGCAAAGGTCAATCCATTGGGAATTATGTTTATATCGACGATGTTGTCACGGGAATGTTGCTTGCCCTGGAGAAAGGCTGTGCAGGCGAACGCTATATTCTTGGAGGAGAAAATGTTTCTTTTTCCGATTTTTTTGCCAGGCTATCCAACATTACGGGCAAATCTTATACATTATTTAAAATTCCTGTGGCAATCATAATGCTCCTCGCTACAACAATGAAATTTTTCGCAATTCTTTTTCAGATACCTCCGTTGCTTACTCCCGGATGGGCAAGAAAATATCTGTATGATTGGAAACTTTCAAGTAATAAAGCTGGAGAGGAACTCAACTATAAACCGCAATTGCTTGAAGAAGGGTTTATTAAGACGGTTATGTGGATAAAAAGTAATAAAAAAGCTAATTCCAAATCCCAGAGTATGAGTGCATTTTGAGATTTTTGTTTGGGTAAACTAAAACCCGGCTTTGAATTACCGCATATTTATTTTATTTTGCAAGAATTAATATTCTCATCTAAAATCCTGATAAATGAAAAATAGAACTATGTATTTAAATGTTAAAAGCATTATTTCGGGTCTGATATTTCTGGCCTTTAGTGCAATCTCTGTTTATGGGCAGGATGGCTCTGTTTATCTAACCAATTATCACGACGAAACGTTTATTGATAATAACAGGGTAATTGTCTTTCAAAGTGCTCTATCGATACCGGAAGGTTGGACATTTTCCGATACGGACAGTGACGATCCGGATGAAAAGTTTTTTTCTTTCTCTGACAGAAACGAAGTAGTGTATGGTTCATTTTACTACTATTCTTTGGATGACGATATCACAATTTCTTCTTCAAAACTGGCAGATTTCTATGCTAAAAATTATTTTAAGCCCAACTATAAAAATATAAAGATTTACGATACGCGGATCGAAGGTGATAAAGCCCAGATTTTAACCGCTACTCATAAAGAGAAAGGATGGGATCGTTTTACACTTCTTATACCTGAAGGAGGAAATAATTTTAATGAAATAACATTAATCGCCGATAAAGATTATTTATTCCAAAATCCGGAGATTGCCTATAAAATATTCGAAAGTTATGCTTATGCCAAAAAGGGAATTAACGAAAGAACTATTAAAGGAGCCATCAGCTTTAAATCTACCAGTTCCGACTGGCGCTGGTATGATGATAAAGAAGATTTGGGTTTTTATGTTAAAGGTGAGGTCAATGATAAACTGATATTAGTAGGCCTCTCACAGACTAAATATATGACACTGAGTGAATTACTGGGTGGTTACGATTTTGAAGTAATCGATTTCCCGAGATTTTCAAAAACCTTTAATATTGGCGGCAAGGAAATTACGTTTGAAGGCATTGGAGTTATTGAAGATGAATTCTCCAAGTTTTGGATGATCCCAACTGATCAATCCATTCTCGATGACGCCTATCTGTTGTATTTTGGAATTGAAGGAGACGATAAATATTTTAATGTTGCCAGATTTTTGGATGAAGAAAGCATACAATATCTCCTGGAAAACAACATATATTATAATTGATTATATTTGAGCTCTCATATTTTTCCTTATAAAACTTTTTAGTAAGGAGAAATAACATGTAATAGCCAGTGTGAGAGTGGGTTCAGTTAAGAAGTTTCAACGCTTTTTTCACTCCCATTCATACACTGGTTTTTTAATTCAATACGAATAGTCACTTCAGAAAACATTTATCCAAAACAATTAACAGGGAAAGATTTAATTGAAAATGATTTAAATATTATCAATTGTACGATTGGAATATATAGTCCGTTTATAGTCAGATTTAGCAGAGTCGAAATAATATTAGTGTCTTATAATGTATTTAATAATTTGCTACCAGAGTCCGAATTGAATCTGATAATGAGTTTAAATATATGAAATCACCAATGTATTCGGAACTTCCCGAAAATATTGCATAATTCTTTACAAATAACTAATATTGCAAGCCCTTTTAATAAGGGAATTAACAATGAATAATTAAAAATTAATAATGGATTAATTCTTCATTTTTAATTATATATTATTTATTAAAATCGGTCCCATAGCTCAGCTGGTTAGAGCACCTGACTCATAATCAGGGGGTCCTTGGTTCGAGCCCAAGTGGGACCACATTAAGCTTCATTAAAAAATGGAGCTTTTATATTTATAGTAAGCATTAACAAAGAAAAACAATACCCAAACGAGAAGTCTGCCTATGGACATATTGATCAAGACTGATATATTTTTCTCAGCAATTTTTCGGCACGAATAATTCCAGTCACTTTATTATACGATGTGTAATTAAATTTTTTCAATGGTGTTTAACAGTATCTCACGCATTTTATCGGAGCAGGTATCAATGATAACCTGCTTTTCGTCCCGCGTGGCCGGTTCAATGTCGGTTCGCCAGGTATCATAATACGTACAGAGTGAGATTATACCATATTGGATTCCAAGCTCATGCGCCAATATTGCTTCAGGCGCCGTGGTGGTATTAACAACATCAGCCACCCATTTACGGAAAAGATTCGATTCGGCACGGGTCGATTGTCTGGGACCGTCGACAGCCAGAACAGTGCCTTTTGTATGAACCGTATAGCCTTTCAG
>CAZMVE010000159.1:0-1930 GCA_964569585.1 uncultured Bacteroidales bacterium | reverse complement strand
AATTTCATCACTAATTTCTATTCCGTGTCCTAGTATTATTCCAATTTTACTCATCATCAGGCTATTTGCAAACTATTAATATTATAAGGAATATGGTGATATTATTGCTGATTTCATCTTCGTGAGATACCTTTATCGTTTTACATGCCTTACGCTAAAATAATGAAAATATCAAAGTCCGTAAATATTGATTTTAACATAATTACAACCATTATTTTCGATTGGGGCGGAGTAATTACTAATATACTCCCCAAAGCAACAATCAATGCCTTTACCGAACTGGGACATAAGTCCTTCGCAAAATATTTCGATGCCGAATTCAACGACGATTTGTTTTTACGGTTCGAGAAGGGTCAAGTCCGCGATGAAGAAATATATGCCAGACTCAGGTCAGAAATTGGAAAACCAGTTCCAAAAGAAAAATTGAAGCATGCTTTATGTGCCATGTTACTCGACACCCCTGCCATCCGACTCAAAATACTTAAAAAACTAAATAAAAAATTCAGGTTGATTTTACTGAGTAATACAAATACAATTCATTCTAATTACTATAACAATTATCTCCTGCAGAAACATAAAGTCGATTTCCGGGGTTTATTCAACAAAGTATATTACTCCCATGAATTAGGCATGCGAAAACCCGATCTGGAAATCTATGAGTACGTTCTTACCGATGCCAGCCTGGAGGGGAGGGAAACCCTTTTTATCGATGATACTGAAATAAATATCCGGGTTGCACGTTCAATGAATATACAATGTGTACACCTTAACAATGATGCCACTATCGAAGAAATATTCACCGATCAGATAAGTATCTGAGCTTTGAAGAAATGTAATTGGATCAGCAACAATAAATAGTTAATAAAAATCCTTAAATTGGCTCTCTGAAGTTAAACTAAATGACAATGAAAATCAAAGCTACACTAACCTGCATTATTCTGGCATTGGGCTTATCTGTTTCCGCTCAACCCGTAAAACAACCCGTGCTGATTACCTTGAAAAATGGTGAATCACTTGAAGCCATTCACTTTGGTCAATTGAAATGCGGTAAAGAAATTTATTCGAATAATTATATTATAATGCGTGGCAAATACATGGACAGTGTTACCGAAATAAAAGATTACTCAGAAATTGAGAAAATAGTTCCTGAAGGATATTCTGAAGGTCCTGTCGCATCGGTGGGTAATGAACAGGGTTCCTTAAGGATAATCAAAAAGAATGGCGTATCGGTTACACTTGAAGAAGCCGAACTGGTTATGTCGTGTTACGGTCCGGGCGATAAATACAACGAGCTGGTTGTACAAATAATGAATCCGCTCACAAACCAGCCTTCGGAACAATCCGTTGAAGTCAGGAATATACAGTCGATAATATTCAAATAGAGATAGAAGTTTTATGAATTTAGCGGAGACTCGGGATCGATCCAGTCTCCGTTTTCTTTTATAAGTTGTATCAATTCATTTACCGCTTCCTCGTTGGGGATATTTTTCTTTACCGTGTTTTTTCCTTTATATAATGTGATCTTCCCTTTCCCCGATCCAACATACCCATAGTCTGCATCAGCCATCTCGCCCGGGCCATTCACAATACATCCCATTATACCAATTTTAAGTCCCTTTAAATGAGAAGTACGTTCCCTTATTTTTCGTGTTGTTGATTGTATATCGAACAGGGTGCGCCCGCACGACGGACATGAAATATATTCGGTCTTCGATATGCGTACGCGACTGGCTTGTAAAATACCATAAGCAGTGGACAGTATTTCTGAGTTATTTAGCGGTCCAGAATTTTCAAGCCAGATACCATCACCAAGTCCGTCAATAAATAATCCTCCCAGTTCAGCTGAGACTTTAAGCTGAAAATCTTCTTTATCTTTTTCGGTGCAAGTCAACCTGAAAACCACAGGATTTTTAGCACCCGCATTCATCAA
>CAZMVE010000158.1:0-4797 GCA_964569585.1 uncultured Bacteroidales bacterium | reverse complement strand
GAACCCCTGTTACCAGGATGAAAACCTGGCGTCCTAACCCCTAGACGAACGGACCTTATGAGTACCCATGGTTTTGGGTGTGCAAATGTAGATTTTTTTTTATTAATTACAAATACACTACTGTAACAATTTAATGCTAATCCGGTAAGAATTACTATACCGGAAATATAGACCATACAAGGATAAATAGTTGAAATTTCAGGAAGGTAAAGCCATGTTTAAATCCGGCTTATCAGATTCCACTGCTCCAGTGTATTAATTGTCATTTTCACGTATCTTCTTGTATCTGTTTTTGTTAAAAAATATTTCTTTGAAAGATTTTTAATGATCATATTAAATTCAACCTTCCGGTACAACAATAAAACCACATCGGCATTAAAATCGGTAAAGACAAATTCTTCTTTTTCGCCGGAGTCGTTATAAGTAATTAAATACACTTTATCACCGGAAGTGCGTTTTATTTTTATATCATCACTTATCTTAACTGTTTCGTTTTCGAAATTCGCATTGGTTAAAATTCCTGATAAGAGTAAAAAACCAAGAATTAATAAAAATCGAATCGAAATGTTTGTTGATTTTTCGGCATTTAAGATCTTCATATCTTTATTTTTGTTGGTTAATAACCTAACAAACCGAAAATCCATTTGTTTAAAACCGATAAGAAGAAATTGCTAAATTCCGGTATCCAATCCAACTGGAGTTAGTGAATGCTTTTTAGTTTCGAATAACGATATCCCAAAGTTCCAACGTGTTTATGGTCATCTTCACATTCCTGCGGCAGTCTTTTTCGGATAAGCCGTATTTTTTTGACATACGTTCAATAATCTGAACTAAATCCAGTCTTCGATAGACGAGCAGAAGAACATCGGCATGGAATTCATTAAAAATATATTCAACCTTATCACCTCCCTCAGTAAAGGTATACACTGTTACAACACCACTATAACTTTTAAGCTTATATTCCGGATTAAATTGGATACTCCCTTCTCCGGTATTGCATAATACGTCGAAAGAAGAAAAGACAAGAATTGTAATTATCAATAGATTGTATAGGAACCTAAGACCCTTAAAGGGTTTAAATTGGAACATAGTAGTTTTGTTTTAGGGTTCGAACTTGCAAAATACAAACTTATTATCAAGTTTGCAAAATATTAACGTATTGTTGAATTAAATAGTATCATAGCAGATGAAAAGTTAGAAACTTATTCACCCGTATAATATTGATATCCAATTATTCTAGTTCCAGTTAATATTCATCTGAGTCACCGTATCGCCCCGTGCAATTGATTTTGGATAATCTATGGTGACCTTTTTTGCTCCTGAAATTTCCAACGCTTTTTCAATCCATCCTCCTATGCGATATTCGATCACAATATCACTTTCTGTCATATTCGAAATCTCGAGTAAGACACTTGAATCGGTCTTTTCCAAAACATCCATCTGACAAGGTTGATAATAAGTTGCAAATATTCGTGAGGCTCTCTGAACAATATATCCAGGAGATGAAGCTTTTACAAAGATTTTATAAATGCCGGTTAGTGCTTTCTGAGCACTGAACTTACCAGCGTCCCATGCTCCCTTTTCATAATCTCCGCGAAAAAACATTTCAATCGCTTTTTTGGTAGGTTCAATTCCTGCGCTTCCAATCGGATACCATTTTGAAGAATCAATTACTTCCGAATATATTATCCGGGACTCTTCGGATAATTTTCCCAGCCAATTAGTATAGAGTTCAGGATGGTTACTCCTTACATAATCCCGAATGGCGATAACAGCAGTTCCTTTAATTTCCATCTCTTATTTTAATTTTAATACTTTAAATTTTTAATAAATGTAAGTATTTGTGTGCAAATGTTAAAAATAATGGCTATTCAACAATAAACATATGGATTTCTCAGGATTTAAGGCCACTGAAATTTCCTGAACTCATAAGTAGAAGTACAGAATTACGTTTATTAATCTGTTTTAAGTATTGTTCAAGCTCCTTCCTCTCAGTTACTATATTAATTCCTTCATAGTTAAAACACTCCATGATAAATTTTTTAGGGAGAATTCCTAGTTTTTTATTTGTTAACACACTTTCATCATAGTATACAACAGCCTCATCGGCCCTATCCAATGCACCCGAATATTGTGGGATATAATTCTTATTTAAACTGCTAAATGTATGGAGTTCCAGTATTGCATATAATTTACGATCCGGAAATTTTTGCCTCACAGCCTGAAGTGTGGCCTTAACCTTTGAAGGAGAATGTGCAAAATCGAGATAGCTGATAAAGTTATTCGTTTGTTCTAGTACCTGGAGTCGTTTTGATGTACCGGGAAATGTAACGATAGCTTCATAAAATTGCTGGTCAGTCAGTCCCAGAATATTGGAAATGGTTCTCGCTCCATTTATATTTTGCATGTTATGCTGTCCGAAAACCTTCACTGGTATCTCCTTGCCTTCAGGTGAAATTAAAAAGGTCTGCTCATCCTTCTGAATATTTGGATGTTCTGAATAGGCATGTTTAAAAACATTACCCCTGGCATAACTAATCAATCGCTTCATTGAATCATCGTCTCCGAAATAAACCAGATGTCCGTTATCGGGAATCATCTCCACCAGCGCTTTGAATTGATATACATACTCTCCGAAAGTAGGAAAGACATTAATATGATCCCATGCAATGCCACTGATCAATGCAATATCAGGCTTGTAATGAATAAATTTAGGTCGGGAATCGAGTGGTGAGGAAAGGTATTCATCACCTTCAAATACTGCTATCTCAGACTCATCACTTAACGATACCATGTTTTCAAAGCCTTCTAAATGGGACCCAACCATAAAATCGATTTCCATCTTGTTATGATGTAGCACATGAATAACCATAGCTGTAATAGTAGTTTTCCCATGACTTCCTGCAATAACCACTCTTTTTTTAGTTTTTGTCTGCTCAAACAAATATTCAGGATAAGAATATATTTTCAGGCCCAACTCTTTAGCTTTTAATAGTTCAGGATTATCCGGTTTGGCATGCATTCCCAGAATAACAGCATCAATATCATCGGATATCTTCGATCCGAACCATCCGTATTGAAGGGGAAGTAGTCCATGTTTTTCAAGATGGCTCTTTGATGGCTCAAATATCTCATCGTCTGAGCCTGTTACATTGTACCCCTTATTTTTGAGTGCAACAGCCAGATTATGCATAGCTGCCCCGCCGATTGCTATAAAATGGATCGCTTTCAATTTCAACTTTATTTCTAAAGTAAAATTAGGTATTCTCAGAATTTCTGTAGTAAAAGTTTTCAGAATGCTCATTGACAAGAAGAATCTGATATTAGATAAATAATTGTACGTTTGTCTATTATTTTTTATTTTGTACATTTTTGAGCTAATCGAATAAAGAATGTCTGAAACAATAATTGAACCTTTATCAGTTGATTGTGTAATTTTCGGATTTGAAGATGCTTTATTAAAGGTACTCCTTTACAAACGTTCTATCGAGCCTTGTTTTGGAATGTGGGCGTTACCCGGAGGATTCATTCGTTATGATGAAAATATTGATGAAGCCTCTGCCAGAATTTTACAGGAAAGAACCGGCGTAGAGGGAGTTTTTATGGAACAATTGGGAGCATTTGGTGAAGTTGACCGTTTTCCTCTTCGAAGGGTTATAACAGTAGTGTATTATGCCTTAATTAAACCAGGACAATACCAGATAAATCCAGGATCAGATGCCAGTGATGCCCGCTGGTTTGAAGTAAAATATCTTCCTGAAACTCCCTTCGACCATCCTAAAATTATTGAACACGCATTGGCAAGACTTCGTCGGCAGATTAAATATAAGCCTATAGGTTTCAATCTGTTACCTGATAAATTTCCTTTGCTTGCCCTACAGGAACTATATGAAGCTATCTATGGTGTTGCTTTTGATAAACCTAATTTTCGCCGGAAAATAATGAAAATGAACCTGTTGCTACCTCTTGAAGAAAAGCAGACGGGAGTTGCCCACCGTTCTGCCCGATTATATAAATTCGACACAAACCGTTACGTCAGCCTTACTGATAGAGGATTTATCTTTGAAATATAAATTTCCTTAAGTAATGAAGTTACATTCAATTGAAACGGGTAATTTCAAGCTCGATGGTGGAGCACTATTCGGTGTAGTTCCTAAAAGTATATGGAACAAGGTATATCCTGCCGATGAAAATAATTTGTGTAACTTATCCATGCGGTGTTTGCTAATCGAAACCGAAGATCGAAAAATATTGATCGATACAGGGATCGGTAGCAAACAAAGTGAAAAATTCTTCGGCTACTACTACCTGAATGGTGCCGATTCGCTTGATAGTTCTCTTCAGGCTGTCAATATCCGGCCTGAGGATATTACCGATATTCTTCTTACTCACCTGCATTTCGATCATTGCGGAGGAGGCGTAAGAAAGGATGAAACAGGAAGATACTTTCCCACTTTCCCGAATGCCACATACTGGGTTAGTCACAAACAATGGCAATGGGCAATGGATCCAAATAGAAGAGAAAAAGCATCGTTCCTCAAGGAGAATTTCGAAGTTCTCGAAAAAGAAGGAGTACTTCGTTTTATTCATAAGAAGGGACCTTTTGCTCAAAACATCAACCTCCGATTTTACAACGGACATACTGAGGGACAGATTATACCATTTATTCAGTATATGGGTCGAACACTGGTGTATACAGCCGACTTAGTTCCCACAATTGCACATATCCCGGAGTCGTGGGTTTGCGGTTTCGATACTCAGCCTATTATTTCGATGGAAGAACGAAAAAAATTTCTT
>CAZMVE010000157.1:0-4804 GCA_964569585.1 uncultured Bacteroidales bacterium | reverse complement strand
CCGAATTTTTGTTCTTCATCAATTACGAGTAATCCAAGGTCCCTGAACTTAATATCTTTTCCCAGCAAACGGTGTGTTCCAATCAGAATGTCGATCTTACCACTATCAACGTCGTCTAAAATTCTTTTCTGAGTGGCTTTTCTGCGAAGTCTGCTGATATGGTCCACATTACATGGAAAATTTTTTAGCCGGTCCTTGAATGTGGTAAAATGCTGTAGAGCCAGAATGGTAGTTGGAACGAGTATGGCAACCTGCTTGCTGTCGGAAACAGCCTTAAATGCAGCCCTGATAGCAACCTCTGTTTTTCCGAATCCCACGTCACCGCAAATCAGCCTGTCCATTGGAATTTTTGATTCCATATCGGTTTTTACGGCCTTGGTGGCTGTTATCTGATCGGGCGTATCCTCATAAATGAATGAAGCTTCAAGTTCCTCTTGCATATAAGTATCGGTCGAAAATTGAAAGCCATCTTTTGCTTTTCTGACAGCATAAAGGGCTATGAGATCCTTGGCGATATACTTTATCTTTTTCTTGGTATTTTCTTTCAGTTTTTGCCAGGCACCGGTTCCCAGTTTGTATATTTTGGGTTCACTGTCGTCCTTACCTTTATATTTTGAAATACGATGGAGCGAATGAATATTGACGTATAAAATGTCATTATCACGATATACCAATCTCACAGATTCTTGCAGTTTACCGTTTATGGTAATTTTCTCAAGCCCCCCGAAACGTCCGATGCCATGGTCGATATGTACTACATAATCGCCTGGTTTGAGATTCCTGATCTCATTGAGCGATACGGAAGCCTTACTTGAATAATACTGATGTAACCGGTATTTGTGATACCTGTCAAAAATCTGATGATCGGTATAACAGCAAATTTTCAGGTCATTCTCGATGAATCCTTCGTGCAGCGTCTGAGATGCATCTTCAAAGACTAAACCGGGATGCACGTCTTTAAAAATATCGCGCAGACGCTCAATTTGCTTTATATTTTCTGATAGTATTATGGTTGCATATCCCTTGCTGTTATATGTTTTTATATCATCGCCAAGCAATGTAAAATTTTTCTGGAAGTGAGGTTGAGGTTGTGTATTAAAATTGAAGGCAGATGCATCGGGGAATATGGATCTGTTAGCAAATTCAATAGTAGGTTTTTGAGAAATATCAGCAATAAAATCTTCTTTTATGTAAATACTTTCAGGAGGCTATTCTTTTCCTGTATCACTTTTTTGAAGCGAAGTCTGTATTTTTTTCATACGATTCGATACAAGCTGAAAGTCGTCCGACCAGATAACCGGTTGGTAATTTCCAAAATTCAGTATTGACAGGTAACTGTTGCTAAAATCGTCACGATACATGTTGGGAATGATGGAAATACCCTCATGTTTTTTTTTCGAAAGTTGGCTTTCAACATCGAAGGAGCGTATGGAATCCACTTCATCACCGAAAAAATCGATTCGGTACGGATATTCGGCAGAAAAAGAAAAAATGTCGACAATACTTCCTCTTATTGCGTATTGTCCCGGTTCGTAAACAAAGTCGACTTGTTCGAAATGGTAAGTCTCCATTATTTCCCTTACAAAGCCAATGGAGATGTTCTCACCCTTTGACAGGTGAAGTGTATTACTTTCCAGGTCAGCTTTTGAAATTACTTTCTCAAGAAGTGCCTCAGGATAAGTCACAATGGCAAGCAAACCACCGGTATACTCGTTAAGCCGGCTTAAAGTATTTGTTCTGAGAATGATTTGTCCGTTATCAGTCTGTTCGTATTGTATCGATCGTTTGTAAGAGGAAGGGAAAAAGTGGACTTCGGTTTCATTCAAACAGTTCAGCAGATCGTTATAAAAATAGGCAGCGTCTTCTCTATCGGAAAGGATCAGGAAATGTACCTGCCGGTATTCTTTTAAAATGTTAGCTGCAACCAGAGAAGCTGACGATCCCGAAAGTCCCTTTAGGAGTATTTGGAAGTTATTGCTCTGCCGAATCTCATCTGCAATCTTCTGTGAATTTGGATGTTTTTTATACTTCTCTACTATATCGTACAGCTCAAGTGTCACTTTCCTTCATAAATTTGATTGACAAAAGTCGTTCATTGTATTGTTTAATCCAATACAAGCTTTCATCTTCTGCACAGAGAGTGTTAAATAAACTCATTTCCAGGTTAATCAGAATCGATTAACTTTAGGTGAATTTTAATCGGACAGTATAATGAAGGTATTTAAATTCGGAGGAGGGTCGGTTAGAGATGCCGACGGAGTAAGAAACCTGGCAAAAATTGTTAAAGATTATAATGAGAACCTGATCATTGTGGTTTCTGCGATGGGAAAAACTTCAAATGCTCTTGAGTTGCTGTTGCATTATTATTTCAGTCAGAATAGAAGTCTTATTGGCGGATACAACCGGGTTGTTAATTTTCATATGGATATTATGAAAGAGTTGTTTTCTTCTGACAGCGAAGTATTCCCTAAAGTAGAACGAATTTTTAAAAAGCTTCATACCAAAATGATGGCTGAACCTACTATGACTTATAATTTTGAATACGATCAGATAGTTTCATTTGGTGAGATGATATCAACAACTATCGTGGCTGAATATCTTAATGAGGCTGGTATAGCTTGTGAATGGATCGATATTCGTAAAATGCTTAAAACTGATAGTACGTACCGTGAGGCAAGGGTTGATTTTCCGACTTCTGAAAATCTTATTAAAGGAACTCTTGATAGAAAGAAAACCTACCTGACCCAGGGTTTTATTGCTTCCGATGAAAATAATCAAACTACCACATTGGGCCGGGAGGGATCGGATTATACCGCTGCTCTGCTTGCCTATTTTCTCGATGCCGAAAGTCTGACCGTATGGAAGGATGTTCCCGGTGTATTGAATGCCGATCCGAAATGGTTTGACGATACAGTGAAACTTGATAAAATAAGCTATACCGATGCTATTGAGCTTGCATTTTACGGGGCAAGCGTTATCCACCCCAAAACGATTCAACCCTTGAAGAAGAAGAATATTCCTTTATGGGTAAAATCGTTTTACCAACCAGCCAGTGAGGGCACCATTATAGGAAGTGTTGATTATGAAAGACTTGTACCCAGTTTCATCTTTAAGATGGACCAGGTGTTAATTGATGTATACCCCGAAGATCTTTCCTTTATTGCCGAAGATAATCTAAAGCAAATATTTCAGGTGCTCGCCGAGCAGGGCCTTAAAGCAAATCTGATGCAGAATACTGCAGTACGGTTCCGGATTTGTGCCAATAACGATCCTATGAGGATACCAACTGTTGTCACAAATCTTCAATCTCGGTTTCAGGTATCTGTTCAAACAAACCTGGAATTAATTACAATCCGGTATTTCGATCAGGCAACAATAGACCGGGTAATGATCAATAAAGAGATGATTCTTGAACAACGAAGTCAGACAACAGTCCAGCTTCTTGTCAGGGATTTAGGTTGATATGATATTTATGTACAGTTTTGCACCTAATACAATTTAAATTTACAGGTCGAATTGTTACATTTGAAATTTACAAACTGCTATAGTAAACAAAACCAAACAATGAAAATGATGAAAACTACCGGTTTTAAATTAAAAATGCTGATAGGCTGTGTATCGGTTTTTTCCGTCTTGATAAGTATTGCCAATTTTTACTCATGTTCAATAGGCTCCAACCAATCGGACAAGAACGATACACTTACTTCACTATATAAGAATTATGAAGATATATTCAAAATAGGAGTGGCGCTGTCAGACAAAGATCTGGATGATTCAATGAATATGGCCGTAACAAAAAGACATTTTAACTCAATTACAGCCGAAAATGCCATGAAGTGGGAGGTTATACATCCGGAACCCGATCGGTATGACTTTAAGTCTGCCGATAAGTTTGTGCAGTTTGGTGAAGAAAACGGGATGCAAATTGTGGGTCATGTACTGATCTGGCATTCGCAAACACCCAGCTGGGTTTTTACAGATGAAGACGGTAACAGGGTTAGTCGCGATACCTTATTGCAACGTATGCACGATCATATCCATACCGTTGTTGGACGATATAAGGGAAGGGTTCAGTGCTGGGATGTTATTAATGAGGCTGTAGGCGATGATGGCACAATACGAAAAAATAGCTGGTATGAGATTATTGGTATCGATTATGTACAAAAAGCCTTCGAATATGCCCATGAAGCCGATCCTGCCGCTGTATTGATTTATAACGATTATTCTATGCCTACAACAGCGAAAAGAGATGTTGCACTGCAATTGATCCGTGACATTAAAGAAAAGGGAGGAAAGGTTGATGCTATTGGGATGCAGGCCCACTACCATCTCGATTATCCTGCCCTGGATGACTTGGAGCAGGGTATTATTGCCATATCGAAAGTGGGATGCAAGGTATTGATAACCGAAATGGACATTAATATATTACCTCATCCCTGGGACTATCAGGGAGCTGATGTCGCTTTTAATTATCAGTTTGACAGCAGTACGAATCCCTATCCCGAAGCATTGCCTGATTCCATGCAAAAGGTCCTTGCCGATAGGTACCTTAGTTTCTTTGAGATTTTTATTCGACACCAGGATATAATAGACCGGGTAACACTTTGGGGTGTGCAGGATGGAAGTTCATGGCTGAATTTCTGGCCCATTAAGGGCAGATCCAGTTATCCCTTGTTGTTTGACAGGAACTACCAGCCAAAGCCTGCCTTCTGGGCTGTTGCCAACGCAGCGAAAATGAAGAATAGTGCAGAAGAATAAAAATAAGACTCCTCATTTAATTGCGGGACGCATATAATTAAAGAAA
>CAZMVE010000156.1:3214-5098 GCA_964569585.1 uncultured Bacteroidales bacterium | reverse complement strand
AGGATACCCTCTGGCACAATCCTGTTCTAAGCCGTTATGTTGTCTTTTCAGCTATCATCGGTTTTTCAAGTCTGACGATGGCCTGGCTGGCTCAGATTTTTCTGTACCAGGCTCATGTACCGTATAATTATTTTGGAATTATCTGGGCGGTGCTTAATGGTATGGTTGCACTGGGATCGATACTTTCCCATCGTATCGATACGGTTTTGGGCAAGAAATTATCACTGATCTACATCCTGTTTTTTCTCTCCGCAGGATATTTTGTAGCTTCAGGCACCATCTCTCCTTTGGGTATTATTTTTCTTCTGGTTTTCTACTTTGTTCGGGGTACGGCGCATCCCATCCTCAAAGACCGGATACAAACGTATACAACTTCCGATGT
Source organism: uncultured Bacteroidales bacterium (assembly GCA_964569585.1). GTDB lineage: Bacteria > Bacteroidota > Bacteroidia > Bacteroidales > UBA10428 > UBA10428. The sequence goes on along the minus strand of CAZMVE010000156.1, from coordinate 4,716 downwards.
CAGAGCAACAGTACTATCGGTCAGAAGTCTTATAATCAGGATCATGTTTGCTTTATTGGGTCCTGTAATTGGCGTGATCACGCAAAAAATCAGTCTTTCGTTTGCATTGTTGATCTCGGGCAGCATTATTTTTATTCCCGGTTTATTCCTTATAATGGCTATCCATCGAAAGAAATAGCTCTGACAACATTAGGAATTTTGTATTTTTGAAATATGAAAGCCATCCCGGTATCGACGCCTGATTTCTTCGTGAAGAAGGAAAAACTGCTTCCTTTCATCATTCTGTTGATCCCCGTTATTCTATATTTTAATACTCTTTTTAACCGGTATGCCCTTGACGATTCCATAGTGATTACCGATAATGTCTTTGTTAAAAAAGGATTTGCCGGAATTAAAGACATTTTTACCACCGATACTTTTACCGGGTTTTTTAAAAAGAAGAAGGACCTTGTTCAGGGGGGAAGATACCGGCCCTTATCGGTTGGCACCTTTGCTGTTGAATATGCCATCTGGGGATTAAAACCTGGTATATCCCATCTTATAAATATTTTGATTTATAGTCTGTTGTGCCTCATACTTTTCAAAACATTACAACAAATTCTCCTGTTTATCGGTTCAGATCAGAAAAGTGTACCGGTAGCATTTCTGGCAACGCTACTTTATGCTGCTCATCCGGTTCATACCGAAGTAGTAGCCAATCTGAAAGGAAGGGATGAATTACTGGCTGTTTTATTTCTGCTGCTATCCCTGTTGCTTTTCATTAGATATATCGAAACATCATCTTATAAAACAGCAATACTGGCCGGAATAATGCTGTTTATTGCACTCCTATCCAAAGAAAATGCCCTGATCGTTATCCCCATCGCCATTTTGCTCCTGCTGGTGGCAAAGTCTAAGATACCCTTAGGCAGAGCGCTCCTGGGATTAACCATACTATTGATAGCTACCCTGATTTATACTGGCATCCGGTTCAATGTAATTGGAGGATTTTCAGGTATTGAATCGACCGAACTGATGAATAATCCATTCCTGCATGCCGGTCATCAGCAAAAAACAGCTACCATATTTTATACCCTTTTAGTCTATATCAAATTACTTATTTTCCCTCATCCCCTTACCTACGATTATTACCCATACCACATTACTTTACATGCCTGGAAAGGCTTGTGGGTGCTTCTCTCACTGAATCTTCACTTGCTCCTGTTGCTTCTTGGACTAATCAGTATTAAAAACAATCGTATCCTCACATTTGGTATTTTGTTTTATTTCATTACACTGCTGCCTGTTTCAAATCTGCTGGTAAATATCGGGAGTTTTATGAATGAGAGATTTTTATTCCTGCCGTCCATCGGATTTGCTTTGCTGTCCGGATCATTTTTCTTGTGGCTCTATTCTTTTTCCGGAAAAAGATGGATGGCAAACATATCAACCGGATTTCTACTAGTGGTACTCATTGCATTTTCAATCAAAACGATTACCAGAAACACCCAGTGGAAAGATAA
>CAZMVE010000156.1:0-3114 GCA_964569585.1 uncultured Bacteroidales bacterium | reverse complement strand
TCACTCGCACCCGGTCACGAGCTTGCCATGAGCAATCTGAAAAAAATGCTGGCGGCAACAGAAAATCCAAACTATAGAAAAACAGGGTACAAGTATTTGTTGAGTATGATTCCTAATGATTTTGATGTGAATTACCAGTTGGGGGTAACCTATGGCAAAATGCTGGGACAGCTTGATAGCTCAAAAATATTTCTCAGGCAAGCCTTAATCGCGCGTCCCGAGAGCAAGATTGTTAATCGCGATTTGGGTGTTGCCTATGCTATAAGCAGACAATATGCAGAATCGCAACTCTATTTCGAAAAAGTACTTCAACTTGATCCTGACGATCCGGATAATTATATCAACCTGGGGATCACCTATCAGAATCTTGGCAAAATGGCTGATGCTAAAGCCATGTTTGAAAAAGCCGAAGCATTGAAAAAATCCAAAAACTAACAGACTTAAAACAATGAAATTATTTTCTATAATAATTTGGTTTATATTATAAACTTATTTATATTTGTATTGTATTTATAACTTAAATCAAAAATCATGGAACCAAAAAAGAAAAATTTAAGTCCGGAAGAAAGTTTGTCACTCATTTCCGAAATGATAAACAATGTTAAGGGAGAATTTCAGCAAAATGTATTTTATTTTCTGGTGTGGGGTTGGACCATTGCCCTGGCAAGTGTAACTCATTTTATAATTATTCTGATACTGGTGCGGCATGAGTTGTTTGATAAAATCGGACTGCTGAGTTTTATTAATTGGGGCGTATTTGTTTTGGCAGGTATAATTATACAATACAGCCATATTGCCAAAAATCCTGTCAGAGCCCAGAGTTTGTATAACCGCTTCTTTAAGATCATGTGGCAGATAGCAGGATTGACAATGATTGTGGTCTCTTTTATATGTTTGAAATTTAATATGTATCCCACTCCAATGATTCTTGCTATTACAGGTATGGCGACTCTAATAACGGGTATTGTTATTCGGTTTACTCCTCTGATAGTGGGAGGAATCATCTTTTTCATCGCTTCTCTGGTATCAACCTATTTTTTATATGAGTATAGTTTATTGGTTTGTACTGTAGCTATTATTCTGGGGTATATTATCCCCGGTTATCTGCTGAAAAAATCCAAATCGAATCAAAATGTATAAAGATCTGGATCCATTACTGCATTCACAATTGCGGCTGGCTATAATGTCTGTACTTATAGGGCTGGAAGAAGCTGAATTCACCTATATTAAAGAACAAACCAGAGCAACAGCAGGCAATCTGAGCATTCAGTTAAATAAACTGAAGGATGCCGGTTATATTGAAGTAACAAAAAGATTCAAAGGAAATTATCCGCAGACTCTTTGCCGTATTACCCGTTTGGGAATAAAAAAATTTCAGGAATATGTCGATAATTTGAAGGAATATCTTAAAGCCTCAGGAAAACCTCAATAATCATCTAATCAAACTGAAACACTCAGCATATTATTTGGTTACTGGATCATGAAAGTGTTTTCTATGTGTAATAATAAAATTTAATTGAGATCTCTCCTACGAAAAAACCGGCCTTAAAACTGAATCACAGGAAAGAAAACCAAAAATATCAGATAGAACAGATAAAGGGATAGAAAGATGCCTCCCTCCCATTTTTCAATTTTACGGTCTTTTCCGGTAAATATAAATACAAAAAGAAGCAAGCCTGCCAATAAATTCACCAGCATATCGCTGATTGAACTTGTTGAGACCAGTATGGGATTTATGGTAGCCGATAATCCCAATATCAGGAATATGTTAAAAATATTGGAACCAACAATGTTCCCAAGGGCAATATCGATATTTTTTTTCCGGGCAGCAGCTACCGATGTTGCCAGTTCGGGCAGCGAAGTGCCGATGGAAAGAATTGTCAGCGAAATAATTCTTTCGGTAATTCCTATCGTCCTGGCAATAGCTACTGCGCTTTCTACAATAAACCTTCCCCCTATTAATAGCATGACAAGACCCACTACGATGAATAAAACAGATCTCGACAAAGAATAATTCTTAACCGTAATTTCTTCCTCAAATTTGCCCGATTTCATCATCTGGCTGTTGTATACAAGAAAGATTATAAAGAAGAAAAGGCATAGAATACCTTCAATCCTCGATATGCTGTTTTCGGCTCCATGATCAAGCAAAACATCGCCAGCCGAAATTAACACTACCAAAGCAGCCAGAAAACTCAGAGGAATTTCAATCCAGGTAGTATTGGTTTTTACTCCGATAGGATAAAACAAAGACGATATTCCAAGGATAACCAATACATTAAAAATATTGCTGCCAATAACATTTCCCAGCACAATGTCCGAATTATGTTTGGCTGAGGCAAACAGGTTCACGGCAAGTTCGGGAGCTGAAGTACCAAAAGCTACAATAGTAAGGCCAATAACAATACTTGGAATATTAAGCCGCTTTGCCAGCGACGAAGCACTATCGACCAAAAGATTTGCCCCATAGATAAGAAGCAGAAATCCTGTAATAAGGAGAAGAAAATTAAGCATCGCTTGTTTTTCTCAAAATTATACAAGAAAACTTAATCCGTCCCAGGCAATATGAACATTGGCGGGTAATTTTTTTTCTTCTTCGGCATGCAAGCCGAAAGAGTGACTAAGATGTGTCAGGTATGCCTGCTTTGGCGACAATTCATTAATCAAATCCAAAGCTTCCTGCAGGTTCATGTGCGATAAATGTTTCTCCTTTCTTAGCGCAGCCACAATCATCACATCGAGATTGCGCAGCTTTTCCTTCTCTTCGTCAGGAACTGTTTTCAGATCGGTGAGGTAAGCGAAATTTCCAAACCGAAATCCGAATACGGGCAATTTATGGTGTAATATTCTTATGGGCAGGATAGAAATTCCTTCAATATGGAATAATTGATTCTCAATCAAATGCATTTGTATTTGAGGAATTCCGGGATATTTATAATCGGCAAATATATAGGCATACTCATGTTGAATAGCTTCCTGAACACGTTGTTCGGCATATACATCGATATGTTTTCGCATCCTGAAGTTAAACGCCCGTACATCGTCTAATCCTGCAACATGGTCTTTATGTTCATGCGTAAAAAGAATCGCAGTGAGATTTTTCACCTCTTCCCT
>CAZMVE010000155.1:3987-5188 GCA_964569585.1 uncultured Bacteroidales bacterium | reverse complement strand
CCCTTTAACTGGTCCCTCCATTTTTCCTCCGGCTATCAGAAAATTATCCATTCGGCCCTCTGCTTCACATTTATTAAATGCGTATTCAATAGTAGTTTTCTGCAGGGTTTTGATTTTGGGGAGCCAGAAATTATCAGTTACTATCACATTGTTTATCGGAATAGCAGAAATCGGATAATCATGAAGTTTCGTTTTGCATCCGGTCAGAACAAGTACCAATAAGAATATAAAAACAGAGGGTTTCATAATCAGGAGTTTAATGTAAAGTTTGATTTAGCCAGTACTAATATATCAAACTGAGTTCATTTTATAATGATCTCATCTGTATTTTCTGCAATTCACCGATGGAATTGACACAGCCAATTGTTTCGTCGTAGCGAATATAATGCAGGTCTTCATCTCATAACGGGTTGATTTAGGTACAAAATAAGACAATCACCTAAAAAGCAAATATCCTCCTATAATAGGTTGTATAAAATCATGCTTATCCTTAGGGTTTTCTATCTCTTTAAGTTTAACTAGAAATTGTGCTTCTAAATGCCGGTGGAATCCTGTTTTTTGATAGTTGTTCGTAAGCATAGGCTATAGATATCAATCCGGGCTCGTCGAAGGCTTTACCAAAGAAGGAAATACCCACAGGCAGATTTTGGACCATGCCCATAGGAACAGTAATAGACGGATAACCGCTTACGGCAGCTGGTCCATAGGTTCCGTAGCCTGTCCAGAAATCGCCATTAACCGGATCGATACACCATGAAGTTCCGGTAGCCGGCCCACAGAGTGCATCCAGTTCATTATCACTCATTAGCTTGTCGATATGCCCACGCACCATATCCAGCATCTTTTTTAACGATTTAAGATACTCCACACTATCCAGCCCACCCTTATTCTGACTATCAATCAAGATTTCCTGTTTAAACCAGGGCATTACTTTATCCTCATGCTCAAGATTATAATCGATCACCTCCTGCAATGATTTTACGCTCGCATTTGATCTGGCCAGGTACTTGTTCAATCCGTCCTTGAATTCATACATAAGTACATTGAGTTCATCGGTCCAAACTTTGTTGTATTGTTCCACGAACTCAACCTCTACAAGATTAGCTTCGGCTTGTTTAATCAGATTTAATGCCTTATCGAGTAATGCAGTAATGCCTTCATGACCTTTGAGAAATGACTTTTCGACACCTATTCGTTTTCC
>CAZMVE010000155.1:0-3887 GCA_964569585.1 uncultured Bacteroidales bacterium | reverse complement strand
CCTCCCCTGCTACTCCATCCACTGACCGAGCGTGTAGATCTAAAATTAGCCCATTCGCTTAAATTCGCTTTTCCAAGAATTATAGCTCCTGCTTCACGTAGCTGTTTCACCAGAAAAGCATCTTTCGAAGCCTTGTTGCCAGATAATGCAAGTGACCCGGCTGTAGTCTCCATCTTATCAGCCGTATCGATATTATCTTTGATCAGTACCGGGATGCCATGCAGAGGACCCCTGATTTTACCCAATTCCCGCTCAATGTCCAGGCTCCTTGCAATACTGACAGCATCAGGGTTAATTTCAATAACTGCATTGATCGCAGGTCCATTTTTATCGATCTCCTTAATACGCTTCAGGTACATACCTGTGATTTGCTCTGAAGAATATTTTCCCTGAGCCATCATATCCTGAAGCATCCGTATGGTAATCTCATTCAACTCAAATTCATCCTGATAACCCTCATCCATCATTATTAAGGACGAAGATTTAGATCTGCAGGAACTCTGCAAAAATGAAAATAATCCAAAGCTTGCGAGTGAAGTTTGACTAATAAAATCTCTTCTTTTCATGAACTTGATGGATTTATTGTTAGCAGCATTGAAAGTTACTAAATTCGGAGGATTTTTTTAAGCTGTTTTAAGCTCTATAAAGATTAAATTATCCTATTCTTCACTTATCGCGACAGGTAATATTTCAATTTTCATTCTATTATTTATAAATAGAATATTATTACCGGATTGGTTATATTAGTAACTGAAATTTATTTCTCAAATCGCAACTAAATACAACAGAATTATGAATTGGAAACGGGCAAGCTTTTGGATATTTCTGTATTTTTTTCAAATAATATCAATTCCAATTTACGGTATCAATAAAATTAAGCCTGCAACACCCAATCTTTCGCCCGAGGCCTATGCATTGCTGGAAGTATTCTACAACATTTCCGGAGAGTATATCCTCACAGGACAACATAATTATCCCAACACAAGAGACCGTAATACGCAATTTGCAACGGAATATACCGGGAAAACTTCGGTGGTTTGGAGCACCGACTGGGGCCATGCCCGGGAGGGTGACAGTGATTCTTATCTTGCCCGCCCTGATATTGTCGACGAAGCTATTCGTCAGCATCAGTTAGGTTCGCTAATTACCATTTGCTGGCATGCCGTACCTCCAACAGCTGATGAACCGATTACTTTCCGGCAACTTCCCGGCTCTTCGCCCGATTCGCTTGCCAGTGTTCAAGGCCAGTTGCTCGACCGGCAATTTAAGGATGTTTTAACACCGGGAACCGTATTGTACACCCGATGGTGCGCTCAGGTTGATTCTATTGCCGTATACCTTAAAAAATTACAGGATGCCCATGTTCCGGTTTTATGGCGTCCCTATCATGAAATGAACGGCGACTGGTTCTGGTGGGGTGGCCGTACTGATGAATACAGCACTAAAGCATTATACATTCAGCTATTCGACCGACTGGTGAATTACCATAAATTAAATAATCTGATCTGGGTATGGAGTGTCGACCGGCCCAATAAGCCGGAAATGCAATTCTCCAATTTTTATCCCGATAACAAATATCTCGATGTGCTGGCTCTCGATGTTTACCGGCAGGATTTTAACAAGGATTATTACGACAGTCTTCTTACCATATCGAATGGAAAACCTATTGTACTGGGAGAAGTAGGAAATCCACCAACACTGGATATACTGTCGGAACAACCTAATTGGGCTTACTATGTCACCTGGGCGGGAATGGTGCGCAACACCACGAAGAAACAGTATGATATTCTGCTGAACGACCCACGGGTTTTAAGTCGCGAAGACCCGGCATACTGTCAAATCACAATGTCTTATCGTGAAGCTTGCGGTCTGCCTGCTTTGCCCGTTAAAGAAAACGGTCCGGCTAATTTCTCAGGAGTTTGGGTATTTAATGAAGAGAAAAGTTCACTGGATAATAATGGAGCCAGTAACCTACCCTACAAGTTGGAAATAGAACAGAATAAAAACGAGCTAATTATTAAGCGTACCCATATTGTGGAGTTTGCCGATAACACCATTACAGAGGAAATATTTCCACTCGACGGTTCGGAAATTCATTCGGAGTTCTGGAATTCTCCGAAAGTAACCACTGTGAACCTATCGGAAAAAAAGGACACCCTTTATATCGACTCGAAAGTCACTTTTACCTGGGATAACAGAACTTCAGAAATGATTACCTGGGAAATCTGGACTGTAAAGGAAGAAGGCCAGGTGCTTTCCATTCAGCAGGTTTCCAGCTCATTCTGGGGTGAGCGAAACATTATCCTGAAATTTGATAAACACTAAAATGTTTGGATATTTAAAGCTCCTTATGTTTTTGTGACAAAATAACAGTCATAAAAACATAAGGAGCTCTAAGCAAGATTTTACGTTAAGCCGTTAAATCGACTTTTTCAATTTCATTATTTTATTTTCAGTCGTATTCCTGCATAGATCATCCTTCCAAATATAGGCCCCCATATCATAGAGCTGTCAAAATAAGGCCCGAAAGGATCATCACTGGCAACAATAGGATTATCCTGTTTGTAATCCAACAGATTTTCAACCCCTGCATAGATCTCAAATTTCTCGTTCCATTCTTTGCCAATCTGGGCATTCATCAGGAAAAAAGAAGGTGAAAACTCATCCAGCCTGTACGCTTCAGGGCTGGATGCCGTATTCGGGATCCGCTTCGGACTATTCCATTGGACGGTATAATCAAATTTCCAGCTATTTCGCGTTGCATAGGCCAGGTTAATAAAGGCCCTGTTTTTCGATACCAGCGGTTTGCTGTTCATCCCCGACAGGTATTGAGTTTGAACATCATACCAGCGGTAAGCAGCACGAACATCCAGCCTCCGTACCAGTTCATAATCGAATTGTGCCTGAAAACTGGTTGAATAAGATTTCCCGTCAAGATTGTAAAACAGAACAGTCTGCGGATTGGCATCCATATCAACAACAACCTGGTTGCTGAAGTTCGTTTGGTAAAAGTCGAAACTTACAGCCCCATCGCGATAGTCGAGACGAAATTTTTGAGTGAAGTTGACTCCGAAATTCCAGGCTGTTTCAGCTTTCAGCCCGTAGGGTAATTTTAAATCTTCATTCAGAATGATGACCCTGCGCGATGAAGCCAGCACTGAGGTATTCTCCGACAATACAGAAGCTGTTCGTTGTCCGCGTCCTGCCGAAAAACGTAATACCGTTTTTTGCGTTATCGCGTACCGGGCGTGAATTCGCGGAGTAAAAAATAATCCGTAGTTGTTATGATAATCGGCCCGGATACCGGCAACGATATCAAAGTTTTCGACAGGTGAAAATGTATACTCGAAGAATACGCCGGGAACTGCTTCTTCGTGATAATAGGCCGAACTATCCAGAGTTTCGGTATAGCGATCGTACTGAAAACTGGCCCCGGTGCGGTATTTGTGTACAGTGGTCCCGATAATCGATTGGAATATAAAATTTCCGTAGGCCGATTGTTGCTGGCCGGAATATTCTTTAAGACCAAACTTGGAATCCTGGTTGTGCGCCAGACCTGAAAACTGCATGCCAAAGCTCTGGTAGGATTTCGATCTGGAAATCCTTCCGAGTTTCGTCCATCCTTCCAGCCGCTCGGTGTTCATCTCCAGTCCCCAGAGACCTTCTTCCTGTTCGGGATCGAAACCCACCTGTCCTCCTGACATTTTATTGGATGTTGCCTTGACTCCAAACTGTGATTCCCATCCGTTATCTCCATGATACTGCCAGCGGTTCAGTACAATGTACTGATCGCCTGTGGGCTTGTCAACAAACCCGTCATTGTTCTTATCCATGGCTATGGATTGATTCCGGCCGTGCAGCAAAAGGGCTGTCGACCATTTCTCGCT
>CAZMVE010000154.1:0-5210 GCA_964569585.1 uncultured Bacteroidales bacterium | reverse complement strand
AGGTCATGATAGTGTTATTTGCGGATTATCGACCTACCTGCAAAGCAATACTTTTACGATAGGATACGGTATGTGGACTCAGCTTACCGGCCCTTCAACAGCCGTATTTGTACCCGATCGTTACGATGATAATCCTCATGTTTTAATTCCCGCTGGAGGAGAAGGAGTTTATGATTTCGAATGGAGGTTGATGAGCGGAGCTTGTGCTCCTTCCAGCGATACAGTAGAAATTACTTTCCTTGGATCTCCGGGAGTTCCTTCTGTTACAGGCAATGAATCATGCGGCCCGGATTCTTTGAACCTAACAGCTATAAGTTCCGAACCCGATGTGATAATAGAATGGTTCAATACCCTAAGCGATATTATTCCATTTTATCAGGGCGAAAATTATACCACACCCTATTTAACCAGCTCAAGAACTTATTATGTTGAAGGCTATGATACAATAACCGGTTGCCGGGGGCCACGTATTGCAATTGATGCCAATATATATACAATACCCGATCCTCCCGTATTGTCTGGAGATACACTTTGCGGAGCCGGAATGGCTAACCTTACCGGCAATATTTCACCACCGGCATCAACTATATTATGGTACGCCGATGACTCAGGCACAATTCAGGTGGGTGAAGGAACTTTATTGACCCTCCCAGTATCAGCTACCACAACCTTTTGGGCTTCTGCTAACGATACCCTCCATGGGTGCATAAGTTCCCTCGATTCAGTGACAGTAATTGTCCATCCTGAGGTATTATCCCCGATTGTAGTAAACGACTCATCTTGTGGCCCCAGCGATTTGACATTATCTGCAATAAGTTCATCTCCTGATCATGATATTTATTGGTACGATGCGGCTTCAGGCGGCACTCTTATCCTGATATCCAATACCATGGATCTTATAGCAGTAACCAGCTCAGAAACTTATTGGGTATCGGAAGTTAATGATTCAACCGGATGTTACAGCACAAGGGTTCCTGTTGAAGCCATCATACACCCAATTCCCGGATTACCGGATATTGACAGCATAAATGCATGCGGGCCACAGGCATTCACTCTCAGCCCCAATGGTGATATAAACACAACTACCTTTAGATGGTATAATCAACCCATTGGAGGAACATTACTACAGGAAGCTGACACACTTTATACCGGAGTACTCTCTTCACATATCATATATTGGGTATCGGGATATAATAGCGAAACATCTTGCGAAGGTCCCAGGAGACAGGTCGATATTTCTATTTTCCCGATACCCGCTCCTATTACTATCATTGGCCCCACTTTAGTGCTTAAAGATCAAACGGGTGTCATTTTTTCAACAACAGGAAACAGCACATCTACTTATACATGGACTATTCCTGCAGGTATTACTCTCGATGAAAATATGAACGATTTTGTTCGTTTGTCCTTTCCAAATACCGGTTCATTTACCATATCAGTCTACGAAACTACTCAGCATGGCTGTGTTGGTACACCCGTGAGTCATCCTATAAATGTAGTCAACGATTCCATTGCCGTGGATATTGGCCTTTATAATCAGTCAGCTTGTACGGATGTCGACTTTGAAATCCGTCCATATCTGTTCGGAGGCACACCTCCCTTTACTTATGAATGGACTGGTGATATTGTATTTTTATCGGGTACAAATACCTTGTTCACCAATTTTTCTCCCCCGGGAACCGGTATGTATCATCTCTTCCTGAAAGTAACCGATGTTAATCTGAAAAACGCATACGATTCAGTTGAAATAACTGTATATACATCGCCAACGGCATATATCACTACGCGTGATGAAATCGTATGTGTTGGCGACAATCTTCAACTAAGGGTAGAAACAACCGGATATGATGCGGTAAGCCATTTGTGGAGCGAACCTATTCATAATCTATCGTCATACACTATTAAGGAACCGGTTTACACGCCTTATCAACCCGACACGGTTTTATATCACTATGAACTTACGGATGTAAACGGTTGTAAAGCCACTGACAGTACTTTTATTTACTCCGACATTTCGGTAGCCTATTTCGAACTTCAAACTGATCCTGGCTGTAGTCCGTTGTATGTTGAATTCAATAACCTTTCGCAAAGAGGAGTGGGTTATTACTGGGAATTTGGCGACGGAGACGATTCTTATGCAGAGAATCCAACACATATTTTTGTAAATCAGACTCCGGAAATTAAATACTATCCTGTATCATTGGAAGTAACCAGTATCCTGGGTTGTAAGGACGATATCACGCAATATGCCATGGTATGGCCTAATCCGGTAGCTAATCTCGATGCTATTCCGGAATCTGCCTGCAGCCCGGCCAATATTACACTGTTCAGTACCCCGGGTAATATGCGCTATTACTGGAATTTTGGTGATGGAATAAATACAGTTACCCAGAATTTTAGTACTACACATGTTTTTACAACACCCAATGAAAGTGACAAAATATTCAACGTAAGGGTTATTACCGAGTCATCGTTAAATTGTGTCGATACAGCATTTTTGACAGTAACTGCATATGCACAGCCGGATGTAAACTTTATGGTTTCGCCTCCGAGTGATACCTTCCCGAATAATACTTTCGAACTGACTAATTTAACCGCAGGCAACCGATGGGAATATGAATGGAATCTGGGAAATGGAAATATAGTTGATGTAACTGATCCCGGAATAATAAGCTACGAAGCTCCGGGAAATTATACAGTTAGTCTTGTCGGTAGCACCGAGCATTGTTCTGATAGCATGAATCGAACAATCTATCTGTATCCGGCATTACCAGAAGCAAAGTTTACTCCCCCTGATCCGGGTTGCATGCCACACACAATATATTTTGTCAATGCCTCGGAATATGCCGATGAATACTTGTGGGAATTTGGAGACGGCAGTATATCTACTTCACCTAATCCGTCCTATACTTATTATGAGGCTGGCATATACAGAGTTAATCTAATGGTCAAGGGAGCCGGAGGAGAATCATCATTTAGCGATACTGCCAGAGTTTATGTAATGCCAAATGCATTTTTTGATATGGCTCCAAGATATGTGTATGTAAACGATGAAGCCGTGCATTTCTTTAATCTTTCTGAACAAGGCGATGTATTTGAATGGGATTTTGGTGATGGAGAAACCTCGACTGATTTGAATCCGAAACATGTATATAAAGAGGAAGGTGTATTTGATGTAACCCTTAAAGTTTGGACCAATTATGAGTGTTTCGATTTGTATGTCATGGAAAATGCAGTATTTGTAGAACCCTCAGGAGTGGTTGAATTTCCGAATGCTTTCCGCCCCAATTCATCATTAGAAGAGAACAGAGAATTTATGCCCGGTATAATTGACCATGTTGATGAATATCATCTGATGATCTTTAACCGGTGGGGCGAACTGGTATTCGAAAGTTTCGACCAGGAGACGGGCTGGGACGGCAGATATAAGGGGGAAACAGCTAAGCAGGATGTGTATATCTGGAAAGTTACAGGTACATATTCTGATGGAAGTGGATTTACAAAAACAGGTGATGTAACTCTTATGTATTGATTTGTTTAACTACTAACAAATAATTTACCGCTCAACAGGCGGATATAAAAAAGGGCACAAACCGGCAGAAGCTGGTTATTTAAGGAGAAAAAGCACAATTGTGCTGAAAACCGGAGACAATGAAGAAATGGGCGTTCATATTCTGGTTAGCTTTTCTGGCTATTGTTTGTATGGGGCAGGATCCGCAATTTTCGCGTTTCTACTCGAATGCCCTGTATATGGCACCTTCCTTTGCAGGAAGTACAGGAGATAACCGATTTGCATTGAGTTACCGTAATCAATGGCCATCCATTGAAAAAGGATACCAAACATATACCGTATCATTCGATCATTATTTTGATAAGCTCAGAAGTGGTGCCGGAGTACTTTTCCTGCATGATGTTGCTGGATCCGGAAATCTGACAACAACAAATATTTCCCTGCTCTATAACTTCGATTTCAGAATTCAGAATTCAATCCATGTACGCCCTGGATTGGCCTTCAGCTATACACAGCGAAGTATCGATTTTAACAGGCTCCTCTGGCGTGATCAGATGTCAGCTGTCGGAAATGCTCCTTCATCGGGTGAGGTAGTGTCGTTTGATAATGCCGACGACCTGGATTTTGCAGTTTCCGGATTGGTATATTCTGAAGATTTCTGGATCGGAACCAGTGTCGATCATTTGTTGCATCCTAATCAATCGCTTTACGAACAGGACTTCTCGGAAGATAACCAGGCTTTGTTACCCACAAAAGTACAGGCATTCGGAGGATGGCGTTTTGTTGTTAAAGAACAACTCCTTCGTCCCACTCCTACGGTCCTGCAACTGGCCTTCCTGTATAAAAACCAGGCACATTATAACCAACTCGACTTAGGATTTTATTGGAATTATGAACCTCTTGTACTCGGTATTTGGTATCGTGGAATCCCTTTCTTCAATGAACTCGCTAATAACGATGCTGTTGTGCTTCTAGTAGGTATTAAAACAAACCGCTATAATATAGGGTATAGTTATGACTTTACCACCTCAAAGCTTTTTGTAGCTTCAGGTGGATCACATGAACTATCATTCTCATTTACTTTTAATCAATCCCATAAGAAACACCGCTCAAGAAAGATGGTGCCCTGCCCGGATTTTTAGAACTGGTAATTGAACTCATCCATTACAAGGACCTTGTACTCCCCGAACCAATAGTATCAGAATCGACCAAGGGATTCCCCTTATAATATACATCGCCGCTACCCACTATACTTGATTCCAGCTTTCTTGTTGCCCATACTTTTACGGAGCCCGATCCGGCAATACTTACTTCGGCTTCTTCCGATTCCAATTCATCGGCGGTGACATCGCCCGAACCGGCAACACTAATTTCAACTTCATTGACTTTTCCGGCAATTGAAACATCACCGGAGCCTGCTAAATTTATTTCAATTGTTGAGGCTTCAATCCGGTTACACTTAACATCACCACTACCGCTTAAATTCATTTCAAAATCATCACTTACAAGAACATTTTTAATGATGACATCACCCGATCCTGCAACATTTAGTTCTTCTAGTTCGATAACAGTAACAAAGATGCTTACATGAGATAAACTGACTCCCGGCGATTTTGTGTAAATCTTAAGATTACCATCTTCAACTTTTGTAATGATCTTTTCCAGATCGTTTCCGTCACCTTTTAAAACGAGACTCTCC
>CAZMVE010000153.1:0-5227 GCA_964569585.1 uncultured Bacteroidales bacterium | reverse complement strand
ATAAGGACGATCCGGTCTATAATCAACATATGGAGCTAAAGCAAGTTCATATTAATAAAGTTTGTGAAGAAATTACTGGAATGGGTGTTGCGCTGGGAATGAATACTGAACAGCTGGCATTTGTTGAGATAATTGCATTATTACACGATATAGGACGTTTTGAACAATTTGAGCGCTACAGAACATTTTCTGATGCAGAATCTGAAAATCATGCCAAAATTGCTCTGCGTATTATTGACAGCAAAGGTTTACTGATAGGTGTTGAGACGCAGACACAGAAAATAATTTTACATACTATTCTGAATCATAATCATCCTGTAGTTCCCGATAATGAATCTTCACTCATCGATTTTTATTCACGATTGCTACGCGATGCCGATAAACTTGATATCTGGCGAATAGCAATAGAAACAAATATCTTTCATAAGATTAACACAGAATCATTACCTGATATGTATAAAGTGCCGGATGCATTATTTGAGTGTTTTAAACAGAACAGGATTATTACCCTTGAAATGGTGGATTCCTTTTACGATTCCATTCTTTTCAGGCTAGGTTGGATTTTTGATATCAATTTAACTTACACATTGAAATCGGCTTACGAAAGAAACATTTTCAATAAATTGATGAATAAACTGCCTTCATCTGAAAGGCTTAATCTAATTTCTCAGATCATAGATCAATATATCCGTGTTAATTGTTGAGCTATCTATTGATAAGCTTTTCCCTGATAGGATAATCAGAACAATCTATTTTTAATTATTGCACTGCTTCATAGCAATTGTCAAATACCTGCTGATTCGTGCAATATATCAATTAATAAGACTAAAAATAGAAATTCAGCACAGATTCCTATGAAGCTCATTAACTAAATCTTTTACTTACCTTCTTAAATGCTTCCAGCGCTTTATCCAAATGTTGCCGTGAATGTGCTGCCGAAAGCTGTACACGTATCCTGGCCTGCCCATGCGGCACAACAGGATAGTAAAACCCGATAACATAAATTCCTTCATCGAGTAAAGCCGCCGCAAAATCCTGTGAGAATTTGGCGTCGTAAAGCATAATGGCTACGATAGCGGATTGAGTAGGTTTGATATCGAATCCTGCCTCAACGATTTTTTCTTTGAAATAGGCTGTATTGGCATGCAGTTTTTTTTGCAATTCATCGGTTTTAGCCATCATATTAAACATGGCAATACTTGCACTTACAATCATCGGGGGGAGTGAATTTGAAAAAAGATAGGGACGGGAACGTTGCCGGAGCATTTCAATAATTTCTTTGCGTCCGGTAGTAAAACCGCCGATAGCACCACCAAAGGCTTTTCCCAGGGTGCCGGTTATAATATCCACATCACCCCGGATATTGAAATGTTCGGTAACTCCACGACCGGTTTTTCCAACCACACCTGCCGAGTGGCATTCATCGACCATTACCAGGGCATCGTATTTTTTTGCCAGGGCACATATTTGGTCTACCGGGGCCAGGTTTCCGTCCATTGAGAATACACCGTCGGTAACAACAATACGAAATCGCTGATTTTGAGCCTCCCTGAGCTTTTCTTCCAGGTCGGCCATATCTGCATTATTATAACGGTATCGTTTGGCCTTACATAATCTTACCCCGTCAATTATGGAAGCATGATTCAGCGCATCGGAAATAATGGCATCCCCTTCTCCGAAAAGGGACTCAAAAATTCCCCCATTGGCATCGAAACAGGCGGCATAAAGAATAGTATCCTCAGTACCGAAAAATTCAGCAATTTTTTGTTCGAGGATTTGATGCAAATCAGTGGTACCACAAATAAATCGCACCGACGACATCCCAAATCCGTGGGAGTCGAGACCTTCTTTTGCTGCGGCAATAAGTTTTGGATGCGATGAAAGGCCGAGGTAATTGTTGGCACAAAAGTTTAATACTTCCCGGCCATCGGATAAACTGATCAAAGCCTCCTGTGGTGAAGCAATAATGCGTTCTTCCTTATAAAGTCCGGCTGTTTTTATATTCTTAATTTCTTGCTTCAGATAGGTTTCTATATTTCCGTACATATCAAGTTTTTTAAAGTGTTACTATACTCAATTGATATAAAAACTATTTTAATTACTGCCATTTACTTCATACCGAAGGAAGCATTTTCATACTAACCTGAGTATTGAATGAATCATTTGTTCAATTGTTAACATTGTTATTCATAAAAGTAAATAAATAAACTTCACCGGAATATGATTTTCGTTATTTGAAGACAGAATCTGACAGGGGTTGATTTATTATAGGATTTTGGTAATTTATCCGGCTTAAGTCATTGTTTTTCATAAGTATAAATACTTACTTGCTTCAGGTGTGATAATATTGGATAACATTTTTCGTCTTGTGTTTAGTGGTAAATATGACTTTTAAACATTTAAAATAATCCATGGCATACCTTATTTGAAAAAAAAATTGATATATTTGAATCAAATGTTACTTAACCATCAAACTAGCGATATGAAAAAAGTTTTACTTATTCTTTGTATAGGTGCATTTGTTACAGTGTTTGCCAGCGCGAACAATGCTGACCTATTTACCTACAATGCCGACGAAGTGAACCAGGAATTGGCACAACTTCAAAACCTGGAAGATTATGTAAGCGCTAATCCCGGTATTACCCTCACTAATCTGCAGTCAGAAAACAATGATCTGGTTGCCAATTTAGATCTTAACCTGAACAATTTGGGTGGATTTGCTCTATCTGGTGAGCCACCTCTAGGAATTCCTTCCTTTCTTTGGGGTTGTGTATTCACTGTTGTTGGTGTTGCAGTAGTATACTTTATTACAGATCAGGATATGGCTGAGACAAAGAAAGCATTTTTAGGTTGTGTTGTCAGTGGAGCGGTCTATGTACTATGGTGGGTTTTCTGGGTACTTGTCTTTGGAAATACATTCTGGTATTATTAATATTTAGTTTTCAAACTCTTAAAAATGCTTCCAGAAACTTATGGAAGCATTTTTTTCACTTATTCGTTTCATCTCTTACATGAAAAAGATATTCTTTATTAGTTTAGTTTTAGTTTTCTCTTTTAAAAGTTACTCACAAAATTACTACCGGATTTCTGGTGAATTTTCGATCAAGGGAAAAGCAGAGAATTCTGCCCAATTGGTTATGGGCAAGTTTTATTATGATAAAAATGAAAAGAAATTAATCTATAAAAACATTTTTCCTGAAAAAGCGACCTGGATTACTTCAGACACCAATATTTATAAAGTAGTTGATAATAAAATCGTATCACGTCAAACTATACCTGATATTACAGTTTTTTCGATGTACAATCTGGTGCTAAACAACCAGATGAATAATTTCGGACTGGAAGGCAGTATTTTTAAACTAGAAAATGTAGAGGGTGCAGATGGTCAAACTATATCGACTTGGCTACCTCCTAAGAAGATGGAAAAAATCTTTGGGAAAATATTAATATCCACAAAAGACAATAATTTATTTGGCATTATTTTTTTTAATTCTGAGGATGTCATACTGAAGAAACAATTTTTTGAAGATTACACACTAACTAATGGATTAGCTTTCCCTGGTAAAATCACCGAAATTACTTATAATGACGGCAAAGAAACTTACCAGGTTACAACTTACAAAAACATACAGGTAAACGATCGTAATGAAGAATCTTCTTATCATTTTAATCCTTCTGATTATCAGTAAAGTAAGTTATAGTCAACAAGATTTGATAGGTGCCTACTACCATCAGTTTGATGTAAATCAGAAAAAATCATCCTATAAAGAACATACTTCGAATGAAAATGAAGCAAAGGTAGTATCATCTCTTTTTTTCCTTTTTTATAAAGAATACATATCTTCGCAGGATGTCAATAGCTGTGTTTTTACGCCGTCATGCTCGGTGTATGCAATTGAATCTATCAAAAAGTTGGGTCTTTTGGAAGGATTAGCCAATGCGTTCGACAGATTAAGCCGTTGCAATCCAATGGCGGGTAAATATTATCCCATTGACCCCCAAACACAAAAATTGTATGATCCAGTTCAGGATAAGTAAAATAACTACTATTTTGTATTTATTAAGCGTACCTGTTTTTGCTCAGGAGGCCGATCTTTTTAACGAAAAATTTACCGCCGATTTTGCACAATTTCTGTTTAAATCAAATCAATATAACTATGCTGCAGAGGAATATGAACGCCTTAATTTCATTTTCCCTGAGAATCAAGAATACCAGCTGAATCTGTTAAAATCCTATCGTTTAGCAAGCGAGTACCCGAGAGGGATTAATGCATTTCAGTACTTTCACTCTCCCGGATTGAAAATTCAACAAGAGTATATAAAATTGAATCTTCTCGATAATAATAAACTCAATATCCATACAATGATCGACGGTTTAGAGCCAGAAAGTATTTTCAGAAATAACCTTGACTTTACTTTAAGGCTAATTAATATCCCTGATCGGGCTATCAATCTCGAGGGTATTCAAGTAGACAAAATCGATAAAGGTCTCCTGGATTTGTACAACGAATCCTATAATTTAAAACATAAAAGCGCTTTTCTTGCCGGAACTCTGTCAATGCTTATTCCGGGCACAGGTAAAGTATATTGCGGGCGATGGAAGGACGGATTGATGTCGGTTTTATTCATTGGGACTACTGCTTTCCAGGCATATCGTGGTTTTGACAAGAAAGGAGTGAAAAGTGTCTATGGATGGATCATGGGGGGTCTTTCATTTGGTTTCTATATCGGAAATATTTATGGATCGGCGAAAGCTGCAAAAAATTATAATGTTCATCAGAATACAATCTTTATTGATAAAACGACTCATTATTATATTGATCATTTTTAGAGCTTCCAACCTGTATTCAGGTACCGGGGTTGACTCACTTCTGGCCTTTGCTGATAATCAGTACCTTGCAGGTAATTATGAATTGGCAGTAAAAGAATATCTCCGTATTGGTTTCTCACAAAATTTTTCCGATCCATTTATTCAACTCAGACTTGCTAACAGCTATTACAGAAAAGGAGATTGGTCCGTTGCCAGATACTATTATGATCAGGTATATCGGCTTACTGATCAGGATAGCTTGATTGTACAGTCAAAAATCAGTAAGATATCTACTCTTATATCAGAGCAAAAATATAATCAGGCCCTGATCGATTTATTCAACATAAACGACACAATATACCAAAAACATTCTGTTGAGGTTGACCTGTTATTTGCTATTTGTTATTTTGGACTTGA
>CAZMVE010000152.1:0-5318 GCA_964569585.1 uncultured Bacteroidales bacterium | reverse complement strand
GTGCATACCCCAGTTAATTTTAATACACCGAAATGTAATTTATATTTCGTCGATCAGTAAATGTCCGCTTCTGATAGTTTCGGAAAATTGTTTGATAAACCGGGCCGCCGGTGCCCCATCAATAATATTGTGATCAAATGAAACAGTCAGACAGAGATGTTCCCTTGCAACAAAATCATTTTCTGTTTTAATCACTTTCTCACTAATTCCCCCCACTGTGACCAGTACCGTTGCGCTGCCGTGGGGTATGAACCATGCAGCATCTTTATTGAACATGCCCACAGCCGTAACAGCAACTTTTCCATAACGTTTTGCCATACGAATGTTTTTATCGGCAATCCGGATAAATGTACGAAGCAAAAAACCCGGAATGAAACGTATCCAGGTTGTACCGGAAAGATTTCCCAATTTGTTACCTGTTTGTTTTTTGGCTTCTCTTAGTTCATTATGGATCTGCCGGATCGTCTTCTCCTGTGCTTTCATAATTCCTATCGGTTCCGGTACCTTTTCTCCGATAATTTCCCTTTCAATCAGAACACTTATTGTAACATCATCGAGTACAATGAGACGTCTTCCCTTAATAAAGGAATTCAACTGTCGATGGCTGTGGAGAACATGAGCCAGGCATCCGGTTATATAAGCAGTGAAAGATATTTTCTCTCCTGTTTTTTCAAAATGCTCCTTTATCAGGCGGCGGGGTTCGGTAATATCGATTTCCGTTAGGCTGTGGATTGTATTCTTCTTACGGGTGACAGAAGCAGAGGCTCTGACTACCTGGCGGTTAAAAGTCAGAGGTACCGATGAAAATCCTTGGTTATTCATGCTTGTATTACTTTTTACTTTTAAAAATACTACTATCGGCCTAAAATTTTGTCATTTTGCACCGGTACAGAACTATATCTCTTGTCACATCAGTATAGAATTCCTGGTAATCTTCCTGAGTAAACTGTCTGACAACATTTCCATAACAATCCAACAGTGTGGGTATATCTATACCATCGCATAATGGATCAGTCATTGCAACAAAAAAGACCGTCTGATTTTTATATGTTCCCTGTATTATTGAAATCTCGCAGTAACAATTGGTCAGTGAATCTTTCATTTCTTTAAGCCAGGTTACTTCCTCAATAGGATTATCGGATCTGCAGGCATTCTGAGTATCTTTTTTTTCACAACTTATAATCACCAATGAAATCAAAATAAACAAAAAGATTGTTTTCATAATTCTTATGTAAAATAAAATAGTTGACTGTATTTTCTTTAGATGTGAATAATCATTGATAGGTTGCTTTTCCAATTCAAATATATAGCATATTGTAGCGGAGTTACTTAATGTATTAAGATTTTATGAAAAGAGGCTGCCTCAAAAGCAAAATTATGTAATAACTTGATCTGGTTTCTCTGTGTAGCTCTTTTAAAAATCTCTGTGGGCCTCTGTGTTTTAATGATTTAAGAATTTTACCACAAAGAAACACAGAGCAGACTCAAAGTGACACAGAGGCTTTTGAGACAGCCTCTATATGATTCTAATTTATTCTACGATCTCAAAATTTACCGGCAGTTCGTCGTTATTGCCCATCGCCGCAAAATACCTCACCTGAGCTTCCGTAAAATTCCCGGTAATGGAACATATTCCATCATCAATTACTGATCTTACTACCGGGGCATAAATTACAGTTTCATCCAGTACAATGGCTATTGCCTGGTTAAGACCACGTTTGGTGGCAAGAGACCATACTTCTGCCGATGATGTTACAAACCTGATCTTAATGTTATAACTGTTCGATGCTTCTTCCTGATCAAATGTAATGCTCTCAACATCGGTTCCTGTCAATAAAGCGCCACCCTGGCTGTTTAACCTGAGGGCATACAGACATACATCGGAATTATCAGCATACCGGTTCCATACAAATTTACAATCCGGGATTATTCCGGTGGAGCTTAGGTAGTCATTAATCTCTTCAGCTCCGGTAACGAAAACACATCCGATGGCTGCTGAATGCCCGGTATTACTGGTATCTATGAGTGAATACAGTTGATCATCAACCGTCAAAAGTTCTTTGATATCCGAACGATTGTAGGTCTCATAGAAGGCCAGTGCTCCCTTTTGTGTCAGCAGGCTTTCTATAAGTTGTAAATCCTGGTTATCAGAAAAAGTAACCTGAATCTGATCCTTTTCCGGTATCGGGGTGATATCAAACTTTTCAGAACTAAAATCTTTCAATCTGTCTGCCATAATTTGTGCAGATTGATAAAGCAGTACTAAGGGAATGTCGCTTTCAGCAGACTGGATAAGTATCCTGTTTTTTAAATCAGTTTTTTGTGTATAGCCAGTGGCCACAATTCCAAAAATAAAAATGGCTAGTAATGCATATAATAGTGTTTTCATTGTTGTATAATTTATAATTAAAAATAGAGGCCCCTTCATTTGAAAGGACGGGAAAATAATAAATACGGTAAATAAGGAGATTAACTTAAAATGGGCAACTCGTCGGAGTCAGCGGAGAAGAAATGATAGTAGAACCGGCAGTAGGAGATAGGTTGTATTAATATTTCGGCTTGTTGAAGAAAAATAAATTGTTGAGCTATTTTACGATTATCTGAGGATATTTTGAAGATTTTAGAAAAAAGATGGAAGCTTAATTTGTCATGAGAAGATACCCGGTTTTTTTGAAAGGCAGGCAATTGAACAGCAGCTGCAATAATTCCTTTTACCGGGCCTGAATGTAAATCGGATAATGATTCGTATGGAACTGTAGGCTTGGTTTTATTAACTGGTTTACCGGAAAAAGCAGAAATAAAAAGGAAGAATAGAACTAATAGTACAGCTCTTCCCAGATAATTGGCCCTGTCTTCTTTTTGGCTTATCATAGAGTAAATATAGTCAATTCATTAAGCATTAATCAATTAATTTTTAACTGCTCCCGATGCAATTTATGAGGACATACCTTATTCCTACCGGGTACTTTGCTACAAGCTCGGATTGTTAGCCGATGCAGCCCAGCTGGAGACCTGCTCGTTATAGATCTTCCGTTTGCTGAACAACCAACCTCCGTCCACTCTCACCATTACATCTTCATAGTGGCCGTAGGAGTCGAGTGTTGCGCTTCGTTGCGGGTTGTTGTCCGACATATGGAACCAGTAGGCCCTGCCATAAGCCGTATCGCCCTCGATCTTTATCACAATGTTGGCTATGCAGTGCCGGCCGGTAGCGGAATGCAGTTCAGGAGTATCGAGGTCGTCCGGAATTTCCTCCTGCTGAGGGATCGAAGAAAGCACCTTCCGGATGGTATCGCGGCTGCGCCATTCACCTTCACCGATATCGAGTATGCCATCCTCGGTAAAGGTGGCTACATACTTATCGAGATCTCCAAAATCCAGCGCAAACATATACCGGGCCTGGAGGTCCTCGATCAATGCCCGGTCTTCGGCATAGCTGTGAGCCTCGGATGTTACGGAGCCCTGCCGGCAACCGGTCAGGGCCAGGCAGATGAGGATAGTACCGGCAGTGACTGCCGCATAAATACTTTTCAGTCTGGATACTTTTAAAATTACGGTTTGTGGGTTCATGATAGTATCGGTTTATAGGATTATAGGTTTGTTTGGAACCAAAGCTTATGCTATAATTTAACGAACAGGACATTACAGCTATAAATATAGCTTATTTTGGAGTTTTATAGAAATGCTGTAACGCACTAAGGTTTAGTTGGTTTTTCAATCTGCTTTAAAAATTATTTCAATATTCGATATCGTTTCAATAGTCAACCTATTTCCACTGATATGATATTTGGTTGCATTTTTCAATTCGTTAAAATATTTATCTTCCCATTCTATTACGGTATCATTTACACAATACATTAATGTTATCATTACGCTATCAATTATTAATGAATCAGGGGCTAAGATTGAATAATAACCATCAAATGAATTACATGAACTAATAGCATGAAATCTGTCAGTATCACTAAACTCAATATTCATTTCCTTTAAATTATCTGGTTTACATTCTTCTAATTGGGTATCAGTATGCAGAAATCCTAAAAAAATCCATTTACTGTCTATTTGATAATCAGTTACATCATTTAAATCGACTTGAAAACAACTAACTCCATTTTCATTATTTGAATCATTCTCACATGAAGATACCCATAGAATCATGCAGGTAATTATTATAATCTTAATATTTTTCATGGTTTGTTCTTTTTTAATGATAGATGCATTTTTTTAGTCATGGGTTGCGTTTTTTCCAATTAAACCTAACGTTTCCACAATATGAAATGCTGGGGAGTGCGGGCTACGTTCCTGTCTACCGTGACAAAAGCGAAAGCGTGGTAACGCTTTCGTAAACCACTTCAACCCCAACCGAGTCAAGCCGAAGGCTTGCGAGCTCAGCGAAGCTAATTTTTTATATTGCATATTGTGCAAAGTTGTTTTTATATCTTTAGTTTTCTATTTCAGTAATTGGTACTGATATATTTATATTCTCTTTAATCGTTTTGGCTAAACATGCAATCAACCATGTCTTAACTAAATCATTTTTATTTAATCCATTATTGACTTGAAATGATTTAAGTGTGTTATTTAAATCTAAAAATTCTTTTTCAAGATATACCTTTATCTCGGTATTATATGAGCCACATCCTTCAAATCTTTCTTCTTCAACCGCTTTCATTTGTCCTATTCCTTCTAATAATAAATCAAGGTTTTTTGGGAAAGCGTAATGGCAAATATCTTGTCTGCTTGCCTGAAACTCAATATCTTTAAATTTTCCACCATGCTGTAATTTTTCGTAAGATGTCCAATCCCAGGTCAGTCTTGCTAGTAATAACCTGACTAATCGTATTTTATCAGGATTCTTATCACCCAACCACTTTTGAATCTGTTGTCCAAGCTTTTTGTCGTAATTGTCAGAAATTTCATTTTTGCCATTGTCATTTAACCATTTTTTTAATGCCCAAACATATTGCTGTCCAATAAGACTTTTCCCTGTTGTGTCTGTATTCAATACATTTTCTCCATGTTGGATATGGTTTGTTCCGATTTTGGATGTATCCACATTGGGATTAAGTTCAGATATCGAATCCTTAATTTTTTTTAAATGTTGTTGATATTTGAAATGACATACTTCAAATCTTGTGATGAGTTCACGAATTCTGATTACTTTATCAGGCAATTCCCCAAGTCTTTTTTTTAAATTATTTATTTTAATTATTTCAGTGTCTTGAGGAGAAATTTGAATATTTGACCAGGTATTCATAATCACTGATTTTTAAATAAGTCTATAATAGCAGTGGAGTCTTTTTACAATTTTGCACAAC
>CAZMVE010000151.1:0-5581 GCA_964569585.1 uncultured Bacteroidales bacterium | reverse complement strand
ATTCTCAGTTATATAAAATAAAGCTTTGATTATCAATACATACTCAATAAATTTATATAAGAAATTGTGTAAGTTAATCAAATGCAAATGATGGATTACTCATCTTAAATAAATCTGAAAATGAAAAAGAAACTGCCTCAATACATATGGACTATACTGATCGTCCTGTTTTTTCAGGTTTCAGTTTATTCTCAGATTATCGAAGCCGACCCTGTTTACCCAACAGTTTCCGATCAGGTGGATATAACACTTCATGTAAATCGCTGCAATTGTACCCTCGAAGGTTATACGGGAGATATATATGCACATACAGGGCTTATTACAAGCGAAAGTGTAGATATGAATGATTGGGATTCTGTTATCGCAGACTGGGATGTTAATCTTGAAAAGGCTCGATTGCAAAAGTTGGATGATACTACCTATGTCTTACACATTACTCCGTCTATTACCGATTACTATGAGATCGGCCCGGAACTATATGTGGAATATCTGGCTTTTGTTTTCCGTAGCATTGATGGTTCAAGACAAACAAGTCCCAATATATATTATGATGTTTACCAACAAGGACTGAGTGTTCAAATTAATGAGCCCGAAGGAAATGTAATTGTTAAATCGGGTGATACAATTGTTATATCGGCTGACGCCATTGCAATTGGGACAAATCCGCCTGACAGCATAAGTCTCTACATTGATAATGCGGTTGAAATTATTTCATATGCCGACACTCTTTACTATGAGTTGATCGTATCCGATACGGATAAACACTGGATAAAGGTTGAAACGAAGAATGACGAATTTACTGCCCTGGATTCGATTTTTTACTTTGTACGCGATGAAGTACCTGTTGATGATTTACCAGCTGGTGTTATCGATGGGATTAATTACATAGATACGTCCACCGTAACACTGGTTCTTCATGCACCCTATAAAGATAATGTCCTGGTGATAGGCGATTTTAATGATTGGGATCTCAACAATGACTACCTGATGAACCGTACCCCGGATAGTGAACATTACTGGCTCACTATATCCGATCTTACAAAAGGAGAAGAATATGCTTTTCAATACCTGGTTGACGGGAACCTGCACATTGCCGATCCCTATACCGATAAAATCCTCGACCCTATAAATGATGTATCTATTCCGGTAACTGCTTATCCCGTTTTAAAACCCTATCCTTTTGACCAGACTGAAGGAATTGTATCAGTTTTTCAAACAGGACAGGAAGAATTTAACTGGCTTGTAAATGATTTTGCACCCTCATCGGTAACTGATCTGGTTATATACGAACTACACGTACGCGATTTTGTTGAGGCCCGTAATTTTAAAACTGTTATGGATTCACTGGATTATTTAGAATCTATGGGTATTAATGCTATCGAATTAATGCCTGTCAGTGAATTTGAGGGTAACGACAGTTGGGGATATAATCCATCGTTTTACTTTGCAGTGGATAAATATTACGGCACTAAAAACGACTTCAAACAGTTCGTCGACGAATGCCATTCAAGAGGTATAGCTGTACTCATGGATATTGTGCTTAATCACAGCTACGGACAGTCTCCTCTGGTTCAGCTCTATTTTGATGAAACCACCGGAAAACCAAGTGCCGAAAGTCCCTGGTATAACCAGGATTGTCCTCACCAACCCTGGTGCTGGGGTTACGACTTTAACCATGAAAGTGAAGCCACCCGTACTTTTGTATATCGTGTAAATCGTTACTGGTTAGAAGAATACCACATTGATGGTTTTCGATTTGACTTTACCAAAGGATTTACGAATACTGTCGGCGATGGCTGGAATTATGATGCTTCGCGTATTGCTATACTTATGGCAATGTACGATAGTATAAAGTTCATTAATGAAAACGCACTGGTAATCTTTGAACATCTATCAGAGAATACCGAAGAAACCGAACTTGCCAATTACGGTATCCTGCTCTGGGGTAAAATGACCAATCCGTATAATGAGGCTACCATGGGATACCATAACAGTGGAAACTCCAATTTATCAGGTATATCCTACCTGTATCGGGGATGGGATGACCCGCATCTTATCGGTTATATGGAAAGTCACGATGAGCAGCGCCTGATGTATAAAAATCTTACCTGGGGAAATTCACTGGGCGATTATGATGTTAAAAATTTAAATACAGGACTAAGCAGGGTGGAAGCGGCAGCCGCATTTTTCTTTACAGTGCCGGGGCCGAAAATGGTCTGGCAATTTGGTGAACTAGGGTATGATATCAACATTGATGATCCATGCCGCGTGTGTCCAAAACCTGTACTTTGGGAATACTATAATAATAGTAACCGATACCATCTTTACAAGGTATTTTCTGCTTTAATCAAACTGCGTATTGAAGAAGAATTATTTGAAACTTCCGATTTCAACCTGGCCGTTAGCGGTGCAAAAAAACGTATTAATCTTAATTCGGCATCGATGAATGCAGTTATATTGGGTAATTTCGATCTGGTGACTGGCTCAATTGCCGGCAACTTTCAACATACCGGAACCTGGTACGAATATTTTACCGGCGCCATTCTGGAAGTGACTGACACTGATCAAAACATCGATCTACAACCGGGTGAATACAGAATGTATACCGATGTACAACTTGAATTACCCGATATTCCTCCACTTGATCTTGATAATGCTAATCTCCCTACTGAACCGGGATCACTCTTTCCTAACCCGACCGATGGAATCATTCATTTTATACCCCTGTCACATGGAAATATGGATTTTACGCTCTATAATTCTATGGGACAGCCGGTCTACACAAAAGCATTATTTACTGATACCGACGTTACTATCGTTCTTGACCTTAATAAATCGAATTACGAATTGAAAAAAGGCATTTATTTCTATACTGTCAGAAATGCAGTAAACAATTTGCAAGGCAAGCTTATAGTTGAATAATAGCTTAGTTTATCATGAATTCGGTTTACTTTTAAAGTCGTTTGTTCAACACGAACGGCTTTTTTATACTAATTCTTTCATTTTATATGAATTATACTCATTGATAAACTATAATAAAGTGCGATGAAAAATGTACTTATCGCCGGAGGCTCAGGTTTTATAGGTAAGTATCTGACCGGAAAACTCACAGAAGAAGGATGTAAGGTGAGTATTCTTTCCCGGTCAGGAAAAAAAAACTGTACAGCTTTATGTTATCAGTGGAATCCTGACAAAGGAACCATTGATATAGATTCGTTGAAGAATCAACATGTCATTATTAACCTGGCCGGAGCTGCTATTGCCGATAAACTTTGGACGAAGAAAAAAAAAGAAACGATTATAAAAAGCAGGATTCAAAGTACCCGTCTATTAATACATACCCTTGAAAAATATAAAATAATCCCTGAATTATTTATCAATGCATCAGCTATCGGATACTATGGCCACCGGCCGGGTGAAATTCTGACAGAACAATCTGCACGGGGAACAGGATTTCTCAGTCAGGTTTGTTACAATTGGGAACAAGCTTTAAAACCACTGTCCGCACTTAAAATCCCCTATGCTATAATCCGGTTGGGAATTGTATTGGGTAAGGAAAGAGGTAGTTTACAAAAAATGATGCTGCCTCTGAAATTCAGATTAAATATAATCTTCGGAACAGGGAAACAATATATTCCCTGGATACATATCGAAGATGTTTTTCAAATTATTCATCATCTGATAGCTTGCAAACTACCAGCGGGTATTTATAACGGAGTGGCTCCCGATGTAATTAACCAGTCTCAGTTCAATGGAACACTATTGAATTTATTACACATGAAAACTTTGATTGTTCGAATTCCTGATCGACTTTTAAAATTCTTTATCGGCGAAATGGCAACTGTATTTACAAACCATCAGCAAATACATCCTCAAAAATTAACTGAGCAACATTTTCAGTATAAATATCCGGTACTTAAGGATGCCCTAAACGACATGTTATTGCCACCCTAATTCCTTGGTTGAAATTGTGACAGAACAAATTATCGTTAGTATATTTCCATTTATCCAATCTATCCGATGAGAAATCTTATTCACCTGAATCCAATAAACAGAAGTCGTGATTTTTAGATTTATACTTTTGTGAATACTTTTAATTCTGAAGACGTAGAGGTAAAAAAATTAAGAAATTGTTGCAAAGGCATAAAATCACTAAGTTTGTACAAAGTAATTGATTTTCTCACCTGATTTTGAAGGTTTATTATTTCCAACACACGTTAATTAAAGAATAGTATTTAATACCCATTTTCTATTTTAAGAGTACTGATATTTATAATTTTTTATAATTAAAACTGGATATATGAGATGCGACTGGGCAAGATATAACCAATTAATGCAGAAATACCACGATGAAGAATGGGGAGTGCCTGTGCATGACGATCAGCTACTTTTCGAACACCTTATATTGGATGTATTTCAGGCCGGTTTAAGCTGGCAAACCATTCTGAATAAAAGAGAGAATTTTAGAATAGCCTTTGATCAGTTTTCTATTGATAAAGTGGCTGCTTATGGCAAAAAGGAAATAGATGAATTGGTCCAAAATCAAGGGATCATCAGGAATTATAAAAAAATTGATGCAGCAATAACAAACGCAAATTGTATCATAAAACTTCAGAAAGAATATAGAAGTTTTGACCGTTACATCTGGCAATTTACCGAAGGAAAAACTATCCATAATGCCTTTGAAAAACTTACCGATTTACCTGCCAATTCATTAAATTCCGATGCCATGAGTCGGGATTTGAGAAAAAGAGGATTAAAATTCACCGGCTCAACTATCTGCTATGCCTTTATGCAAGCTGTAGGTATGGTAAATGATCACTTAACCGGTTGTTTTCGTTACCAACCGATAGTACAATTAAGTGATCAGAAATAGAGAATCCTGCTATTCTTCTTCCAATTCCGGCTTACAGGGAATTCTAAGATCCCGTTTGAAAAGTATCTAATAAATTCAAGCTGAATAACTTGACATAGAGATAAAATTTTTCTAATTTGTTAGTTCATCCACTGGAAAATACACTCATGGAAAATAACCTGCTCAATAAGGTCTATGAGTTTGTTAATCATATTATTCATTCGAATGATATCCGGCATTCTTCTGTCCTGAAAAGTAAAACTGCCTCAAACAGAACCTGCCCTGTAACAGAACTTGATATTTCCATGCAACCAAAAAACAGTAAATTTCTGAGCTATACAGGTGTAAAGTGGTATTATGAACACGACCGGAAAACTTTTAATAAGAAGCTTATCCCGCGACTAACCGAGAGTTGCAGAAAAAAAGATATTTTCGTACAATTCAGGGAAATTGCTCACAGCATACGAAATGCCGACAGCAATCCGCGCAATAATACCCGTAGAGCAATTCAAAAACTCATGGACGAAAACAACAGCCTATTCAACAACCTGCAATTGATTGACAGAGATAAGCTACAGGAAGCGGGGATTAAAAATTATTCGGAATAAAAATCATTAAGAAAGCAGATTATTTTCTTTTATTTTTTTTCTGGCAATCCAAATAAAAAACCCCACGTATCTTTCAACACGCAGGGTTATGAGAATCTTTGATGTAGTCCGTAGGGGA
>CAZMVE010000150.1:0-5588 GCA_964569585.1 uncultured Bacteroidales bacterium | reverse complement strand
AATTTATTGATTATTTTTATATGTTTCAAGTGCATACCCCAGTTTAATTTATATTAATTAAAGGTTTACTTAACGTTCTGAAATAATAATATCATATTTGAGAAGTATTGATTAAGTGAAGCTATATATTTAATTGTATACTTAGTATAAACTCTATTGCACATGATAAAATCCGTACTTTCAGTTACCTTGTTCTTTTCAACGATAATGTTTATTGATACTTATGTGAGTGGACAATCTACAATAATTGGTTGGGATACAACCTTCTCGTATTTTGCAGCTCAGGAAGAACCATCTGCCGACTGGTTCATGCCAAAATTCGATGATTCGGGATGGCCGGTCGATACACATACTATAGGATTCGGTACAGATTTTCAGTATGTAACTATAAGTCCGGAAACTAAATCGCTATATCTACGCTATAAGTTTACTTTAAATAATCCTCAGAATATCAGGAAACTGAGTTATCTGGGTGACTATGATGACGGATATATTACCTATCTCAATGGTAAAGAAATTCTCAGGGTGAATGTTCCTGATTCGGTTAAATTTCCGGCTTATAATGATATTACAAGTCGTTCACATGAAATGGAATATTTCACATCCTATCCGGTTTATGGTTATTATCTTGACACAATGATTTTGGATACTTGTCTGGTAGAGGGTGAAAATGTAGTAGCTGTTCATATTTTGAATGACAGCCTCAATGGTTCCGACCTGTGCTCTTTTCTCCGGCTGTACAACCTAACTAACGCGACTTATAATATATACAGTATAGCCTTTCGATTTAAAAGGCAGTACTTTGTTGATTCGGTAAATTTTCCGCTCGTAATGATCGAAACCGATGGATATGGAATTCCTTATAAGAATGAGAGAGTAAACGCATTTATGGGTATTGTTGATAACGGACCCGGTGCATACAATAAACCCACCGACTCGTGCAATGTGTATTATGGTGATATCTCCATTGAAGTCAGGGGACAATCTTCATCGGAATTTCCAAAAAGATCATACAGGTTTGAATTAAAAGACTCCTTGGAGAATGATTCAAATGTAGTACTTCTGGGAATGCCCTCAAATGACGATTGGATATTGTATGGACCATTCCAGGATAAGGCCCAGTTTCGCAATCCTATGGTATTTGATCTGGCCAGACGCTTTGGACGATATCAGCCCAGAACCCGCTACTGTGAAGTGATGTTGAATGGTGAATCTGTGGGATTATATACGTTAACAGAGAGCATTAAACGAGGAGGCAACCGAATTGATATTGCCAGGTTAAGTCCGGAGGAAACTGAAGGGGTTGATATAACGGGGGGCTATATTATGAAATATGATAAACCTGCCGGCAGGCTTGAAATAGTTTACCCAAAGCCTGATGTGATTGTCCCTGAACAGAGAGATTATATTAATGGATACCTGGCAGAATATAGGGCAACATTGTTCACAGATTATTTCATGGATCCTGATGCTGGTTTCAGAAGATACATAGATGCTACATCTCTTGCTGATTATATGATTATGATAGAATTTCCGAAAAATTGCGATGGATATATGTTCAGTACCTATTTATATAAGGACCGGGCCGACAGGAATAATAAAATCATATACGGTCCTGTATGGGATAACGATCTGTCATTTGGTAATACCTCTTTTCAGGACGGAGCCTCTACTGATGGCTGGCACTTTGAACATCCTTACGACCATACAAATATATATATGTTGCGTATGCTTCAGGATACAGCATTTGTTCATTTATTACAAGCTCGCTGGGCTATGGCACGAAACAGCTTTCTTCATGCCGATTCCATCATGGATTATATCGACTCAACGGTTTCTCTTCTTGCTGAACCAATAGCCCGTAATTATTATGTCTGGCCACTAATCGATCTGGATATTTGGCATTCCAACTATGTATCGGTTTCCTATGAGGATGAAATTAATAATATTAAAAGCTGGATTATGGACCGGTTGGAGTGGATTGACAATAATATTGGAGAACTCTATTATGAGATTGACTATTACCCAAATCAAATTCCTGAAATTACCAGAGAACATTTTGGTTTTGAAGTGTTTCCAAATCCTTTCAGTGATAAGTTGACAATAACTTTCTCGAGCTCTGATAATATTGAAATACAAATGAATATCTATGATATTTCCGGACAACTTAAGTATGCTGAAAGAGATCTTATAGAAGAGGGACTCTCGCAAATTCAGGTTGAAAATTCGCATATCCAGCAATTGGTGCCAGGTATCTATATCCTGCGTATTACCAGTGATAACGGATTTGTAGCTACAAGAAAACTGGTAAAACATTAGGAATCTCAAAACCATAATGGTTTTAAGTTAAACAGGTATTAATTACCGGAATAAATCAGTACTTGTAGCGTTTCTTCCAGATATTTATAAGTCGTTCAAGGTACTTTTCTTCCTGCGGATTATTCTGGGGTGAATACAAAATAGTGCCATTTATTTGATCGGGCAGGTACTGATCATCAATGAAATGGTTATCGAATTCATGGGCGTATTTATAATCTTTCCCATAACCAAGTTCTTTCATGAGAGAAGTGGGTGCATTCCTCAGATGCAAGGGAACGGGCAGATCTCCGGTTTTTTTAACAAGTTCCTGTGCGTCGGAAATAGCCTTGTAGGCGGAATTGCTCTTTGGCGAATTGGCCAGGTAAATTGTTGTTTCTGATAAAATGATCCTTGATTCGGGCCAACCAATTTTATTAATGGCATCAAAACAGGTGTTAGCTAGAAGTAAAGCATTCGGGTTGGCAAGTCCTATATCTTCTGCTGCCAGAATGACCAGGCGCCTGGCAATAAATTTTGGATCTTCTCCTCCCTCAACCATCCTGGCCAACCAATATACTGCTGCATTCGGATCGCTACCTCTTATCGATTTTATGAAAGCAGATATGATATCGTAATGCAACTCTCCATTTTTATCATATAAGGCAATATTTTCCTGTAGACGATCGGTAACGATTTTATCGGTGATGGTAATTTCCTTGATTCCAGTTTTATTCTGTGATGCAATAACCAGTTCAAGAATATTTAATAGTTTACGTCCATCGCCACCTGAAAAACGCAGCATGGCTTCGTTCTCACTTACGTTAATTTTAAGTTTTTTGAGGTAGCTATCCTGTTTCAGAGCGCTGTCCAGTAATTGCAGCAATTCTTCTTTATTTAACGATTTTAGAACATAAACCTGGCATCGGGAAAGAAGTGGAGAAATAACCTCGAATGATGGATTTTCAGTTGTAGCACCTATGAGAGTTATAATACCTTCTTCAACTGCACCAAGCAGACTATCTTGTTGTGACTTGCTGAAACGATGAATTTCATCGATGAAAAGAATGGGATTAGGTACATTAAAAAATTGCTGTTTTTTAGCTTTTTCTATCGTTTCACGAACATCTTTTACTCCCGAATTAACAGCACTTAAATTATAAAACGAACGTTTTAAAGTATTGGCAATTATTCGGGCAAGCGTTGTTTTACCCACTCCGGGCGGCCCCCATAATATAAAAGAAGGTATCTGACCACTCTCAATAGATTGCCTTAAAATTGCACTTTTGCCTACCAGATGTTCCTGTCCTACAAAATCCTGGAGTATCTGCGGACGCATCCGATCGGCAAGAGGTTGATTACTTTTTATTTCCATCTATTCATTACTTAGTGTAAACATAGGAACAATTCTTTAGTTGTAAAAATTCAGGCATAAGCCTTCATGACTACAATTTTCTTTTTCAATTCCCTGTGATAATTTTTTTATATTTGATAAAAATCCAAAACCTGCAGCTAATGAAGGATAAAGTAGTTATTATTACCGGAGCTTCTTCGGGTATAGGATTAGCGTGTGCAAAGGCTTTCTGCAGAGAAAAGGCAAAACTTGTATTAGCAGCCCGTTCTATCGATAAGTTAACCGAAATAGTAAATGAACTTGATTCCGGTGGTGAAAGGTGCATAGCTGTGAAAACTGATGTTACTGTCGAGGAGGATTGTAAAAATCTGATTCAGCAGGCGGTTGCAAAATTTGGAAAGATTGATATCCTGGTTAATAATGCAGGGATATCAATGAGGGCTATCTTCGATGAAGTTGAAATCCAGGTTCTCAAGAGGGTAATGGATGTGAACTTTTGGGGAACTGTTTATTGCACAAAATATGCACTTCCTTATATACAGCAAACAAAGGGGACAATTGCGGGGGTTAGTTCTTTGGCGGGCTTTCATGGTTTGCCTGGCAGAACGGCTTATTCTGCTTCAAAATTCGCCATACATGGACTTCTCGAAAGTATCAGAACAGAAAATATCAGGAAAGGAGTGCATGTTTTAGTTCTGGCGGCAAGTTTTACTGCTTCAAATATTCGAAAAAATGCTCTCGATGCTCAAGGAAATCCTCAGAGAGAAACACCACGGAATGAGGAAAAATTATCTTCGCCGGAAAAAGTGGCAAAAAACCTGATTCGTTCTATCCGAAAGAAAAAGAGGAACCGTATAATGTCAATAGAAGGGCAGCTGATGGTGTTGTTCCAACGCATCATTCCTGCTCTTACAGATTGGGTTATTATTAGAAAA
The DNA here is from genome assembly GCA_964569585.1 of uncultured Bacteroidales bacterium. Lineage (GTDB taxonomy): Bacteria > Bacteroidota > Bacteroidia > Bacteroidales > UBA10428 > UBA10428. The sequence continues at coordinate 1,004 of CAZMVE010000150.1, read as the reverse complement.
TTTGAACGGGAACCCAATTCCCCTTTAAAAAAATTATAGCAATTAGCATGTTATCAAACGAAATACAAATCAGGGTAAGGTATTGTGAGGTTGACAGGATGGGATATCTTCATCATGGAAATTATGCCATATATTTCGAGGAAGGCAGAACTGAATTAATCAGAAAATTGGGACTTACCTATCGGGAGATGGAGGATCGGGGAATTCTCTTACCTGTAAGGGAACTTTTCATCCGCTATCATAAGCCTGCTCTATATGATGATAAAATCACGATAAGGACATCTTTAATAAAAAGCCCTTCCGCAAGACTCGATTTTGAATACCAGATGATGAATCCCGAAGGGGAATTATTAAGCGAGGCAAGAACCACCCTTGTATTTGTAGATGCGGAATCACGGAAACCTATGAGGGTTCCCGATTTTTTCGATAAACTTATAGCTCCCTATTTTTCATAATAAATCTCCCATTTTATCAAAGATGTATTTGTAGTATTTTTGCTACAAATAATTGAGGCATGTCTGAGAGACCTGAAGAATTTATTGATAAGAAATATCTTGATCCTTACCTTGATATAATAAACGAACTTAACCGGATCCGTTCCGATGAATCGAACGAGAAAGTGTATAAAGCGTTTATCAGACTTGTTGAGACGAAATCGGGAAGGACAACAGTGTATAAAAAAGATTTTATTTTATCAGTCTTGAGTATTGCCCGAATAGCCGTATCGGAAATAGGTCTTGGACGTACATCGGTTATCAGTTTGTTTTTGTACCGATCGCTCGATGATAGGGAAATGGCTTCTAAAGAGCTGAAAAATGAGTATGATGATTCAGTGGCCATTATTGTTGAAGGTTTAACGAAGGTCAATCAGATAGGTGAAAAAACTTCCTCTTCGCAAGCCGAAAATTTCAGACGTTTACTATTAAATCTTGCACGCGATGTTAGAGTAATCCTGATTCGTCTTGCCGAACAAACTGAGATTATGCGGGAAATGCAGCATAACA
>CAZMVE010000149.1:0-5651 GCA_964569585.1 uncultured Bacteroidales bacterium | reverse complement strand
AAAAAAATTACAGAACTAAAAACCATAAATGACTTTGAGATAATGACCGGTAAAAATACTTTAAATTGTGATTATATAATTCGATATCGAAATTATCGTCCTGAAAAAGAACTTCAATGATACAAAATAGCAAGTATCTAATTGTATTTCGGGTATGTCAATAAAAAGAGCTAAAGTGAAAAAAGGCTGTCATTTATGGCAGCCTTTATATTTTCCCCCGCTTTATCAGTGAGTATAAAATTAGAAACACTTATTTAGTTTGAAGAGAATGGCGATTTATATCCGTTCTTCCATACCTCCCAGGTAGTTGTTTTATAATAATCTCCACCAATAAATTTGATTATTTCATCGAAGGGTTGTGCCTTGACATACCCTTTCTGAACATGTATAATCTGGATATTTTCATTGAGAAAAACGACGGAAGGATAACTCATTTGATTATTAAGCAAAGCTGCAGCCAGTTCATGATAGCCTTTGGTCCCCTGTGCAACAAATTTAAATGTTACTTCATTAAAAAGAATATCTTCTCTTTGTTCAGCATTTAGTTTTACCGGATAATATCTTTCATTAAGATAACCACTTACAATACTATCGTTGAATGTACTCTTATCCATTACTTTACACCATCCGCACCAATCGGTATACACATCAATCATTATTTTACGGGGTTCCTTTTTATTTAATTCAATTGCATCTTCGAAAGTATACCACTTCACATGCTGGGCTTCAATTGTAAGTGAAATCAGGAAAAATCCTATTATTATTAACTTTTTTATCTTCATATTTATAGCCGGAGAATTGCTTTATAGAAAACGCAAAGTAATAAATTTTTGTTTCATAAAATTGTTAATACTCTGTTAAACAATGTAAATTAGTTCCAGTTCGATATACTTTCATTTCCAATTGTAACAAAATGAGACTACCCAGTATTTTACAGAGAATATAGGAGGAAGTGTCTAAAGTATAGAGTGCTTAAAATAGTTTAGTGTGGACAATAAAGAATTTAGTAAGCAGTTAGAAATAAGGACCAAGAATTTCTCAATTAATATAATCAAGTTATCTGTCAATTTACCTGCCATACCTGAAGGGAAAGTGATTAAAAATCAGCTGACAAAATCGGTGACCAGTATTGGTGCAAACTATAGGGAAGCCAACAGATCGCGAAGTAAGGCAGATTTTACGAATAAGATTAAAATATGCGAGAGTGAAGCAAGTGAGACAGTATACTGGCTGGAGATTATTGCTGAATTAGAATGGAGTGATTCTATAAAGTTGGAACCAATTATGAAGGAAGCTAGTGAAATACTTGCTATCTTCACTTCTATTGGTAAAAATTTAAAACTTTAGACATTTTAGGCACCCATTACTTAAGGCACTTAATAGTTAAATAATATACAAAATATCAAAAATAGAGGTAGTTAACCAATATAAAATAACCATGTCGAACACAATACTTGATCTCGAGCCGAAAAGAATCTGGAAACATTTTTATAACCTTACACAAATCCCCCGGCCTTCGGGTCATGAGAAGCAGGTTATAGAACATATCAGGCAATTTGCCGAAAAGCAGAATTTAGAGTATAAGATAGATGCAACAGGCAATTTGATCGTCAAAAAGGAAGCTTCCAGAGGTAAAGAAAAGCTAAAGGGAGTTATCATGCAGGCTCATGTCGATATGGTACCTCAGAAAAATTCGAATAAAGTCCATGATTTTCTTACCGATCCTATTGAGGCTGTTGTTGACGGAGAATGGGTTAAGGCTAATCAAACCACTCTGGGAGCCGATAATGGTATTGGCATTGCTTCTATCCTGGCAGTTCTTGAGTCCGGGGATATTCAGCACGGACCCTTAGAAGCGCTTTTTACAATTAGCGAAGAAACCGGTATGGATGGTGCTTTTGGGCTTGATAAAAACGATCTGAAAAGTGAAATTCTGCTAAATCTTGACTCAGAAGATGAAGGCGAACTTTTCATTGGTTGCGCCGGCGGAATAGACCTGAATGCTAAATGGAGTTATAATACTACTAAATCAGAGATGGGTACCTGTTATAAAATTACTCTCTCCGGGCTGAAGGGAGGACATTCAGGAATTGATATTAACTTGGGGCGCGCCAATGCAAATAAGGTCATGGCGAAAATTTTAACTGATCTGTCAAAGCAGATGCGGTTTCAGTTGGTAAGTTTTTCAGGTGGTAATTTACGAAATGCTATTCCACGGGAATCTGAGACTATTCTGTGCATCGACAATAATGATGCGGAAAAACTCAAAACTTACCTGGGTACAGTACATGAAGATTTGAAGAAGCATTACGCGGGAATTGAGGACAATATTACTTTACAGTCTGAGTCGGTTACTTCCCATGAATTAACCATGGATAATAGCGATCAGAAGAAATTTATTGCATTATTAATGAATTGCCCCGATGGAATGATAGCCATGTCGGAAAGTCTGCCTGGCATGGTACAAACCTCGAATAATCTTGCTATCGTTAAAGCCGGAAAGGGAATGATTGAGGTACAAACACTACTCAGAAGTTCTGATGATAAGGAAAAGATGGAAATAGCAGAGAAAGCCAGGAAAATTTTTACAGATGAAGGCATTAAAGCTGAGTTATGTAATGGCTACCCAGGATGGTTACCGGACCGTAATTCCGGAATACTGCATTTTGCCGGGAAAACCTATCAGAAGGAATTTGGCAGTGAGCCTAAAGTAAAAGTAATTCATGCAGGTCTGGAATGTGGAATTATAGGAAGCAAGATACCCGGCCTGGATATGATATCTTTTGGTCCTACCATCAGGCATCCCCATTCACCCGATGAAAAAGTGCATATTGGATCGGTAAACAAATTCTGGGTATTTTTAAAAACACTCCTCGAAGCTATTCAATAGAATAGATATAACTATAATCAGACATACCGGCTCCGTCATTATGAGGGATTAGGAAATTCATGCTTTTCTTTTCTCCCTGTAAAGTGATGCATCTGCAACGGTTGCCATCTTGTTAATATCCATAGGCGTTCCCAGAAATTGCCGGACCTTTTCAGCTACCTCTTTTGGTTTGGTAACAGCATCGATATGGTTTATGTACAGTACCGATGCATTATGGTTGGACTTTAGCCAGTTGTTGGCATTAAGCAGTTGATTTTTAAACGCTATCTCAAGACGTGCCGGATACGTATCTTCTTTATGTTTCCCCTGCAGGACAAGCATTTTATGCTGTGAGCGCACAACCTCCGAAATATCTCGAAGCATAAAAATAACTTTATAATTATATTTTGCCGGTAAGTGGGGAAGGAGATGAGAAATTATTTTTACTGCTTTCCCGGTTGCCTGGGGGAGCCATTTTTTATTACGCCTAAGACTTTTAACTGCTTCATGTTCAAAATATCCCTTTGGATTGCTTTCATCGGAGTTTCTTTTGTTATCCGTGAATATTGGAACTTCACCTTTATCCAGCATTTGCATCATAAGCGATGTTCCCGATCGCGGAAGCCCGGAGACAACAATGATGGGATTATCAAGTTCCACGATCTTTGATTGCAATTCACCCAGTTCCGGATATTCCTGTAATTCCTCTTCTTCCGATTCAATAATGTTCTTCTTTTCGAAAAACTCCTTGTGTTTCGCGGCGGCTTCGGGCTTATTAAGCTGGTTGTTGTAGATTTCTATTAATTTGTTCCTTGCACTCCCGAAATTGGGAATGATCTTAAGACATACCTCGAATGCATTGGCTGCATTTTCATAATCTTCGAGCAATAACAGGGCTTCCCCAAGATGAAAATGTGCCATTGGATGGTAATAGTTCAGCCCTATAGCATCGAGTGCAGCATTGGCTGCTTCAACAAACTTCTTCTGGGCAAGGTATACAAGGGCCAATCCATTATACGACATGGCACTCTCAGGATTAAATTTTAATAATTCAAGATAACATTCTTTTGCCTGGTCGAATTTCTTTAGTTTATAGTACAGGCTGGCAAGTTTTCGTTGCATGGAAATGGGTCTTGCACTTTTAGGAAATTTCTCTTCAATATCTTTGAGAATAGCGGCAGGTTTTTCTTTCAGAATTCTTAAGTCGAAAAGTAGTAGATGAGCCTGGCCAATATTATTCTGAAGGGTTAGCTGACGGCGCACTTCTTTTTGAAACCCTTTTTCGTTTTTCTTTTTTTCCTTGGGTTTCTCCTTATACAGCTTCTCGTATTCTTCTTTAATCTTATTGATATCCTTACTGTTCTCGATGGCTATTTTAATAAATTCATCAAGTAGCTCTTCGGCTTTTGCATAATTACCGGTCTCAGAATAGCTTTTTGCGAGGCGAAGAGCAAATCGTCCCTGATCCTTTTCATTGCTATATAGTTCTTCCAGAATTTGTATCGCCTCTATGTAGCGGAAGTTGCCAAGATAAACACGAGCCAGGTTGTATTTGGTCTCTTTTTCGGCTTTTTCAGCTGCTTGCTTTTTATCCGGGCCCGGATCTTCGACATAACCCAGGTCAATTAGTTGCTGCAAAGCCTGACGGTCGGCAACGGTGTCTCTTCTGGTTTCGGCAGGGTGCATGCCGTCAGTACCTTCAACCGTATCCCATGAAGGGATAGTCTCGATTTCAATTTCTTCTTCAAATGCCTGAAGGATGGGTATGCCATCCATATCTTTCCCGATGGGAAGTCCGAAAAGCGTTAAGATTGTAGGTGTAATATTTAGCAGAGAACTTCCATAAATGAGTTCGTCCTTCTTTATTCCGGATCCTTTCATACAGATAATACCATGTTCCCTGTGATGATCGGCCGGACCTGCAGGCTCATCAGGGATATAGGTGGTCCGCAAATGATCGGAATGAAATCCATGATCGGAAATGAGAATGATGGTTGTGTCTTCACCGGCAAGTTTTACCAGGTTTTCCAGCATCATATCGTGAAAACGGTAGGTTGATGCGACCACATTTTTGTACAGCTCAAATTCTGCTTCGGGAACATTATGCAGACGAGGCGGATGGAATTTCATAAAACCGTGACAGAAATGATCGATAGTATCAAGGTAGAGTGCCATAAAATCCCATGCCTGTGTATCGAGAATCCAAGTGGCAGCCGCATGCAGAGTAGCCGCTTCGCTGATATTTTTAGCAATAAGTCTGAGGCGGGGATCTTTTGATTGATCAATTTTGGAGGCATCAGGCACAAAGGGTAATAAATGCTGATCGGTAAGCTCCTGTGGATGTATTCTCATCTCGGCAAAAAATTCCTCAAGAATGGGGGGATGGACACTCCCCGGAGCTAATGGCCAGGGTTGTGTGAGCTTACTTTGTGCGTGCGAAAAATGATTTGATAGCATGATACCATTAATAGGTTCTACAGGATTTGACGGCCACCACCCAAGAGCGTGCGTTTTTAATCCGTTCTGCATGAGAATGTTCCAGATAGCTTTAGTTTTCCTTGAATAAGAACTTATTGGACGCATTCCCATACCTTCAGGATCGGCTTCAGTAAAACCTAGAACTCCGTGCTTATCTGCATTTTTACCGGTAGCAATACTAGTCCATAACATGGGTGAAAATGGAGGTTCGAGTGTACTAATATTTCCCATCACCCCTTCATTAACCAACTTTTCCATAGCCGGCATCTGGCCTGCATCGATAAGAGGATTTATTACTTTCCAG
>CAZMVE010000148.1:0-6068 GCA_964569585.1 uncultured Bacteroidales bacterium | reverse complement strand
TCATACATTTCTTTCAGAGTTTCAAGGAATTCAGTGGTCCTGTCTGACGAAATTAATTCAGCAGGATTAGGAGCGGCCGGACCAGCCGAAATAAGATCAAGATTTTCAACCTCTGTCGGAAGAATAATATCATCAATAACTGCCTTATCTATCAGATATGAACTGATACCAATCATATTACTTGCTCCAAATTCCTGGTGTACTTTTGGGCGGCGTAGATCGAATTCAAGAAGAGCAGTTTTATGACCGTTCATAGCTAAAACCGAGGCAAAGTTTATGGCACAGAATGTTTTACCATCACCGCTGGTTGATGAAGTAAACAACACAACTTGTTTTTTACCGCTATGATCGAAAAATTGGAAATTGGTCCTTACACTCCTGAACGATTCTGAGACTGAAGAATTTGGTCGTTGAGCAACAACAAGGCTTGTTCTCCTGAAATTATGGAATATTTTACCCAGTATTGGTTTATCTGTCAATGCTTCAATTTCTTCTACTTCATTCAGTTTGTTGTTGAAGAAATCAATAATTAGTATATAACATGTAGGCAGGAGTATAGCCATAAATAAAGCGATTGCCAAATTAAGTTTCTTTTTAGGAGCAACTGGTTTGGGGTATAAGGCTCTGGCAGGTTCAATTACTTCATAGTCGGGCATACTCGAAGCTTTAGAAATTTGAGCTTCAGAACGTTTTTGCAATAAAAAGGTATAAATGGCACTATTAAGCTCAAATTTTCTTTCAATTCCTTTAAGTTGTAACTCAGTTTTTGGCATTGCTGAGATTTGACTTGATAACTTATTGATTCTGTAATCCAATTCGTTTATTGATGATTGTAATGTAGTCTGCGAGTTTTCCACATTCTCAAGAATTGTCTTTTTTAAGTTATCAATTCTCAAATTAATATTTCGGAGTAAAATATTATCTGTATTTGATCCTGTACCTAAATGACCAGCTCTCTCCGAGCTAACAGTCATAAGTTCGGACACCAGATTGGTCAGGATCGGATCGACTACATTCATCGATGATGGAGCAACAAGATCAGTGATAGATTTATTCTTATTAAAATATTCTCTTAGATATCCATAGTAGCGCAATTGTTCTTTTAATGTAGCCTTTGCACTTTCAAGCTCATCAAGTTTTGAGAATACCTGTTGGCCCTGGAAACTTAAATCCATAACCTGATGCGATGTTCTGAAACTTTTCAGACTGGCTTCGGCAGTATTAAGTGAATCCTTGAACTCGGATATTTGAGCATCTATGAACGAAACAGTGCTTGCTGCAGCATTGTTTTTTTTTTGCAGGTTTCTGTCAAGAAAAACTGAGGATAGAGAGTTTAAGAAATCGCTTACACGATAATAATTTGTACCTTTAAGTTCGAGTTTTAATATAGATGCTGTTTGACTTATTGGTTCAACATTAAGGTATCCCTGATATTCAAATGTAAGGTAGTTTGTATTATGCATGGAGAAATATAAGGCCTTATCCCGGGTAAAATTTTTATCATACCATTCGGTCTTAAGTATTTGGAAACTGCAATATTCGGTTTTTATTTCTTGTCCGAAGTTATATTTATAACGGAAATGCTTATAAGGTTTTACACTTGTAATCTGGTCATCGATATAGTTGAAAAGAAATACCGGATCTTTTTGAGGTTTTGTATAGATGTTAAATGAATTATCATCAATAAATTCGATAAAAAAAGGTAAATAAGAAGCTTGATCGTGTGTGGGATCGACAATTATACGTATAGGAGATTTTTCATATTCTTCAGTCTTTTTAAGAATATTTGTTCCTTCCAAAAGCTCGGAATAAAATGATTTTTCGTAGCTGTAAATGGATGATTTAATATCCATTCGTTGAATGGCTTCCTTGATAATGGAAAATGAGTGTAATATTTCAATTTCATTATCAATATTAGTCTTGCCAGAAAGAAATGCCATCCCGGACATAAAATCCTGGCCAGCAGTAAAGGGATTTTTTTCTTTTTCCGATATCATTACTGTAGTGAAATTCTGATAAAGAATTTTGGCTGTCCGGTTATAAATAAAAGCAATACCAATAAAAAGGATGGCACCCACTATGTAAAGCCTTTTAAAACCTATAAATCGTTGTACTATTTTTTTATAGTTAAGGTTTTGTTGAAAATCTTCTTCCTGAATGCTCATTATTAAGGTTTTGAGAAAGTTAGTATAGCAATTATTGTTGAAGTCATAGTACTAAGTGTGGTTACAACCAAAGGTACTAAAGTGCGGTCCTGCATGCCGCGATATTTTGCTCTCACCGGATCTACAACAAGAATATCATTAGGAAGCAGGTAGTAATATTCTGATTCCACAATATTTTTATCAGTTAAGTCCAGGTAATAATATTCTATTATATCATCTCGCTCACGAAGCAGGATCACTTTTGTTTTATCTCCCCAGTCGGCAATATCGCCGGCCAACCCAAAAGCTTGGAAGATAGTTATTTTTTCATCATAAAAAGTATGATTCCCGGGATAATTCACTTCTCCAAGAACGGTTATTTTATTCCCTACAAACCGCACTCGTAAGGATATATTTGTCAAATACTTATTAAGCTCAATTTCAAGCTTCTTTTGAGCTTCTTCAATAGTTAGATCCTTTACCAATAATTTACCGATAAATGGAAATGATATGTAACCCTGATCGCTGACTTCATAAGATTGAAGTTGTTCATTGGTACTCCCATATTCAGTTCTTCCATTAAAAAGATCAGAAGTAGTCGGATCGAGACTATATAATTTTATGTACAGGTAATCGTAAGGTTGTATCGTTTTTTCCGATCGATCGTTCTTATACTCATTTCCAGATCCTTCAGTATTTATAGTATACTTCAATTTTTCAGTAGGTGTACAACTGACAATAGTCAATACTACAATTAGAACAATTCCTAATTTATGCATATGTTAAATAGCTTATTGAGTATACAAAGTTATGATAGGAAAGATAAAATGCAATAGCTTAATGGCCTGCTGCACGAAAAACGCTTATTATGGTTCTGAAGAAGAGTACAAAATCGGCCTTAAGTGACCAATTATCAATATACTGCATATCCAACTTCATCCATTTTTCAAAAATAACATCGTTTCTGTTGGGGATTATTTGCCAGGTACAGGTAATTCCCGGTTTAACAGAAAGACGTCTTAGTTGCCAGCGTTCATATTTATTAACTTCATCAGGAAGAGGAGGACGTGGACCAATAAGAGACATTTCTCCCTTTAATACATTAAACAATTGTGGTAATTCGTCCAATCCTGTTTTTCTAATTAATTGACCTATAGCAGTTATTCGGGGATCGCTTTTAATTTTAAAGGTAGGCCCGTCACTTTCATTTAACTTGATTAATTTAGATTTAAGCTTTTCGGCATTCTGGACCATGGTCCGAAATTTATAGATATAAAATTTTCTTCCCCGCAATCCTACTCTTTCCTGCTTAAAAATAACAGGTCCCTTTGAGGTCGTAAAGATCAGTATTGCTACAACGAGCATAAAGGGAGATAGGAGAAAAATTATTATAAACGAGATCCAGAAGTCCATAAAATTTTTCCATGTATGAGCCAGGTAATTTTTTTGTGAGTGGTTAAAAGTCAGGAACGAGATATCATTAAAATTAGCCAGGTAAGCATTAGTAAAAGTCATTGGGGAAAGATTTGATTGCAAGCGAAAGATTACACCTATTTCTTCGCAGGTTTGTATTAAATCAAGTACCTGTTCATTATTAAATTCACTCTTACAATAAATTACTTCATCCACTATATCGATTTTAATAAGTTCACGAATCGAGATTTTATCCGGCAATATTCGTATATTTTTCCCATACTTCTTTCTGATCAGTTCTGAGTCCGTAATGATCATTAAAACCCGGAAGCCCCATTCTTTATGAATTAGTATATCTGAAATAAAATTTACCGATTTCTCGTCTGCATAGATAATAACATTGTGTATATTATGACCATTAACACGAAAATATTTAAACACCCTGTATGTTAACATACGAAGGACAAAGAGTGAGAGCATATTAAATATAGTAAACGAAATAATCATATAATGGCTAAAAACATGCAGTTGGAATAGATGTTTGTAGGCAAAAATTAATAGAAATCCTACAAAATTGAAATTCAGTAAATTGAAAAATATCGAAAGGGTTGAGCGTGTTCTTGGAATTGTTGTCAAATTGGAATTTCGAAGCAAAATGGCCCAGGTGGGTATGATTAAAGCAAGCATGTAAACATAATCGATCGTGAACTTGAAATAATCAGTTTCTATCAGGTTGGCCACAATATAGGCAAGGAAATAAGACAGTACAGTAACCAGAATATCGAAAATCGGCAGGACGTTTTTCAGTTTATAATTTGTAAACAAATTTGTGATCCAACTGATATCATATAAACGTTTCATGTAAAGCTAATTTTATCTACAAACAAATGTACGTAACTTTCTTCCCCAGATATAAGAATATTAGCCAATACACCCTATAATTTGACCAGTGTCATTATTTCAGAGACGGAGAGTGATAATGCACTTTATAGGAACATCAATACGAAGTGAATTGTATGGAAAGACAAATCTTCTAGCGGATTATAACTAATTTTTTCTGATCGATATTGGAACCCTGATTAGATAAAACAAGGGTGTAAATTCCTATCCCGAGTGATGAGATATTTAACTGTAACGTTCCATTTCCCATTATTTCGGAAACATTTTCTTTTCGGAGTAAAATACCCTGCTGATTAAAGAAACTAAGTGTATAGGTTTGGGTAATTTCTGTGTTACTATTAGGATTAACAAAACTTATCTGAATTAAATCGTTTGCAGGATTTGGATACATATAGATCTCATAATCAGCTGAATTTAGAATACAGCTATCAGACGAAAAAGGCGAAGCGAAATAATTCTGAGCGATTTCAAAAGGTTCCAGTGCCCGGTTGTAAATAGCACACAGGTATAAATCACCCAGCCAGGGAGAATCTTCTATCAAATTATTAGCAACTACAAGAGAATATTGATCGTCCCAGGTTTCAAATTTTGGAGGGCGGAATCCGGTTGCAACCAAATTGTTATTGATATATATTGCTTCTTCACCTAAATTATTATGAGTAAAGACAATGTGCTGGAGGATACTTGTTTCAACCGGCTCTTCAATAACAAAATCAGGCTTTCCTTTCTGATCAGTAGTATTGGTCGTCAGATTGATGTAATAATTAATTCGGTTTGAGCTTAAATCCTCTTTTGCACAACTCAACGAAAATGCAACTGTTTGCTCATTCTCCAGGCTTAAAAGAGTTGCCGGAAAAGTTGAAACAGCATTTGAAGTCTTCAGCCAGCATTCAAGTGTGATTTCATCGCTGAACTGACAGGCTTCTCTAATTTTCTCTGATGAATTTGATATCAATATATTATCGTTATTGATCCTAAAGTAATCTGAATTTACGATCTGGAGCATTAATGTATCTGAAATGTTTAAGTTTGCAGGGGTTTTATACCACGATTGATCAATTATTGTATCTTTTTTTCTTTGAGTAAAAATGAAAAGTACTATCAGACTATCATTTACCCTGTTTTGCGTAAAGGGAGGTAATGTTATGGCTTCACATACATTACTATTAATAAAATTCCCATAGGAATCCCTGGCTTTTATCCGATATTTGTACAGGGTATTTGATAATAAACCTTCATCAGTATATTGATTGGTTAAAATATTCTCGAATACAACGGTATCATTGTCTGGGGGTATTCTATACAGAGTATAACTAATCTCTGTAGTTTCCGATAATTCCCAGCCAAGTACTGCAGTTGAATGAGTAGTATTGATAGTCTTCAGAACCGGTGAGGCTAATTCAGGAATAATAATTTCAGGTATATAAACCTGGAGTGTATCTGTAAAATCAGAGTAACCGAAGTCATTAAATGCCCGTAACCGATAATAATAACTATTATTTTGTTGAAGGTTAAAATCATCTGTATATGAAGTTAAATTCGAATCAAGAAATTCAATTGTAATAAAATCCAAAGTACTGCCGGCACGCTGCAACTGGAATCCATTTTCAT
>CAZMVE010000147.1:0-6190 GCA_964569585.1 uncultured Bacteroidales bacterium | reverse complement strand
ATATCTTAATTAAATTTAATTACTCTTAGAATAGTAATCACTATCTGACTGATAGTAAAAATCCTTCGATTTACTCTATTATGGCCTGAACCGGTGAATTCAAACGTTTGCAGAAAAAAACTTAATAAGTGTAAAAAGTCAAACCCGATGACCCATATAACCTATTTCTATTTAAAAATGAGTGTATCCCGCGGGAAATAAAGGTATTTAGGCCCCTCTCTTTAGGCGTTTAAGGCTATTTTATTACTATCTAACCATCGATACGATAAAAAAGTAATGTGAGTAGGCCTGAATCCCTTGATGCAATCGATTACGGAAGGTCAGTTATGATTTATAAAAATTTATATTGCAGCAGACAAAAGTGCTGTAACTTATGAATGGAAAACTAAAGCGAGTGATTTCCTATGGTATCTGTATGGATTGAAAGAATTGGGTAGTAAAAATAAGTTTTTATTGCCTTATTATTTTGATTTCTCCTCCTGTTCCCACCTCAATCAGAGAGGAAGGTACCAACTTATTCAGGTTGTTCTGTTTCCACCTGACAATATAATCGACACCATTTTTAATTTCCTCAGTAATTTCATGAAAATTGGCCGGCGCTTTTTCGCCACTAATATTGGCCGAGGTTGAGACAATAGGCTTTCGAAAACGGGTAAGCAGTTTCAGACAAAATTCATCTTTAGGTATCCTGATGCCGATACTTCCGTTTTCAGCTATCAGATTTGGTGCCAGGTTTTTTGCACCGGGAAATATTATGGTTATAGGCTTATCGGCTACTTCAAGCAATTGCCATACAATTTCAGGTACCTCCTTAATATATTGCTCCAGGTGGTTTTCGCTCCCCAGTAAAACCAGCATCGATTTACTGTCCGATCGCTGCTTTAAGCTGTAAATCCGGTCGACGGCTTCCCGGTTGGTAGCATCGCATCCAATACCCCATATAGTATCTGTAGGATACAGGATAGTACCTCCTTTTCTTAAGATGTCGACCGATTGAGTTATATCTTCATCCATTCAGCAGGCCGTTATACAATTTCATTACACGATGTGCTATATCTTCATTGGAAAACTGAAGCGTATGTTTTAATCCCTCCTTAATCATTTGCTGCTGCAACCTGGGATCGTTCAATACCCGAATGATTGCCTCTCCCAGTTCCTCTGTATTTCCGGGGTCGATATATTGTGAAAAATCTCCCCCGGCTTCACTGAAACATCCTCCTTTCGACGTAATTACAGGTACTCTAGAGTATAAAGCCTCGAGGATCGGAATTCCGAAACCTTCAAACAGGGAAGGATAAATAAACACTTTTGCCATCTGATAAATTCCGGGGAGATCAGCCACCGGCACCTCTTTCAGGAAAGTGATATTTTTTATACCTTGCTGTTCAATATATTCCCTGACTTTATTATAATATCCCGTTTGTCTTCCAACAACTACTAATGGAAATGCGATCCTGGAATTTGATAATGCTTTAACTAGTGTCAGCAGGTTTTTTCTTTCTTCGATGGTTCCCACATAAAGAAGAAATTCATCGGGAAGATTCCATCGTTTTTTTACTTTCTGTTTTTCAGTTTCATTCAGTGAATGTTTAAAAGCCTCATTGCATCCCTGGTAAATAACTTCGATCTTTTTTTCTTCAATAGAAAAAAACGAGATCAAATCTTCTTTCGTCTGGTTACTTATAGCAACGATCCTGTCAGCATGCATACTGCTATACCGGAATTTCCTTTTATAAATAGCCACATCGACAGGATTGTACCAATGTGGATGGCGCAAGAAAATTAGATCATGAATGGTTACTACTGATTTAATACCCTTACGGTGAATATTATCAGGGAGTTCGTTGCTTAACCCATGGAAAATCTCAACGCCATCCCTTCTGACCCTCTCTGCTAATTGATAGCTGCGCCAGAATGCCTGGCGCAATTTTCCCGGATTACCTGAAGGTAACCTAATATTCACTTTATCATCGGGTAAAAAGGAAATACTGTTCCTGAGTGAAGGGGCATAGAGATTATACTCATTTCCCGGATAGTATTGAAGGAGCGAACGAATAAGGTCGCGGCTATAATTACCTAAACCGCTCCGGTTGAAAAAGGCTCTCTTAGCATCGAAACCTATCCGCATATTTTTTTGATTTGTGGAAATTCCTCCTGACGGAGTATATTATATACTTAAGGGTTTATCCAGATCTTCTATCAATTCCCGGCTCAATATTCCTCTGGCTATTTCACGAACTTCGCCGGTCATTCTAATATTCCAATTTTTATCAATGTTAATTTTCAATGTTCCACCCTGCATATGCATAGATAAATCGCCTTTCACCAATCCTCTTTTTACCAGAACACTGGCGGCAGCACACGAAGAACTTCCCGATGCCAGTGTATAACCAGCGCCACGTTCCCAAATAAGAATTCGGACTTCATTATCCGAAACAGGTTTGGCAAATTGAACATTTATCCGGTTGGGAAATAAGGCATGATTCTCAAGCAAGGGACCATATTTCCTGATCTCCATTTCATCCAGCTCTTCTTTGATGACAACACAATGCGGATTTCCTACCGAAACGCAGTTTACTTCAAATTTCGTATCACCCACTACAATTTCCTGCCCGATAAATTCATCTTTATCGGATTTAACCGGAATATCGCGACTCGTAAATATAGCCTTACCCATATCGACACTTATCATTTTGGCCTTGCCATTTCTCTCTTCCATAATATGTGCATGAACGACATCGGTAAGTGTTTCCAACGAAAACTTACGCGACCCGGCATAACCATAATCATACAGGTACTTACACAAAATTCGAAGTCCATTGCCACTTTTTTCGGCTTCGGAACCATCGGGATTATATACCCTGAATCCGAAATCGGCCTTGGTTGAAGGTACCTTCATAACTACACCGTCGGAACCGATTCCAAAATGTATATTACACAATCGTTTTATTGCCTGTACGGTAAACTTGAAATCTATTTCCTCACTATTGAGAATAATATATTCATTGCCTAGACCATGTGCCTTAACAAAAAAATTCTTTTCCATAGCGGGTTAAAGGTAATTCAATAAATTTTTTAATTATACAAAGTTTCTCGTCAGGTCGTCAAGGGTTTCCCTGTTCCGAATCTGTCTTACATTTCCGTCCGATTGGATTAGAACTTCCGCCGGGCGAAGGCGATTATTATAGTTGGAACTCATGGAGTATCCATAGGCTCCGGCATCGAGAACCCCAATGATATCCTTCTCAAAAATCTCAGGCAATTTCCTGTCCCTGGCAATAATATCCCCTGTCTCACAAATGTTCCCGACAATTCTCACAATATCTTCTTTGGTCGAAGGAATATCACTCTTCCGGTATATTTCAATATCGTGATGAGCTTCGTACATAGCAGGCCTGATCAACACATTGAATCCCAAATCGGTCCCGATATATTTAATGCCATAGTTCATCTTTACAGAATTTACTTCTCCCAACAGAATACTGCTTTCTGCAACAATATAACGTCCCGGTTCAATTTTGAATTCGATTCCTTTTCCATATTCTTTTACCCATTTTTGGAGCGTTTCCGATAGCTTGCCTCCCAAGTCCTTCAGATCGAAACGAGCCTGGTCGGCTTGTTTCTGATAGGGAACTCCAAAACCACCTCCTAGATCGATGAATTCAAGATCATTGAATTGCCTGGCCACAGATAAAATGGTTTCTGTACTTTTAACGTAAGCCTCTCCATCCATAAAAAGTGAGCCAATATGCTGGTTAATTCCCAGAAGTTTCAGATCATACTTTTTCAAAAGCTCCCTGACTTCAGGGAGAAATTGAATTTCAATGCCAAATTTTGTTTTCTGACCGGCAGTAACAACTTTCTCATGATGTCCTGCACCTATTCCCGGATTTAATCTTATTGATACCGATCCGCCCGGATTAAGCCGGCCATACATTTTCAATTGCGAAACCGAGTCGACAGAAATTTTTACTCCTGCCTGAATCGCATAACGAAACTCATCTTCACTTACATTATTACTTATGTAAAGTATCTCGTCCGGCTTATATCCTGCCAGTCTGTTCACATATATCTCTCCCGGCGACATGGCATCAACCCTGAGTCCCTCATCTCTGACAATCTTTATCAGTTCGACATTGCAGTTTGCTTTGGGCGAATAATTCACAACAAACCGTTTGTAGTCGATAAGCTGTTTCAGGTCACGGCAACGTTCACGAAGAATATTTTCATTATAAACATAGAGAGGTGTGCCAAAATTATCAGCAAGATCTATCGGATCAGTCTTTCCAAAAAATTGAGTTGCGTTGCTAACTTTTGAATAAATGTAATTCATTATTTCAGTGAGATAGATATGTTTCTTATTTTTGCGGCAAAAGTATGAAAAATGGCTCTTATAAACGAAAACTATTTGAAACTCAAAGCCGGATATCTTTTCCCTGAGATCGGAAGAAGAGTGCGGGAATTCCAGAAAAACCATCCCGAAGCCGAGGTTATTAAAATGGGTATCGGCGATGTGACATTACCGCTCTCGCCGAGTATCGTTAAAGCATTTCATGAGGCAGTTGATGAAATGTCGAAAAAAGATACATTTAAAGGATATGGTCCGGAACAAGGTTATGAGTTTCTCAGGGAAGCCATTGCAGTAAATGAATATCAGAATAGTGGAATTAATATTAAGGCTGATGAGATCTACATCTCCGATGGTTCAAAATGCGATACGGGAAATATTCTTGAGATCTTTGGAAATGATAATATCATTGCAGTACAGGATCCGGTTTACCCAGTATATGTCGACAGCAGCGTAATGGGAGGCAGAACCGGATTACTCGGAGAGGACGGATATTACGAGAACCTGATATATATGCCCTGTACTGCCGGTAATGGATTTATTCCCCAGCTCCCAAAACAGAAGGTCGACATTATTTTCCTCTGCTATCCTAATAATCCGACAGGAACCACTTTGACACGGCAGGAATTAAAGAAATGGGTCGATTACGCTCTTTCCAACAAGTCGGTTATCTTATACGATGCTGCCTACGAAGCATACATTTCGGATCCTGAAATTCCTCACTCGATCTTTGAAATTGATGGTGCCCGTGAGGTGGCAATTGAGTTTCGGAGTTTTTCAAAAACAGCCGGTTTTACAGGTACCCGATGTGCCTATACTGTTCTTCCCGAAAACCTGGTAGCCTACACCCATGAAGGAGATACAAAATCTTTACACTCACTCTGGCTCCGACGACATACTACCAAGTTCAATGGTGTTTCCTACCCAGTACAGCGGGCAGCTGCTGCTATATACTCTCCGGAAGGCAAAAAGGAAATCGGGGAAATTATTGCTTACTACCTGGAAAATGCACATATCATGTGTGAAAGTCTGATGAAAATCGGGTTTCAGGTCTTTGGTGGAGTCAATGCTCCTTATGTTTGGGTTACCACCGGAAAAGGATTAAAATCGTGGGCCCTGTTTGATAAAATACTCCACGAGGCGCATGTTGTAGGTACCCCCGGTTCAGGTTTTGGCCCGTCAGGAGAGGGTTATTTCCGCTTTTCAGCTTTTGCCTCTCGTGAAAATGTCCTTCAGGCCATGCAGCGACTTGAAAAACTTAAACTTTGACTTATTTACCAGTCCTGATAATTTAAAAGTATATTTATGCCAATATTTACAAACCTTACAAATGTATAAATACTTATTCCCCCTTAGATTTTCGACTAAAGCGAAAAGTATTTTGGCAGAAGTATTTTTTATTGTTTTTTTCGTTGTACATAGTTATGCCCAAAGCATACCCATAGGATACGTCAACTACTTCTCACAAAAAGCCAACAATCAGCTTTTTGTCAATACAATTACTTCATGCACCCCCCAATATTGGAATATCAGCAAAGACAAAACCTGTACGATCCTGTATCCCGCCGAAAAGGACAGTTTAACTCCTGGCACTCTCACCCTAAATACAGGTGTAGTTAAGGATATGATTTTTGGAGAATATATAATGGAATTTGAGTTTTATGCAACCAATATTCCAGGATTGGATAGTTCGGGCTTTTGTTTTATAGGGCCTGTTAAATCGGCTGACACTTATTATGCTTATGTATTCGGTAGTGATTCTTTAACCTTCTATTTTATTAATAAGGGAAACTGGGGTATGCACATGCTACATACTCTTAATTAGTTTATATTCAACAGGTA
>CAZMVE010000146.1:0-6253 GCA_964569585.1 uncultured Bacteroidales bacterium | reverse complement strand
TAATATTTTTACCACAGAGAAACACAGAGAAGAATAATGAGTTCCGAAAGACTTCGGAACACAGAGTTAGTATCCATTTACAACCCTCTTTATCCCATCCTTTATTCGTAGTACATTGAAGTTCATTAACAAACCAATTCTCTTGCCTGCCAGTTTCAGATACGTTAATGTTTGAGCAAGGTGTATATCATGAAGTGCTTCTACAGATTTAATTTCTACGACAATGCTATTTTCTACAAATAAATCTACCCTGTAACCGCATTCCAGTTTCACCTCCTCATATATAAGTGGCAAAGGTTTTTCTTTTTCAACTATTAGTTCGTTTTTTAAAAGTTCATAAAATAAACACTCCTTATAGGCACTTTCAAGTAAACCAGGACCCAATGCTGTATGAACTTTAATAGCACATTGGATGATTTTTTCTGTTATTTTATTCTCTTCCATTGCTCTGTGAAACTCTTTTTTTTAACTCTGTGCACCGAAACTTCGGTACTCTGTGGTAAATATAGAGTAACATTTCAATCCAACTTCATTATTTTTTCGCTGAACCAATATTACTTTGAATCTTTAGTATTTCTTCTTTTCTATAACTAGGAATAGATTTTAACTGCTTGTTCTGGGAAACTCCAGGTTCTATAATTTTCAGAATCCAAAGAATATTTTGTTAAATAACTCACTAGTTAAAGCCTAAAACAATTCTTACAGTTTCGAAATGAGATCTTTCAGATAGGCTCTCAGCTCTTCACCGATTTCCTTATTCTTCAGTCCGAATTCGATATTGGTTTTGATGAAGCCGAGCTTATTGCCGATATCATAGCGCTTGCCTTCGAATTTGTAGCCATACATGGCATGGATTTTAACCATGGCCCGCATGGCATCGGTTAGTTGAATTTCGTTATTGATCCCCCTTGTTGTTACATCCAGGAAATCGAAGATCTCCGGAGTAAAGATATAGCGGCTTGCAATGGCCAGCCTGGAGGGTGTGTCATTAGGGGAGGGCTTTTCTACAAAATCTTTGGCCAGATATACGTTTTTTTCGAGCAGACTGCCATCGATTATTCCGTAACGGCTGACTTTAGCCGCTTCCACTTCTTCGAGGGCGACTACCGAACTTTTAAATTTTTCGTATATGTCCATGAGCTGGCGGGTGATGGGTTTACCTTTTCCATCAATGACCGTATCGCCCAGCAGAACGGCAAAAGGCTCTTTACCTACATGGTACCTGGCATAACTGATAGCATCCCCGAGCCCGTTCATTTCTTTCTGCCATACAAAATGGATATTGGCAATACGGGTTATATTCCTGATCTTTTCAAGTTCCTTCAGTTTTTTCTTTTCCAGCAACATATTCTCCAGCTCGAAACTCCTGTCGAAATGCTCTTCAATGGTCCGTTTCCCTTTACCTATGATCATCAGGATATCCGTGATCCCCGAATTAACGGCTTCTTCAACAACATACTGTATGGTAGGCGTATCGACAATTGGGATCATTTCTTTCGGTTGCGATTTCGTGATGGGTAAAAATCGTGTGCCAAATCCAGCTGCCGGAATAACTGCTTTTTTTATCATGGAGCTGAGTTAATTATAAATCAATGTAAATATGTTTAAGAAAATGGCTTCGACTACGCTCAGCCTGACTATAAAAAAACGTCATACAGAGCGAAGTCGAAGTGGGTTTCTTTAGTATATAAGATATTAACTAGTTGACATTTCATATATGATTGACAATATCGGGTTTCAGTACCTCAATACCTTTTTTCGACATCGTATCTTTTAATTTTAAAAACATTTTTTCATCCTCAAATGTGCCAATTATGGCGCCGCCCGAGCCTGTGAATTTGGCACTGGCACCCACTGAGCGGGCTGCTTCAACCATTTCAATATTTTCTTGGCTGATAGTAAGAATAGACCTGCGCAGATCGAAATTGCGATCGATATATTGAGGGAGATCGCAAATGCTACCCGATTCCAGGCATCCCTTAACCTTTTCTGCAAGCCCGGCCCACTCCTTCATGGCATCCAGCACTTCAGCTTCTTTATAATTGTACCGTGCTCGGAGGTCGTTGTGCACTACTTCCGATCCCGATGACTGATCGGTACGGAAGGCGATATACATCAGGGGGAATTTTTTAACTTCTATGGGGGTGTATTTTCCAAAGCCTTGCTTGTCCATATATTTTTTGTCGAAATCCATAAATACAGGGGTTTCATAAACCTGTGCCACACGATCCTGCAGCCCGGCACCAATTTTAAGTTCCTGTGTTTCGACAATGAGAATCTGGTTGGCCAGTAAGGGTTTGGGAATGGCTACTCCGTAAAATGACATTAGGGCCTTCATGCCGGCATTGATAATAGCACTGGAACCTGCTAGTCCCAAGCGGTGGGGTATGCTGGATTGATACCGGATGGTGAAATTCCGCTTGTCGAGTTTAATGTTGCATTCCCGGCAATAATCATAAAATACTTTTACGGTGGCTTTCAACAACCGCATACCCCCGTAATATCCGTGGAGGTTTACATCGTGAACCAGTTCTTCTATACTGTTGAATTTAGTCAGGTCGAGTTGTTCAGGCTGTATTTCGAGTTCAGGAGTCTGGAACAGGGTAATGTTGGCTGAGAAATTACTGAACAAAAAGGCAATGGTCTTACCGTAATATCCATCGGAAGGATTGCCAATTAGCGCGGCGCGAGGATAAGATTTGGTTTGGATTATCAATATTGTATTGTTTTAGCTTATTTGGGTCTGCAAGATAAACAATCTTTTAACGACAGAAAATTCAGTTGTGAAGTATTATTGAACAGTACTAAGGATGACTATTTAAAATAAAAATGATGTATCAACAGATAGGTTTCAACGAGACAGGATACAATTGTTATCAACTTATTCTCCCCAGGGATATTGTGTTCTTGTTACGCAATATGAGCCTGCATTTTTTAATGTCAAATCCATCTCAAAGATGAGTTTTTCCTGTTCCCCTGAATAAGGCTCGATAAACCGGACCAGGTATTTCTTTATTTCCAGCCCGCTGATTTCTATGTCCAGATCATACAAACAATTGCACCGGCAAAGTGCACTTTTCTCAAACTCCCGAATGATTATTGTGTCGTTGTTTATTGAGATACTACAATATAAACTATCCGGACAGCAGTTAAATCCGGCATTTACATGAGTTAAGCTCAATTGATTGGCCGAAGCATCGAAAACATAGGATACACAACTTATCGTATCGGGTATATCAGTTTCCGATCCGGTACTCTTAAAAAGTTTGCAACCAGAATGACTTATCAGTTGGCTACTAACAGGTAATTCCTGGTTATTTTCCGTATTCTTTTCGCAACCGGAAATAAGAAGCAATAAGCCGGTAATAATCAGGGCGGAATATCGGGTAGTTTTCATAGCTGTTATTGTATTGAATCTGTAATTCAGATGAATTATTAGGAGAAATGGTTGCGTCTGTCTTTCTAAAAACTGGTCAGCGATCATTTAGGACTGATATTCTTGGCAAGTGCTTATAATCAAAAGATATTGAGTGAAAGTGTCAAGATACATTGTGCAACTGTCCAGATATCTGGTTCGATTATATTTATGTGAAGTTAGACTCTCTTTATGTCATGTTCGGGTGTCGGGAGACAGCGGGCGACTATCTGTAAGCCATGTTCGTGTGTATATATATAACTGGTGACTCTCTCTATGCTCTGTTCAGATATCTGAATAAAGCGGGCGACTATCCGGAAAAGAGGTTTGATTAAATTTATATGGTGTTGAACTCTGTTTATATTCTGTTCAGGTTTATGGATGCCTGGTAAGGACACAACTATATCAAGTGAGAGTGTAGTTCCTGTAAGTGATACATAGAGAAAAGGACGACTTTATCGGCAAAAGAAACGATTCCTGCTGGTTACGAACGGTCGCGGATAATGATAAAATTTAATTAACAGAATTCTTAATCAGAGCCTTTATATTCCTGGATAACTGTTTATAATAATGCTTTAAACATAAATTACTGATCTTTAGCTTCAGCTTTTCCGGCAGTTCTTCAAACGGGATCTCTTTCAGAATAAGGTTTGTTTCTGTTTTTGAAAACTCATCTTTACTTTTCGTGGCAATGTTATATTTTTTATTCTCCGGACAAATACTCTGGCATCTCATACAACCAATAATACTGTTATGCGATGTGGGGTCAATCCATTCAGGGAAGGGTTCTAGTTTCTCGTTCGCATAGGTCAGGCAACGTTCAGTTTTTAGTAAAAATTGGTTAGCAGCAATTGCAGCAGTCGGACAAATTTTCTGGCATGCTTTACAATGGCTGCACCTTTCTAATACCTGCAAATTTTGCCATGAATCATGGTCACAGGGCAAGTCTGAAGCAAAAACTGTTAATCTGTGATAACTTCCCATTCCTGAAACATAACTTATATTGTTTTTACCATATTTGGCAATGCCACTGTGAACAGCTAAAAGCTTTTTAGGTAATACAACAGAAAATGTCTGATATCCGTTAGTATCAAATATTTGAGAAGTAATTTTTTTTATATTCCCGGTTACTTTTATTCTATCGGAATAGGTTGGAGGAATTTTAAGCCAATGAGTTGATCCATTTATATTAAATTTTACGTCTATTTGCGGGCTTGGAGTGGCAATGATGATTAAAGAACGAACAGCAGGATATTTTTTTGTAACCGAAAAGTCAATGTAATTTTGTATGTTGTTTTTAAGGAATTGTTTATCAATTTTTGAGTCTGTTAGGAGCAGATTATATTCTGTTTCCAACTCAGAAATATGACTTGCTGAAACCATTCTGCATTTGGCTCCGGTGTCTTTCAGTTTTGCTTTTAGCTGTGTGTAAATGTTCATGTCCGTATTTTCCGTTACTTATTTTGAGGAGAGCTACAATTTATAACCTACCTGATGTTCTTTTAGTTCTCCATGTTCTCATTATATTTGGTGTTTGTTTTAAGAAGTATGACGTTCGAGGATTTTTAGTAAACACAATTGCCGACGATGTTGGAAGCAGCCGACCATTAGATTGTTATTATTTAAAGATGTAAAATTATTATCTATTATTAAGCTGATAATTGTTTTTGCTATTTGTCGTATTGTGTAAATTTCTCTATATCATCTTCATGATACCCACATAATATAAATCGAAACCACCTTGTCCTTCGGGCCTGTTCGAAGAAAAAATCATAATATCATTGTTTGAATCACTAACTAACATTACGGCGGGTCTGTATTCGTCATAGGGTGAATTGATTTTTTCTCCGAAATTCCTGGGAGGTTGCCAGTCACCGTTTTCTTTGATTGAATACCATAAATCATATCCTCCATATCCTGATTCATCATCTGAAGTAAATACCATAAGGTTGCCGTTAACATAAGGACACTTGTCATTCCCAATGGAAGATAAATTATCTATTTTCTCAATGTGAACTACATTTGTATCACTTTTAAACCATTCTAGTAACTGAGTCTGTTCAATTAACTCAAAGGAGTAAATATCGAAATCCGGCCCATCGCGATTGGAACAAAAATATAAGTAGTTTTCATTCATTGATGGATATGCTTCTTCAAAGTATGTATTTATACATTTCATCTCGAAGGGGCCCATTAATGTATTACTGTAAGCACTTGAACCCGGAATAGGAATTCTTTCATTGTAAATAAATTTAATGTCCTGGTTTCCGGCTGGATTACTTGAATAGAAAATATTTCTGGATTCAATAATCGGCGAAAAATAGGGCCCAAATTCGTCAAATTCCGAGTTTAATTTATATAAGCTCGAATAACAAAAGAGATCAATAATGGATACTCCTGATATCGAGTTTGATGTATCCAATTCCTGAGCATGAAAACTCAGCTCTTTTGTATCGGTGTAATAATATAAATGAATACTATAACCTATTAAATCAAAATTGATTCCGCCACTTTTCCTGTTCGTAGAGAATAATAATGTAAAAGCATCGGTTTCTAAGTTTTCCGGCCAGGCTGGGTTGTAATCATCGTATGAAGAATTTACCTCGATGAAATTTATAGGCTCTGACGGGAACCATCCGGAATTAAAGTTTATTTCTTCATTTCTATCGAAATGTTTTTCGGAGATATCATCTTTTTTGCAGGTAGAAAATGCAAATAAAAGGAGAATAAGAAATTGATAAGGGATGTTTTTCATATTAGTTTCACTTAAGTAATAAATTACGTAACATAAGCTAGATGAGTTAAATCCATATTGGGTTGCGTATTTATAAAATTTAA
>CAZMVE010000145.1:0-6260 GCA_964569585.1 uncultured Bacteroidales bacterium | reverse complement strand
CTCTTCATTAATACCCATAAATTATGCCCGGGCAGATTTGCATGGCAGGAGGGTTACGGAGCATTTACATACAGCCGCTCGCAATTGGATGATATTTATCGATATATAGAAACTCAGGAGTTACATCATAGAAAGATATCATTCAGAGAAGAGTATATAGATTTTCTTGAAAAATACGGAATAGATTTTGAACCACGCTTCCTGTTTGAGTTTATCGAAAATAACGTCTAACACCTACGGAGTAAACTTCCTTATCATTTTGTGTTATTACAATACCTAATGCCCTACGGGCAATTTTTTCATAAATGTAATTACTTCGAATACATTTAAACAAAGAATAATCTATCCTGTTTTTATTCATTCTAAATTGCAGAGGTCGAGGGTTACTTTTTACCTGCTAAATGGATTATAACAAAATAACCTAAAACGTTAAAAGTAACCTAACATCAAATTAATTATGAAAAAACACTCTTCACTTCTGATTTCAGGAATGGTAATTCCTGTATTGTTTTTTATTCTATTTGTAAGCTGTTCGAAAAAAGAACATGAGTCCGATAAAACGGGCTATCTCAACCTAAGCATGGGTATTTCTGTGGAAGTATTCGATGTGTACAACGACCTGAAAGCCGCTGAACCCGATGAATTTGTCGTAATCATTTATGATTTAACGGGAACAGAAGTTATCTCATTTGCCCGGGCAGCCGATATGCCCGATGCAATTGAATTATCCGAAGGATCGTATTATGCCGTGGCATATTCTGACAACAACCTGCCGGCCGCATTTGAGAATCCTTACTACTATGGGGAGTCGGAAGAATTTGTTATTACGGCCGGAGAAACTACTTCAGCTTCTATTACCTGTGTTCTATCGAACATAATGGTCACAGTTATTTATGCCCAATCAGTTATTGACGACTTTGACAGTTATGAAACCGAAGTAAGCAATACGGAAGGAAGCCTTGTTTTCGGTATGTCAGAAACCCGTGCCGGTTATTTCGACCAGGGACCGCTGAATATTGAAGCTACGCTTACCTACATGAGTAGCGGTACACCGGAAACTATTACACTTACCGGTTGTGTTGCAAGTCCCGTTGCTGGCCGGCACTACGAAATTCATATTGAAGCCAGCCTTGCCGATGGATACGGAAACATCCTGCTTGATGTTGATGAAACGTACGATACCGAGGTGGTCGTAATCAGCGATGCGGATCCTTCGGGATGGAGTTTCGGTGATTTACTGATCACAGAAATCATGTATAATCCGACAGCCCTGACCGATGCAGAAGGAGAATGGCTGGAAGTTTATAATAATTCTGATGAAACCGTTAATCTGATAGATTTAGTTATTCGCAGGGGTTCTACTAATGCCTTGCACAGTATAGTTTCCGATCTGATTCTGGCATCCGGTGAATATGCTGTCCTTGCCCGTACTGCTACTGCAACCGATAATGTCGACTACGTATATGTGTCCTCTTTTACCCTCCCCAATACCGGCGAAGATCTCATACTGAATACTTATGGTACCGATGGCACCGATGGTTTTGTTGTTTTTTCGGTCGATTACGGGGCCGATAATTTCCCCACCGATTTAAGCGGCAATTCCCTGCAACTGAGTTTAGGTATCACCAATGCCAGCGAAGCCAGTTTGGGTATCAATTGGTGCGAAAGCACCCAGGCCTATAACACAGGCGATCTGGGCACGCCCGGTGCCGCCAACGATATTTGCCCCTAGTTTTTGCTGGTCATTTTGTTTCATATAGTCAATCCCTGCCGGTGAAAGCCGGTGGGGATCTTTAGTACTGTATGCCCTGCATGCTTCAGGGGATATTACAATCCGAAGTCCTGGTAACGAGATACCGATTACCTGGACTTAACAGTCTCCCTGCAACTATTCAGCATCTGTGCATTCTGTAGTCCGCCCCAGGAAGGAATTATGCCAAGACTATCTAAAGTGGTTATTTGATACAGGCTGTCCGCTTTTTCATAAAAGGGCATAGCGTTTTTAGGCCCGCCGCCAAACATCTTGGGAGTATAGAACAGGCTGTTCCCCTGCAGATAGTATATGCGTGGATTTTCTGAATTTATTGATTTGGCCTTCATTATATTCCGGTCGAAAATTTCGCCGTATTCCTTCCAGCGGTTGCCGGGTTTAACAGATAATCGCGCACTGGCGAGCAAAGCCCGCAATACAAACAGTTCGTCGCTTTCCTGTCCGTACAGTTGTTCTGCCTGAAGCAGGTAACTGTCAGCTTTATCAAGCACTGCGTCACGTTTTATCTCATCCTCCATAATATATGAGTAAATTGATTGGGCGTATGCCGCATAATAATGAGCTAACCACTGGTCTTTCCATTTTCCTGCAATCAGTTCGAAACGGTTCACCGTTGCAATAAACATACTTTCCGAGGTATCATTTTCAAACTGTTCCAGTGTAGCGGCCAGGGTAGGTTCAAAGTCCTGGGCGCAAAGAGTAAGAGTTGAAACAACTATTGTACCATACATGAAACTGAATACTTTTTTCATTTTACGCAGGATTTAAGAGGTTTAAAGTTCGTCTTTACTAAATTGTGTCAGGGAGATATTTGCCCCGAAAAATATCCACCGGTCAATGGCCGGCCTTACCGGATAGCGTTGCTGTCCGTCGGATGAATACCGGTAGCCATAAATATTTTTCCAGCCAAAGATATTATCGACAGAGGCATAAAACACCGCAAACCACGGGCCAAATGTAGCCAGGTAGCTAATGCTAAGTGATACATTGTTAATGGAAGGTGTTCGGGAATGCATAAACTCCGTATCCTCCGGGTTATAATAGGGTCTTCCGCTGCCGTATGTGTAACTTGTACTCACCGAAACACCCCAGGCCATGATAAAATATTTAAGCAGGATATTGAAATTATGATCTGAAATAAAACCGGGAGTTGCCTCATTGGTAAAATTACCATACAGTCGCCTGGTATCGATATAGCTATAGGTAATCCAGTAATCGAAATTGCTGATGCTGGCTTTATCCCTCCAGAAGAGATCCACGCCACCGGCATAACCCTTTCCCGAATTATCTACTGCACCATAAAGGGGGCGGTAAGAGTTGGGCGAAAAATTTGAGTCGGCCATACCCAGTTCCCGTATCAGATCGGCATACTGTTTATAGTATGCTTCTATCCTGAAGGAACGGTCGTTGCAGATCCGTTGGTAATTGGCGATATAATGCACTGCATGCTGGAAATTGGGGCGGTAACCATATAACAGATATCTATTATCGGGATTCTGATAAAAAATACCCCCGGCAAGTGACACCTGTCCATATTTTCCGGTTTTCAGCGCCAGTGCAATGCGGGGAGCCAGACTATTCCGGCCGAGCAATCCACTGTACCCGAAACGCAATCCCGGCTTGACCGCAAACCGTCGCGAAGGTTTCCACTCTGCTTCAAGGTAAGTTCCCAGCTGCGATTCGTTGAATGACTGCTGAAGCGTATCATAATTTCTTTTAACCTCAAAACGTTGTAATTCGATTCCTCCCAGCAAGTTTAATTTACCGGAGAGGGAATACCATATTTCTCCTCTCCCTTGTATGCGCCAGTCGTCATTTCCCGCTTTTATCTCTTCTCCCCAATCGATATCATCAGCATTCGTACTGTACGAGAACGCTGTAAACACACTCAGTTTTTCCAGGGTATGGCGATAGGAACTATTGAAATACATATTCCGATTTTTTAATCCAAAATCGAATTCGCCTCCTGCAGAATCGGGATTGGGGACAGTAATTCCGTTATGGTAGGTATCGTACTTCAGCAGTGTTTTAAAAATCCCATTTTCATTGACTCTTGCCATATAACGCCCGGAGAAACCTCCTCCTTCAGGATTATCATAGACCTTATAATTTGTTTTAACCAGGCTGTAAAAGGGTCCAAGATTGGTATAATTCCCCGTTGCTTCAATAGCTGCATTCTCCCAGCGCTTGGAACCTGATGCTGCCAATCCGGCGAGACCTGCATTAAAATTCAGGTTCGATTTTTCAGGTAAATCGTTGGTATTTAGTTCCAGTATGGAAGATAGTGCCTGATCGTACCGTACACTATACCCTCCGCTGCTAAAGGATATCCCTTTGAAATCGAAAGGCATAAAACGGCTCCGTTGCGATACACCAGGTACATTGCTATAAAAGGGATTCTGAACCACCATTCCATCGATCACGATGGAACTCTCACTCGCATCGCCTCCACGTACAAATAAACCGGTTTCCTGGGCAACTTTCTGTGTGCCGGGAAGCGTTTGAATAGCTCCTACAATATCTCCTCCTGCAGCCGAATTGGTATAGATATCAAGTGGTTCCAGTATGGCTACCTTGCGGTCGTTGTTGGCTTCAAATGTGCCGGCTGTAACAACCACTTCATCAATCATCATCTTCGATTCCTTCAGGACAATCGGTATTTCAAGGGTGTCCCCTTCCAGGTTCACTGACTCATAATTGGTTTCATAGCCGACAATACTGGCAACCAGCCTGTGTAATCCTTTTTCGTTGCTCGTGAAGCTGAAATTACCCTCCTCATCCGTAATACTTCCATCAAGTGTATTCTCAATGAAAACGCCGGCATAGGTTACGGGTTCTCCCTTCTGATCCTTTACCTCGCCCCTGATCAAGGTTTGGGCTGTTCCCCAAAGGCTGCAAAAAAAAGATACCATCAAAAACAGGATGCTGTTCCTTATAACTTTCCGCAGGTTAAGGTTATAATGATAATAATACCTACAATGTGTTATTTTCATTTTCGGGTTGGTTGGTTTTAGTAAAATGCGATCAGGCTTACCTATAATTCCGCGCCTGATTTTCATATTTAAGCCAAAAATAGGATCGATACAAGCGATCGAAAACTACGAATCGGCAAGTCCGGTAATACAACCGGTAAAAGTGGTAAGGTTTGGGTATAAAGTTAAGAAATAGATGCGGGATTATTAAATAAGAAATAAACAAGTGTTTCCCTGCCAGTGAAAGACGGCGGGGATCTTTGTCATTGATAAGCAAGTATAAGGATTACTCGGAGGTATGAAAAAAATATAAATACCAATAGATTAAGGCCCCTCCTCGATTAAAATGGCTTTGCTAAGATTAAGTACAAAATAAATCCAAAGGGAATAATATAATAAATGATCTGAACAAAACTTGGTGATAATGCCCGTAATATTTTTCTAATCCATCTGAACCAGCACCTACTAGCTTTTTCAAGTAAAGCTTTCTGATTATCAAAATTAAGCACGTACCAACTAGTATCAGATAGTTTGAGATTAGAAAGCTTTTTAATTGCTTCTTGTTCTTTGTATCGTTTATAAGAGAATTTGCGCTTCACATCTTCAAAATGAACATTAATTAAGTACATTAGAATAATTACAATAAGAATGATAATTAAAGTACTCGATTCTACAATAGTATTATTTTCACTAGATTTATTTGATAGATAAGCTAAAATAGCAGCTAACACTGTAAAGTAAATTACACTGGCCTGGTTCATTCTTCCTTCAATTTCATTAAGTCTATTTTGATGATCACTCATATATGCAAGTAGTACATTGATAAGTATTTCATTATGTTCTTTTAATTTAACATCTGGATATTTTGGTGTAGAAATTTCCTGTATAATATCAGTTGAAGCAACTAAAGATGTATTAGAATCTTCTAATTTAGGATTGGATAATCTGCGAATGCATTTTTCAAATACTTTAAAAAATCCTAAAAATGATATAATTACTACTGGTATTCCAACTTTTAAGATTAATCCCCATTCCATTTTATTGGATTTAGTTTTTTCAACTCAAATATTGCAACTCAAAAATACGGCTTATTTAAGTCGTAATAAGAACTGGCAGCAATTACTTAATAACTAAATATCAACATATTATGGAAGATAATCTTTGCTATAAAAAATTATTGATTCAGCGTGTTGTCAGTACAATTCCCTCTGCCAGCCGGTTAAAGCCTTGCTCCGGATTGCCGCTGGTCGGGTAGTCCCAGCGCTCAAAGCGATGCAATCCGGAAAACTTATCCCAGCCTCCTTCCGGCAAAACAACCGGTACAATCTTTTTTACCAGTCCCCTGGCCCCGTATTCGTCAAGCGCCCAGTTCACTTCCTTCATTACTTCGGGCGAATCCGCAGCATTGGAACTAATAAGCACGATATAACTATCTGTGCTTTCGAGTTCCCGCCGGATGGCGTCGGACCATTCCTGTCCGGGTTTTAAAAACTTCACATCGCGACCCACATGAACTC
>CAZMVE010000144.1:0-6277 GCA_964569585.1 uncultured Bacteroidales bacterium | reverse complement strand
AACTATTCTAGCAGTATTTGCGATGATTGCTTGCACATCGCAGAAAAAAACCGGAGAATCTTCAATTGCTCTTAATCCTCAAAATTTCGATACCATAATAGATGGTAAAGAAATCAAACTTTATACCTTGAAAAACAATAGTGGTATCACTGTGTATTTAACAAACTACGGAGCGCGTATTGTCGGCATCCTTGCACCGGATAAAAACGGGGATCTGGCCGATATTGTTCCTGGATACTTTAGTATCGGCGGTTATATGAATGATAAAATATACTTAGGCCCTATTGTCGGCAGGTTTGCGAATCGTATTGGCAACGCCCGGTTCAACCTCGACGGAAAGGAGTATAACCTGTACAGGAACGAAGGTAAGAATACACTTCACGGAGGAAAAAAAGGCCTTGATCAAAGAGTATGGGATGCAACTCAGAATGGTAACAGCATAACAATGGCCTATCTTTCTCCTGATGGCGAGGAGGGATATCCGGGCAATTTGAGCATCCGTAAAACCTATACCCTGAATCCTGATAATTCGCTGAAAATAGAATATGAAGCGGAAACCGATCAACCTACAGTTATTAACCTCACGAACCACACTTACTTTAATCTAAGAGGTGAGGGAGATTCGACCATTCTCGATCATTTCTGCCAGATCAATGCTGACTACTTCACTCCTATTGATAAAGAATGGATACCCACGGGTGAAATCACTCCTATAGCCCGAACCCCGTTCGATTTTAGGGAAGGAAAAACAATTGGAAAGGATATCATAATAGATGATGAGCAACTCAATAATGGTCTTGGGTATGATCACAACTGGGTGCTGAATAAAGACTCTGCCGGTTCATTTGATTTCGCTGCGAAATTGTGGGAAAAATCGACAGGTCGTTACATAAAAGTAGTAACTACCGAGCCCGGTATTCAATTTTATAGCGGGAATTTTATGAATGGTACGATTGTTGGAAAGTCAGGAAGACCTTATTTGCATCGCTCTGCATGCATTTTCGAAACACAGCATTTCCCCGATTCGCCAAATCATGATAATTTTCCATCAACAGTGTTGCGTCCAGGTGAAAAATATACACAAGTAAGCATCTACGAATTTGGAGTGGACAAATAACCCTGAACTCTCAATGCAATAACTTGTATTGTTTCAAAATTATTAAGTATCCAATTATCGATGACCGCATCTCTATATGAATTATCTCCCTCCCACCATCTTGCTGTTGATTGTATTGTTTTCGGCTACAAAAACGAGAAGTTAAAATTGCTTCTTTCACGCAGATACATTGAACCTGAAAAGAACAGATGGTCTTTACAGGGAGGTTGGGTAGAACCTCGTGAAACCGTCGAGCAGGCAGCAGAAAGAGTACTTTTGTATTATACCGGTTTGAAAGATATCTATCTCGAACAAGTACATGTCTTTTCCGATCCGACAAGGGATTCTGGCGGAAGGGTTATCAGCATTGTATTTTATGCCTTAATTCAAATCGATAAACACGATAAACAACTAGTAAATAAACATGGTTCCAGGTGGTGGTCGCTAAGTAAAAAACCTGCTCTTATATTCGATCACGACCATATGGTGGAATGCGCACATGAAAAACTAAAGCTTAAAGCCAGTTACGAATTGATAGGTGAACAACTGTTGCCTTCAATGTTTACTTTACAGCAACTCAGAAAATTATATGAAGCCATTTTTCAGCGTACTTTCGATCCAGGTAATTTCCGTAAAAAAATACTCTCACTTAAAGTACTGGAACGACTCAATATAAAAAACACCACTGACTCTAAACGCGGGGCTTATTACTATAAATTTAAAAAAGGAAAGAACTCTGTCATCAGAGACAGAATTATCAAATTGCATACATGAAACACCTGTCTATGTATGCAGCGGTCTCTAAATCACAAATGACTCGAAATATAATCTTGAAACTTTATCCCGACAGGTAAACTCTGAACTCTGAACCTGCCTACCCACCAGGCAGGCTCTGAACTTCACTTCTTCGCCCTCACAGCCAAACACCCTGAAAGCCTTTCCAATAAACCTCTGACTTCTATATGGTCACTCAGATTATAATTAGCCAGCGTATTTCGTATTCCCACTTTAATTGTTATAGCATTTTCGGGTAATTCCTCAAAAAGGTATTCGTCGGTCCAGTCATCGCCAATACCCATGATAAAATCGTAAGAACCTGTAATTAACAATTTGGAAGCTGCCCGACCCTTATTTATGCCTGCATTTTTTACTTCCAGCACTTTCTTGCCCTCCATTATTTCAAGATTACGATTAGCTACCATACTGGTAAGTTCATCTTTTAATTCATTTGCCTGAAGTGTTCCCAGCTCAGGGTCACTCTTCCGGTAATGCCATGCCAAAGAATAATTCTTTTCCTCAAGAAATGAGCCCGGTGTACGATCAATAAAAACTTCAATAACCGATCGAATAACTTCTTTCCAATCATTATTCATGGGTTCCGTAAGCAGCCATTCCGTATTATATTTACGGTGCCATACTCCATGCTCAACAATAAGTGTATAGTGACGTCTATTGAACCAATTATCGAATGTCTGCCTGTCACGGCCACTGATCAATACTACTTCAT
This sequence comes from uncultured Bacteroidales bacterium, assembly GCA_964569585.1. Taxonomy (GTDB): domain Bacteria; phylum Bacteroidota; class Bacteroidia; order Bacteroidales; family UBA10428; genus UBA10428. Next base: position 3,674 of record CAZMVE010000144.1, on the reverse strand, counting down.
TACGTTCATCCTTTGCCAGACAATCAAGAAGTTCTATTAATTCGGGGTCGGGCCGGGCCAGTTCGGGCTTTTTCTGGAAACCTACCAGAGTGCCATCATAATCAAGAAACAACACCCTTTTTTTTGCTTTTCTGTATTGATCCCATAATTTATCCTGTATTGTTGCAGTTAATTTCTTCGAATTATAACGGATTTGAAGTTCCTGCGACTTTTGTAATACCTGCATAAAATCATTGGCCCATCTATCGATGTCGTATCGCTTAAGACGTAGTTGTAATACCGTATTCCGATCCTCCTGCTCTTCCTCACTCATAAGCATCGCATCCCTTAGTGCATAAGCAATTTCCTCAAAGTTATTGGGATTTACTATTAATGCTTCACTCATCTCCTGAGCAGCACCTGCCATTTCACTTAAAATCAATACTCCCCTCCCATCGACCTGGGAAGCAATGTACTCTTTTGCCACAAGGTTCATCCCATCGCGAATGGGTAATATGAGTGCAATTTTTGAGGATATGTACAAGTCGATTAAGTTCTCGAAAGGCAGTGAACGATAGAAGTACCAAACCGGAGTCCAGTTAACGGTCGAATATTTCCCATTGATCCTTCCTACCTGCTGATCGACCTCACTTTTCATAAGCTGGTATTGCTCCACATTCGACCTTGAAGGTACTGTTAACATAACCAGCGTAACTTTTTCCCGGAATTCAGGAAATCGATCCAGAAAATATTCAAATGCATTTAATCTGTTAGCTATACCCTTTGTATAATCGAGTCTGTCAATAGATAGTACCAGTTTCAATCCGGGTGACATAGAAAGATTGTGATCTATTTCCTTCTGTATGGTTGATTTTTGCTTTTCTGATCGCTTTTTATGTGCGATAGCTGCCTGATTGAATTTCTCATAATCGATTCCCATGGGAAAAGAATCGACCTTAACTATCCTGTTCCCCAAATTAATCTCGTTAAAATGGATATCATAACCCAGCAGCCGACGCACTGAACTCAGAAAATGGCGCTGGTAATTGTAAGTATGAAAACCTACGAGATTGGCTCCAAGCAAACCTTCCAGTATTTCATTCCTCCAGGGTAGAGTCCGGAATACCTCAAAAGATGGGAAAGGGATATGAAGGAAGAAACCGATGGAAATATCCTCGTATTGTTCGCGAACATATTTCGGCAGCATCATAAGCTGATAGTCGTGGATCCATATTGTATCACCAGGTGTAACGTAGTCCGATATCACATCGGCAAATTTTCGGTTTACCACATCATAAGCCTGCCAGTTATGTTTTTCAAATTCAGCATACTCGGTAAAATAATGGAATAAAGGCCAGATAGTTTTATTGCTAAAACCATAGTAAAAAGCATCAATATCAAGCGCCGATAAAGGTACTGAAACACATCTTGCATCCTTCAGTGCTTTGTCAATCGCCTTCCTGTGCACAGGTTCAATTTCTTCTTCGATCAATCCATTCCAACCGAACCAGATAGAATCAGATTGATTGTGAACAGACTTCATACCAGTGGCCACTCCGCCAACACTTACTTTAACATTGACTTTATCCTTACTAATCGTAATATTAAAGGGTAAGCGGTTCGATATAATGAGAGTTTTGTTCATCTTCGGCTGGATTTCGTACACTATACAATTATTTACTGAGAAAACCAAGTTATTGATAACTTAAATTGCCTGAAAGAGGATACTGAAAATCCAGTTATTATTTCTTCAGGATAATGAAAAATGAAATATTTTATCGCTTCATCCCCCGATAGTTTTTATAAATTCTTAATAACATCTTATATTCACATCTGATAATATTTAAGAATAGTAACTTTGCCTGGAATAATTTAGCAGGTTAAGAGAAACTGTGTACTATTAAAAAAAGAGTTATAGTCATGTCAATGAATAATTTTAATTACGGAATAGTAGGAAATTGCAGAAGCGGAGCCCTGATCTCAGAAAACGGTTCTATCGACTGGTGTTGCTTACCTGAATTTAACTCCTCTTCGGTATTTGCTAAAATTCTGGATATTGAAAAAGGCGGAAGCTTCGAAATAATTGTTGGCAAACATTATTCCGTCACTCAGCGCTATGTATCCCGTACCAATTTGCTTGAGACTACATTCAAAGAGGGAATAAATGAATTCAGGCTTATCGATTTTATGCCACGTTATCATACCAAGAAAAACGAATTTTATTCTCCCCCCGACCTTATCCGATATGTAAAATACATATCAGGAAATCCCGAATTCAGTGTAGTGTTTAATCCGCAGCTTGAATATGCCCGTTTTAAAACTAAAACTATAATTGCAGAAGAATATATCAAGTGTATTACCTCCCGAGGATCCTATGATTCACTGTACTTATATACAAATTTCGATAAGCGTTGGGTTATCGGAAGTCATACACTAAAGCTTACTTCGGATGCTTTCTTTCTTATCAGCTATAACCAGAAACTGCTGGAACAAAGTGTTGAGCGTGCGTACCTGAAAATGGAACGGACTAAGGTATACTGGCTCAACTGGTCGGAGCGGACAAAAAAATACAAAAAATATAACGACGAGATATTACGCAGTGCCCTGGCATTAAAACTCCTGAGCTATGATAAAACAGGAGCGATTGTGGCGGCTCTTACCACCTCGCTTCCCGAATCCATCGGTGATATCCGCAATTGGGATTACCGCTATTGCTGGCTTCGCGATGCTTCTATGGTAATCAAGTTGATGACCAATCTTGGGCACATTCGTGTAGCTAAGCAATACCTGAAATTCATATTGAACATTATACCTGATAAAGATGAGAAAATTCAAATCATGTACGGTATTCATGGTGAACGTGAACTCCAGGAAAAAGAATTGGATCATTTTTCAGGGTACCTGAATTCAAAACCGGTACGCATTGGAAATGCAGCTTACAAACAAAAGCAGAACGATATTTTCGGGGTACTGATGGATGTTATCTATCAGCAATTCAATATTTTCACCACCACTCTGGAAAACAGCGAAGCGCTCTGGACCGTTACGCGGAGTATTGTGAAAGTAGTAGAAAAAAACTGGCAAAAACCCGACAGGGGAATTTGGGAACTCAGGAGCGAACCCAAACATTTTACATCCTCAAAGGTACTCTGCTGGGTGGCTATCGACAGAGCTTTAAAGGTTGCCAGGTTATTGAAAATGAAAAGATACTTTGCTCCATGGATGAAAATCCGGGATAAAATAAAAGCCGATATTATGGATAACGCCTGGAATGATACTATCGGTTCCTTTACCCAGGCCTACAATAATCATAATCTCGATGCCGCCAACCTGTTGCTCGAATCCTATGGTTTTATCGAGGCCGGCGATCCAAAATATGTAAGTACGGTAAAAGCCACGCAGGCCATGTTAAGCCATAACGGACTGATGTACCGGTACCGCAACGAAGATGATTTCGGGCAGCCAAAATCCTCATTTACCATCTGTACTTTCTGGCTTATCGATGCGCTGTATAAGATTGGTGAAAAAGAAGTGGCAACGGACCTGTTCGATCAAATTCTGAGTTACAGCAACCACCTGGGATTGTTCAGCGAAGGTCTCGATTTCGAGAGTAAAAGATTATTAGGGAATTTTCCCCAGGCCTATTCGCATCTTTCGCTTATTGAAACTGCCATAAATATCTCCTCGGGCGAAAT
>CAZMVE010000143.1:3687-6287 GCA_964569585.1 uncultured Bacteroidales bacterium | reverse complement strand
CTTGCCATGATTTCCGGAAAGGCTTCCTACAGAGAACTTGAGTCGTATGCCGAGATGCTGAAAAAAGATATTGAAACAGTTTATGGTGTAAAAAGAGTTGAGATTTCAGCCTGCCCCGAACAGGAAATAAGAGTGTCACTCGATCTGGAGAAAATGGCACAGATGAACATTTCGATTGATCAGGTTAGCAACGCTCTGGTTAGTAGCAATGCTAATATCCCGGGAGGCACCATTAAACTTGGCGATAAAGTTTTCAGTATTAAAACAAGTGGATCCTTTTCCGATCTGGAACAGATCAGAAAAACCGTGGTCAATTCCTATAGGGGGAAATTAATATTCCTTGAAAATATTGCTGAAGTCGAATTTGACTATGAAGATAATATTTATTTTGCACGTTTTCCGGTCAGAACAGAAACGGAACAAAAAACTAAAAGGGCCATATTTATCGTCGTAAAGCAAAAGGAGGGACTGAATGTTCTCAATATTGCAGAGGATGCAAAATACAGAATTAACGACTTTAAAAAATCACTCGATCACGATATTAAACTGGAATATGTCTTTGACCAGAGCCTTGGTGTTACGCATCGTATAAATTCGTTTATGAGCAATCTTATTCAGGGAATTCTGCTGGTTGGGTTGATCATCTTGCTTTTATTGGGTTTCAGATCGGCACTGGTGGTAATAATAGCCATACCCCTGTCAATTATTATTGGGTTAAGTGTTGTGGAGAGATTGGGTTGGGGGTTACAGCAAATTTCAATTGGAGGTCTGGTTGTGGCACTCGGTATGCTTGTCGATAATTCCATTGTAATGGTTGAAAATATCAACCGCTTTATTGCTATGGGATATAAGCCGAGGGATGCTTCAATAAAGGCTGCTTCGGAAATTGGCTGGCCTATTGTCAGTGCAACGTTAACCACTGTGCTTGCATTTATACCCATGGCCCTGATGCCGCATGAGGCAGGACTTTTTATCAGGAGCCTCCCGGTCACTATTGTTGTTACATTATCGGTTTCATTATTTATTGCGCTTTCATTGACCCCCATGATCACTAGTAAGCTTTTTAAAAGCAATCAAAATTGGGAAGAGGGCAGGAAGGAAAAAGTCAATGGGTTCCGGAAATATTTACGAAAATTTATCGAGGGGCCTTACAGAAAGAGTCTTTTGTATGCCCTGAATCACCGAATTCAGGTAGTAATACTGGCAGTATTATTATTATTTGTTTCACTCTATGCGTTCAAATTTGTCGGCCTCAGCCTGTTTCCAAAAGCTGAACAGCCGAACCTGATGATTCAAATAAAACTTCCCGAAGGTTCCAATATCGATAAAACAGACAGGGTGGCTCAATATGTCGAATCGGTCCTTGACACTATTCCGGAAATAAAATATTATGCAACTAATATCGGACACGGTAACCCCCGCATCTACTATAATTATATGTCGGCAAGTTATCTTTCACATTTTGCCGAAATATTTGTTACAACCAGGGACTATGTTCCGGATGAATTCGATGTGTTGGTTGAAAAATTGCGGACTGTTTTTGCAAAATACCCGGGGGCAAAAATTATTGTGAGGGAATTTGAACAGGGACATCCTATAGCCGCTCCCATTCAAATATACCTGACAGGGAAGAAACTGGAAGTATTGTCAGAGATCTCGGAAGAAATTGAAAATTTTCTCATCAAACAGGAGGGAGTAATTAATATTGAGAATCAGTTTACGAAAAATAAAACGGAATTATTTTTTAATATCAATCGCGATAAGGCAAATATGCTGGGAGTACCCTTGCATGTAATCGATAGAACCATTCGGACTGCAATTACAGGTACTACCGTATCAAAATTCAGGGATAAGGCTGGCAAGGGATATAATATTGTTCTTCGCTTACCGGTTGATGGGAAATTGAAAATGGGAGATATCGATAAAATTGTTGTTACTTCCCTGGCCGGCAAAGCTATTCCTTTGCGACAGCTGGCGAAGATTGAGTTTAAGCAGGCACCCAGTATCATTAACCGGTACAACATGGCCCGTACTGCAGAAATAAGGGGTGATATTCAAAAAGGATATTCCATCGATGAGATAATGGAGCCTGTTCTTCAAAAGTTACAATCGTATCCTTTTCCTTCAGGCTATGGATACCATATCGGAGGTGAATTAGAGAGCCGAAGTGAAACCTTTGGAGGAATTGGCTCTGCCATTATCATTGCGATTATTGCCATTTTTGCCGTGTTGGTTTTGCAATTCCGGTCATTTGTTCAACCTCTGATAATTTTTATTGCTATTCCATTTGCATTGATTGGGATGACCTGGGCACTCCTGATTACAAGGTATACATTTTCTTTCACGGCTGCTGTAGGACTTACAAGCCTTGTAGGTATTGTAGTGAACAATTCAATAATTATGGTGGATTATATCAACTTGCTCCGAAAGGAAGGTAAACCCATGTTTGAAGCTTTACAAATAGCCGGAGAAACCCGTTTTACACCAATATTACTGACTTCGCTTACGACCATGCTGGGTTTGCTGCCACTGACCTTAAGAGGAGGAACCCTTTGGGCCCCAATGGGTTGGACTATAATTGGCGGATTATTTGTTTCCAC
>CAZMVE010000143.1:2229-3587 GCA_964569585.1 uncultured Bacteroidales bacterium | reverse complement strand
GTTTTTTCCAAATCAATACTGGTAAGTTTATCGGGGAAAATTTGAACAGGATAATGAATTTCAGAAACGATATCTTCAGTTATTGCATATTGGGCGTAATCAGGCAAGATAAGCTGTATGGCTTTGTCTCTGGCAGCTGACATACCGGTAAAATTATTCTGAGCGGAAAGCATGAGGCGCCAATTGGTTTTATCATTAAAATGATCTTTAAGGAATACCTCAATACGTCCAGCCAGGTAACGATTGGGTGTTTTCGCTATTTTAATTGCCTGGACGGCTCCCTGGTCTATCCATCGGGTTGGAATTTGCGTATTCCTGGTAACGCCAACTTTAATTCCACTGGTGAAGGAAAGATATACAAAGTGATCAATCAGACAATGCTCATGCGCAAAATCCATATTCCGGGCCAAGCCTTCATGAGCCCTGCACAATTCCGGTCGTAATACACATTCCTCGGTTTCAGGAGAAGACCGAAAACAGGGGAAGCAGTATCCCTGTGCAAATGACTTATTTGTTTTTCTTCCACAGCGAATACAATTAATTTCATGTAAATATTGTATAGTAAGCTCTGTATTAAGTAAGTCATTTAGCACTATTTCATTTTGTCCCAGCAGAAGATGATAAATTACCGGATTATCTTTAACAGAGCGCATTTTCAGCAGGTTCCCTTCATATTTCATCTACATGATTTTATAGTGAAAATAAAAAATATTGAAAAAATATGGTACTATGTATTGCATGGTACTAATATTTATTTATATCTTTGCATAGTAAACAACCTAACATGCAAAACTTACTCAAATATCGTATTCTTATTGTTCTTTTCCTTTTTTGTGGTCTGTTTCTTATTGTTAGCGTTGCAAATACGGTAAAAAAACGTACTGATGAGAACACGAGAATTCAGGATTTCGAATTAATGAGAACTATCGATTCAGTGCCTGGGGAATTAGTAAAGGCTGCAGATACATCAATAAAAAATAATAAGGATTCATTATTTATTGATGGGAAATCCTGGAGAACCGGCAATGAATTACACATAATGTATTAAAGGCAAAAACTATGAAAAAAACGATGACAGTTAATATTGCAGGGATGGTTTATCATATCGATGAGGATGCTTTCGATCGGTTAAATCAATACCTGGGTAAAGTAAAAGATGAACTTCATTCAATAGAAGGGGGTAGTGAAGTATACCAGGATATTGAAATAAGGATTGGCGAACTCTTCAATGATAGATTAAAAAATAATCGACATGTGATTATTCTGAGTGATGTCGAAGAAATAATTGCCATTATGGGACAGCCGGGTGATATTTCAGGAAGCTCAGAGGGAAAGGAATATTCGTCACATTCCGGCAA
>CAZMVE010000143.1:0-2129 GCA_964569585.1 uncultured Bacteroidales bacterium | reverse complement strand
AATATTGGTGATTTTTTTCGACAGGAATTTGAAAATGTGAAGCGTAGTTTTCAGAAAAAATAGGAGGGAATTATGAAGGTGGAAAATGCTAAGGCCCAAATGCGAAAAGGCATTCTGGAGTATTGTATATTACTGATTTTGGAGCGAGGCGATGCCTATGCATCTGATATCATTCAACAACTGAAAGAAGCACAATTAATTGTGGTTGAAGGAACGTTGTACCCATTATTGACCCGGCATAAAAATGCAGGTCTGTTAAGCTACCGGTGGGAAGAGTCGACACAGGGACCTCCCAGAAAATACTATGCACTTACAGATGATGGAAAAGAATTTCTTAAAGAGCTTAATATAGCGTGGACTGAACTCGTTGAGGCCATTGAGAATATCAGACAAAATCCAATAAAGAATACTTAATCATGAAAGAGACTGTTAAAATTAACCTGAATCAACGGTTATTTGACCTTGATGCTGATGCTTATGAAAGGCTTAGAAATTATCTCGATTCCCTATCTGGTTATTTGAAGGCATCGGCAGAAAGTGCGGATGAAATATTACAGGATATCGAGCAACGTATTGCGGAGATTCTGGAAGAAAAATTTCGGAAAGACAAACAGGTAGTTACGTTGCAGGATATTGAAGAAGTAATTAAAATGATGGGAACAATCGATGATTTTGCGAGAGAATCTGATTTGAATGACGATGGAGAGAGTGCTACTGGAAATAGTAAGAAATCGGCATCATATGAAGATTATAGCAGGGAGCACCGGAAACTCTATCGCGATGTGGAAAACAATATTCTGGGAGGAGTTTGTTCTGGAATTGCGGCCTATTTCAATGTCGACTCTGTTTGGATAAGGCTGGCTTTCGTGGTGCTATTTTTTATTAACCTTGTAGGTCTTATTATATATCTTATACTTTGGGTTGTTGTGCCGCCTGCAGCAACTACAGCACAAAGACTTCAGATGCGTGGTCGACCTGTAACAGTGGAAAACATCCAGGAATCGGTAAAATCTGAATTTTATAAAGTGAAAGATAATTTTCGGAACTATACACATTCGGAAGGCTTTCAAAAAACACGCGATACAGCTGGTGAAGTAGTAACAACTCTGGGCAATATTTTTCTTGTTTTTCTGAAAGTAATTTTAATCTTGATAGGTGTTGCATTATTTGTGGCTGTTATTGCCATTATTCTCAGTTTTATTGCCACTATTACAGCAGGTGGCATCTGGCATGGATGGCATTTCCCTGATACGTATTTCTGGAGCCATTTAACACCCTTATTTCAAAATTTTACCCTCTTTACACTTGCTTTTATCGCAGTAATCTTAATTCCGGCCACAGCCATATTAACAGGAATAATAAAACTAATTTTTAACATTAAGGCTCATAACAGTATTCTTTCAGCCTTTGCATGGACAATCTGGGCGCTTGCCTTAGTATTTGTAATAATATCCTTACTCTCAGGTGAACATGTTCTTTCAGTCCGGCATCACTATAAAGACGAAGTTACCCTTGAAATGGAAAAGAATAAAACCCTGTATATCGACCTCGAAAACGAATTATTAACCGGCAGGGGACTAAATTATTATTCAGTTTTTGGGAAAGAGATTATACGTGATAAATACAATGAAATATGCTATTTACATCCTACATTTCTTATCAAGTCATCCGGCACTGATAAAGTACAACTGGAATTGCTCTATAATTCAGTAATTCCTGATTTTGAGGATAATAACAGATATGACAGAGAGTACGAATGGGTATTGAATGATACAGTCCTTTTACTTAGCAACTATCTGAAGATTGACGAAGAAGATATCTGGATGCTTCCGGGATTGCAGGTAATACTGCATCTGCCCGAAGGACAGATTGTTTATATTGATAATGATATTGAAGAAATTGTAAGTAAAATAGGAGATAATAATAAAAAGCCCGCATGGTATTATAATAATTCATTATGCATAAAGAATGATGAATTGATACCTGTCATTTATTAATCAATTCCGGGAGAATTCTGTTATACAAAGCATTGTATTTCATGCAAGCTTGATTTAACTAATTTTAGCATATCCTCTTAAAAATCGTTAAGAAGAAAAAAAATCGAAATCATAACCTTTTTATTTTCATCG
>CAZMVE010000142.1:4679-6368 GCA_964569585.1 uncultured Bacteroidales bacterium | reverse complement strand
GATAGGAAAATTGCAGGAATTTTAATAGAGAATGTGTTGGTCGAAAATGTAATATCTTCGTCCGTAATAGGGATAGGATTTAATGTTAATCAGGAAATATTTCCAATGGAACTGCCAAACCCTGTTTCTTTAAAATTGGTATTACACCGATCGATAAATCGGGATGAGATATTAAAAAAAATACTGGATCGATTAAGTTACCGTTATGAGCAATTGAAAGCAGGTGCATTTGACCTTTTACACAGGGAGTATTGTAATAACACTTATTGCAGCGATAAAAAGATTCATTATTATCAAAATGAAAAATTACAGGAAGGAATACTGCAGGGAATTTCTGAGAACGGCGAAATATTTATTGAAAACGATATGGGTGACATAACCGGTTATCTGTTTGGTGATATACAAATACTATGATTATACTATTTTAATCCTGGAAGGAAAGAATTGGGGATTTCTATTCTCAAGAGTAATGTCCTGAATGAGGGTAATGCTCCGGCTATATTACCTAAAAATTATATTTTATAAGCTGATCAACCAATTTATCGAGGAAATCCTGTAGTGGTTTTTTTGCCATCGTTTGAAGCATGGGATTCAGGTTGGCTTCGAGGGTTAATTTGATACGGGTATCAGTTTCAGAAATCATTTTAAGTTGCACCCAGAAGTTAAAATCCAAATTGCTTTCTTCCAGATTAGTTAGCTTAATTAGATTACAGGGTTCCTTCTCAACAATTCGTACTCCCGTATTTCCGATCGGATCTACCGTAAAACTACAGGAAGAATCATCCGATTGCCAGTTCTTAATTTTATCGGGAGGCAAAAGATGTTTGAAATTATCAAAATCAGTTAGAAAATTATAGATTCGTTCATCTGTATTCTCGATTTTACCTACTTTACTTTCTAATTTCATTGCGATTCGGTTATTGTTTCCAGCGATCGGGTGCTTTGCGCCATTCTTTTAACGTATCAATTTCACTTTCAGAAATATATCCGGTTTCAGAAGCTGCTTCAATGAGTGTTTCATAGTTGCTAAGTGTATCGAGAGTGCATTTGGCCTGCAAAAAGTTATCAACAGAAGCAGGGAAGCCATATGTGAAGATAGCAAGCATTCCAAGAACCTCGCAACCTGCATTGCGCAAAGCACTAACAGCATTAAGGCTGCTCCCTCCTGTAGAAATGAGATCTTCGATGATTACATACTTCTGTCCTGGCTCATAATACCCTTCAATAAGATTTTCCAAACCATGCCCTTTTGCTGAAGAACGGATATAGATAAAAGGCAACTTCATTTTCTCGGCAACTAATGCACCATGGGCTATTGCACCGGTAGCCACGCCAGCTATACCTTGTACTAAAGGATATTTTTCTCTGATCAATTCGAAGAAGCTATCACATATTAAAGTTCTTACTTCAGGGTAAGAAAGCGTTTTACGGTTATCACAATATATGGGCGATTTCCAACCCGAAGCCCAGGTAAAGGGCTTTGCAGGATTTAATTTTATTGCATTAATTTGCAACAATTGGCGAGCAATTTTTTTCTCACTTTCTTTCATGGCGGCAAATGTATAAAGTTTTTTTTAACGATAGGAAACTCTTTTTAACGGACAACTTCACCAAGCATTTCCGGGTGAATTATGGCTTGTTTTATAAGTATCGCAATATTGAGGACCTGGAGGAACTGATTTCATTTTA
>CAZMVE010000142.1:0-4579 GCA_964569585.1 uncultured Bacteroidales bacterium | reverse complement strand
GATAATCCAGGGAAGAAATTAAGGTTGGTTTATATTCATTATATTTGCCAATTATTGTAAATAATTATGATGGAAGTCTCAGTGATAGTGCCTGTTTATAATGAAATTAATGCAATTGGGGGTACTATTAAACAGCTACATGACACACTCAAAAAGGAGCAATTCAAATACGAACTGATAGTTGTAAATGATGGTTCTTCGGATGGGACTGGTGATAAATTAAAACAACTTGCGGATTTGAAATTTACTTCTCTGGAACATATTACAAACAGGGGATATGGAGCAGCAGTAAAAACCGGTGTACGAAAATCGCAATATCAAAATATTGTTATTACCGATGCTGACGGGACTTATCCCATAGCAGAAATCCCCAAACTTATTGGTGATCTGAAAGATTATGATATGGTTGTAGGTCAACGGGCATTCAGTAACCTGCCTAACAGGACCAAACCTGCAAAATGGTTTATTAATAAGGTAGCAAACTATGTGGCTGAGACCAGGATTCCTGATATAAATTCCGGCTTAAGAGCTTTTCGTAAAAGTTCATTCAATTGTTTCCTTGCCATCATTCCCAACGGATTTTCACTGACTACTACCATTACTCTGGGTATGTTTATCGGGGGATTTGATATTAAGTACACTCCTATCGAGTATTTTGTCCGTAAGGGAAAATCAAAAATTAAACCTATAAGGGATACCTATAATTTTCTAAGGTTGATCTTTAAAATAGGGTTGTTCCTTGCACCGCTAAAAATATTTCTGCCAGTCAGTTATTTTCTTTTTGTTGCAGGGGTTGCATGGGGTCTTTTTTCATGGTTTTACCTTGGAAAATTTGCCGATAGCAGTACTATTATTATCCTGGTTTCATCATTACAGGTTCTGATGCTTGCTTTAATTGCCGAAATTATTAACCACCGTACTCCGAATTTCTACAAGAAGACCGATAATGAGTAAAATTTTTTATGCTCAAAAAGCACTTAACCAGGTTCCCAGGTTGCTGGGTAATCTCGACCGGAATGCATTTTCTCCTACCTTCGGCTGTTTTCATCGTGATTACTGGCTCGATAAAACGTCTGATTTTCCTGATGCTGTAAGACAATTCGGCGTACATGCCCTTGCACTTGTTTATAAGTATAAGATGCCGGGCAATATTTATTTTGGTCAGAAGAAGATCAGGGACTGGGCCATAGCTGCTATGGAGTTCTGGGCAAAAATTCAGCATGGCGATGGTTCTTTCGATGAATTTTATCCGTATGAACGTGGTTGGGTTGGCCCCACTGCTTTTACAAATTATACCATCTGCGAATCCTTTGAATTGCTCAAAGATGAAATACCTGAAATTGTTAAAATCAGGATTTTAAAGGCTATTAGTAAAGCGGCCTATTTTATTGCCCAAGGCGATTCGGAAGAAGATCATTTGGCCAATCATCATGCTATGGCATGTCTTTCGTTATGGAAATCCTATAAAGTATTAAATGACGATGAACTAAAAAATGCCTTTGAAAAAGCTTTTGAAGTTTTCCTTACCTATCATTACGATGATGAGGGGTGGTCGAGGGAATATGACGGAGTTGATCCCGGTTATTTATCAGCAACGGTATCTTTTCTGGGGAAAGTATATAAAGATTTAAAGGATCCACGGATTTTTAAAATATTAAAACAATCGGTAGAATTTTCATCCTATTTTGTTTATCCGAATGGTTTCTATGCAGGAAGTCTGGGCAGCAGGAATACCCTTCATTTTTATCCGCATGGCTATGAAATTGTAGCTTCCGAAATTCCGTTTGCCGGCTTGGTGGCCAAAAAAATGAGGGAAGCTCTTGGTGAGGGTAAGCTGGTGCCTCCTGAAATAATCTCTGACCGTTATGTATTTTACAGGGTTCCGGAATTTTTACTGGCATATCTTGACTGTGATGATTCCCTGACCACAACTGAAAAATTGCCCTATGAAGAAAGCAAGTTTCATAAATTTTTCGAACGTTCCGGATTCTTTGTGCATGCCGATACTAAAAATTATATAGCCTGTAATCTGGCAAAAGGAGGTGTGGTTAAAGTTTTCAGTAAGAATACCGGCGAACTTATTGCCAACGATTGCGGAATTATTTGTGAATTGACTGATAGAAAAGTGGTCACTTCTCAATGGATAGATGATAAATATAAAACAGACCTGACAGAGGATGGCTGGAATGTTACAGGGAATATGAATTTAGTACCCTCAAATAAATTATTTACTCCTTTAAAAAATGTCTTATTCCGGATTATCCTGATTTTGACCGGTTGGCAACCTGCCCTTGCACATTTCATTAAGGGCAGAATTCGTAAAACCCTGATACTTGGTCAACGAGAAATTCCTATCAGTTTTTCCCGGAATCTTAAAATATCGGATGATTCAATTACGATTTACAACAGGATTGAATTAAGTAAGAGTATATTTTTAAAATCCCTGAGTATTGGCGATGAATTCTTTGTACGCTATGTACCGCAGTCCCGGTATTTTCAGACACAGGAATTAGCCATCGAAGGTTGGATTGCTAATAGTGAAGAGTTGGAATCGATCAATAAGAACAGGGTATTTGAAAAAAGTTTTATCATAAAGAGGGCATAAGCATAATGGCAGAAGATACAAAATACTTTGAGCAGCAGAAACAATTCTGGGAACGTGATACACTTAAAAAAAGGCGTTCACCGGAACATCCGGTTATTAAGGAATATGTAGTATCGAAGATTGATGAGATAGGTAAATATATACCTATTGAAAAAAATACACGTTTACTGGATGTGGGTTGCGGGAACGGTTTCTTCACCTATTATTTCGATCAGGTTTGTGATGTTTTCGGGATAGACTTCTCAGAAAAAATGGTTAACCTGAATCCGGTGAAAAATAAAGCTGTAATGAATGCTGAAGAGTTGAAATTTGAAGATAATAGTTTCGATGTGATTTTCTGTCACGCTTTACTTCACCATGTCGACGATATCGATAGGGTTGTTCAGGAAATGAAACGGGTAAGCAGAAAATGGATTGTATTGCTGGAACCCAATAGAAATAATCCACTGATGTTTCTGTTTTCGTTGCTTGTAAGAGAAGAGTGGAAAGCCATGCGCTTCTCACTCCGTTATATGAAAAGATTTGTGAAGCGAAATGGATTGACAGTTAATAAATCCTTCTCATATGGTATGATTGTACCCAATAAAAGTCCAAAATTTGCTTTACCCTTCCTAAGGTTATTCAACTTCAGACAGCCTTTTGGCATGACCAATTTTATTATAGCTTCAGTTTCAGATGAAAAGTAAAAAGTGGATATTTCGGTTTATTGGGATAATTATTCTTATATATATTCTTTTTAAAGTCGATTTTAAGGAATATGCCCGGTATATCGATGATATTCAAATTCCAGGTCTGGTTTATGCCTGTGTAATTATATTTTTCATTTATCTGGCGAAGTCGTTACGCTGGAAGATATTATTGAAATCGCAGGGAATTAAGTATTCTTTTCGTGATACTTTTCTGGCCTTTACAAGTTCGAATTTCATTGCTTTCATAACACCAGGCAGGTTGGGCGAATTTGCCAAAGTATTCTATCTGAAAAGTGATCTGAATATACCTGTATCACGGTCCATTTCTTCGGTCATCACCGACAGACTTTTTGATGTCTACATATTACTATGTTTCGGAATATATGGAATCACTACTATTGGAGAAGGTTCCAGATTCCTTATATATCTTTTGTTAGTACTATGTTTTATTCTGCCTCTGTTCTTTTTTCATAAAAGAATACTGAATTACTGGGTTAATTTGTTGGTACGGTTGCCTTTAATATCAAAAGTTGCTTTACGTAAGGATGAAAGCATTCGTCAGTTTAAAGAAGGGTTCCTGCAATTATTAAATATCAGACTATTGTATGCTGCTCTCATTACAATAATATCGTATGTTGCATTATATTTAGCTGCCTGGTTTATTGCCGGATCCATGAATATCGAACTGGAATTTATTAATATCATATTAGTAGTATCTGTTGCCAACATTCTGTCGTTTCTGCCCATATCCATTTCGGGACTTGGCACACGCGAAGCAGTATTTATATATTATCTGACCGGACTGAATTATTCCACAGAACAGGCACTGGTATTTTCGACTCTGTTCTTCTTTTGCTTTTATATTGTTGGCGGACTGTATGCCTATATTTGCTACATGATCAAACCTGTAAGCTTAAGCCGTATAAAACAGGAGATCCAATGACACCTATCGGGCATGCTTCAATATCTGTTCTGATTGGAAGCAGGATGAAAAACCAATATTTGCTGGCATTACTTGCAGGCAGTTTAATACCTGATATTGATTTTATACTATTGCCTTTTCGATTTTTCAATTCAGTACACAGATATTTTACCCATAATGTTTTCTTTTTAATAATCACAGGAATAATAATGCTTCTCGTTTTAAGGACCAAAGATTATAAAATGCTACTACTATTCCTGGCAGGTGGGTTGCTCCATCTGTTTCTCGATGCTATTCTCGATGCCAATCCCTCAAATGGAATAGGGATTCCCCTATTTTGGCCTTTTTCTGATGTATATTATT
>CAZMVE010000141.1:0-6388 GCA_964569585.1 uncultured Bacteroidales bacterium | reverse complement strand
ACGCTTATCGGCGATACAACGGGCGGCGGGGGCGGTGTACCCGACGAGATCTTTAGCCTGCCCAGCGGATTGAAATTCAGGGTACCCACACGGTATGAACTCCGCTACGACGGGGAACATTTGGAGTGGAACGGCATACCTCCCGATATTCTCGTTCCCCAGACAGAGGAGGATATTGCCAACGAGCACGATAGGCAACTGGAGGCAGCGATGGAATTTCTTAGTGAAGAGTGATAAATAATTATGTCTCCCCCTCCTGGACAGCTTTTTGTTTTTCAGTAAGGAAATTGTAATTTGCCCGCGGTAATAAAACGCAATGAAGTTGGATTTGATAGGCATACATTGGCATGATAAGCGCACAAAGTGCATGTTTATAGACGGATTAACGCTCCTTGATGAATTCAGGGCTGAATTAACCTATATAGATAAATGTTTATGAAAAATGAGAAAAATAAAATAGGGAAGCATTCATTATTAATGTCAGGCTTACTATTTCTGATAAGCATAAGTTGTGAAAAAGGAGATGATAATTCTACAGTAACTGACATTGATGGAAATGTTTATCATACAGTAACTATAGGAATGCAGACCTGGATGCTGGAAGATCTGAAAACCACACATTATCGGAATGGAGATCCAATACCAAAGCGCGAGGTAGAGAAAGGCGCACAACCTTCCAGGCTGCAATCGTAAATGTTTCAATATGAAAGTGGAGACCAGCAACCACTAAAAACGGGGCGATACCGAAAAGCCATACGAGTAGGGTTTAAATATTTTAAAATGAAAAAAAGATCAATTCTAATTACAGCGATTCTTTTAGTAACTTATACAGGAGTCTATTCTTGTGTTATCTCTGATGGTAGTTTCAGGATTGTAGAGTTTTTATCAATCTTTGCAATTGGAGCACTGGCAGGAGTGCTACTTACTCAAATTATTGTAGCCGTAAAGAATAAAAAGTAAAATATTCTGGCAACGATATTTTTGTAACTAATTGATTAGTACCACTATTTTTTAATGTGAATTTAAAGTTAAGCCTGAAATTATTGTAAGCTTTAAATTCTTATGATTTTTCAGCTTTTAAGGTAAAAATTCCGTATGAAGCAATGATCAGGAAACAAAGTAGAGGAACTATATAGGAAATATGAATACTATGCGTCAGATCAGAAATTTTACCTTGCAATATGGGCAGCAGTGCTCCTCCCAGTATTGCCATGATAAGCCCACTTCCCCCAATCTTTGTATCTGCACCAAGCCCACTTACTGACATTCCAAAGATAGTAGGAAACATCAGTGACATAAAACCTGAAATAAGCACGAGTGCTATGACTGCAGGAAGGCCGGTCCCAAATATAACAAAGATGTTTGTTAGAATAGCCAGGATTGCTGACCATGTAAGGAGTTTACCAGGATTGATATACTTCATCAGACCGGTAAAAATAAATCTTGCCAGTGTAAAGAGGATCAAGGCTGCAATATAATAGACCGACGATTTTTGCTCATTACTACCTAGTTCTGCCATTATATAACGGATTGTAAATGACCAAACACAGATTTGTGCCCCCACATAAAAAAACTGAGCAATAACTCCCCAATAGTAACGTCTGTTCCTGAGTAGCCTGGCAAGGGTAGGGATCAGGTTTACCCGCTCCTGTGAATCTGATGCTACCGGCATTTTAAGTACTGCAATTATTATCCATATCAACAACAGCAGGAATGCTATTCCTACATAGGGTCCCATCACTGCATTTAATTCGGCAGTTTGTATCAGATTCAATTGATGTTCTGACATGCTGGCGCGCTCCAATGCTCCAGCGTTATTTAAATTCGACAGAATAAAAAGATTGCTTAGTAAGACTCCGGTGATGGATCCGATAGGATTAAACGACTGCGATAAATTTAAGCGACGTGTTCCCGATTCAGACGGCCCCATAATAATAATGTAAGGGTTTGCAGTAGTTTCAAGAATGGATAGTCCACCAGCCAGGATGAAAAGTGCGACCAGGAAATAACCATAATCTTTGCTAATACTGGCCGGATAAAAAAGCAGGGCACCCGCAATAAACAATCCCAGGCCAAGTAAGATACCTGCCTTATAGGTATATTTTTTAATGAAGATAGCCGCAGGAAGGGCAAGGCAAAAATAGGATCCGTAAAAGGCAAGTTGTATGAACGAGGTTTGAAAATCAGACATACTCATTATCTTCTTGAAAGCAGCTAGGAGAGTATCTGTCATGTTATTGGCCAGTCCCCACATAAAAAACAGGGAAGTGATAACAACAAATGGGAGCAACAAATTTTTAGGAACAATTTTTTTCTGATTCATCACATTAAAGCTATTAGTAACCTGCTTTCCTTCTGATTTTAATTTTAATGGCATTCTTGACCGGCTTTTCTGAGATAAGGATCAGGTAACCCCCTCCTCCGGCACCTGATAATTTCCAGCCCAGCACTTTGTCTTTGTATTGATCTATAATACGGCTAACTTCATTATTCAGTGTATTGGGGAATAGAGTTGTTTGTGCGTTAAACGAATCAATTACATACCGGCCGAAATCCTTCAGGTTTTTTTTCATGATGGCCTGATAACATTGATGTGAAGCAGTAGTCAGTTTTTTAATATTTGGAACATTGATTTGGGCTCCACCCGTGGCATCGTAATTTTCTTTTCTGGGCCATAAGGTTACCATATATATATGTTTTTCCAGCCAACTCAAAATATCTTCATCATCAATACGGGTAATTTTTGAAGGCCAGTATGTATTCTTAGAGAAGTAGAAATTACAGAGACCGGGCACTACTATTCCAATGGAGTCCTGCGATCCGGAAATTTCTTTCTTCCCGGGTTCATTATCGTAACGAAAGAGTGTTTCTGCCAACCGGGCAGGATGTCCTAATGGTAACGCGGGTCCCCAAAGTTCATAGGCCTTTTTTCTTGTTGAAGTGGCCATTCCGCTTCTTTCATTGAACTCCTGTGTTGGTTCAATGGATATGGTTATACAGGATCCGGGTGATAATTTATTAACGTACGGCTGGTCAATCCATGTGCCTGCCAGATCGATGCGATAGGGTAATAAATTTCTTTTTTCGCTTCGCAATAATGTGGTTGAGCGTGCCGGGAGTCCGGGCTCAGGAACTCTGCTGAGGATTTTATACTGTATGCCCAGCCTACTGCAAAGTGATTCTTTTACAGGACTATGGCCATCTTCATTAACAATAAAAATATCCGGATGGAGCTTTTTTAAATCTTCTTCAAAATCAAGAATTCCTTCGCCTGTGTTAATCCAGGCACCGGTAACATATTTAACAGCTTCTATCATAAAGAGTCGTTCCGATTCGCTATTAAGTGTTTTTCTGCCCTTCAGCGATTCAATAGTTTTATCCGAGCCTATACCAACATACAAAGAACCATATTGCGATGCTTCCTTAAAGAAAGCTACATGACCACTATGTAACAAATCAAAACAACCTGAGACAAATACTTTCTTACCTGACATAGTTACTTCATTTGAAAGGGTTTAAAGATAATATTCTTTATCATAAAATTATCGGCTTTAAAAAAGAATGATATATTCCCCCTATCTCAAGCAACCAGCAATCCACCTTCACTAAAGTTTCGGTGAACAAAGCCAGCAACTTGTAACCAGCCGGAACGAAGTGCAGGCTGGCAGCATCCGGCATTCATTAATAGTCAATTCTTCATTATTAATTATTAATTTTTCATTGATCAAACAGCAATCCACCTTCACTATCACCTTCGCATAGCTTCGGTGATCGAAGAAAGTTACGGTGAACAAAGCCAGCACCTATTAATATTCATCACTTAATGTTCTTATCTCATATCTCACCTCTCATGTCTCACATCTCACACAGTTATAATCCAACTCTTTGTTTTCTAAAAGGGAAGTTGTAATTTGCCTGGGATAAAACGTTCTGGTTTGTATACTAGACTTACTATATTACAAAAAGTGATATCAAACACTCAAAGTATTTTGTATCTTGACACGAAAACGCTCCAAAGTCCACCATTACTTCTACAGGAGGAACGTTATGTAAAATACATGATTCAATAAGCCTATGAATCATAAAAAAAGAATAGAAAAGAAAAGTTCAAGGACAGCTAACTATACGTGTCTGAGCAGAGCTTCATCATATCTTGAAAAGGATATTTACTTTAAGTCAAATGATTATATTGCTGTTCAACTATTACCTCTGTTTGTCAAACTACTTTTACAATTAAAGATACTGAATTTAAAAGGCAGGATATCTCCCAAAGGTATATATCCATATGTTATTGCCCGGACAAAATATATCGATAATATTTTCGAAACTGCCATAAATAATGGTATTGAGCAGGTAATAATACTGGGAGCAGGATTTGATTCAAGAGCCATCAGGTTATTAGATCAAAAAGGCAAAGTAAAAGTTTTCGAAATCGACATAAATTATACCCAACAAGCCAAATTGAAACAATTTCAAAAAAGAAAAATTCACAAACCTGAGAAAAATATATACATTCCTGTTGATTTTGATAAAGAAGATTTAAAGACAAAATTGAAAGAAAATAAGTTAATACAAAAGAAGAAGTCTCTATTCATTCTTGAAGGTCTGATTATGTATCTGACACAAAAATCAGTGGAAGAAACGTTTAAATTAATTTATGAATATTCTGCGCCGTCAAGTTTAATAGTTTTTGACTATATATACGCATCAGTATTGCGAGATGAGCAGAAATATTATGGAGAAAGAGAAATACACAAAAGAGTAGAAAAGGATAATGAAAAATGGACATTTGGAATAGAAGAAGGAGAAATAGAAAACTTTCTTACAAGATTCAACTATACTCTTATCGAACATATAGATTCAAAGATAATTGAGGATAAATATTTTACAGATGGAAATGGGAGAATACTTACAAAAGTTAATGGAACGCATGGCATTGTATTAGCAAAAATAGATGATAAATAAGGTGCTTTACATAACACACCATAGTAACAAGCCGGGGAGCAGTTAAGGTATAACAAGTAAACAAAAAAAATAAAAACCAATTTGTTTTCTAAAAGGGAAGTTGTAATTTTCCTGTGAGAGAGGGGAGTAGTTTAAGTAAGTAAATCATGTGTGCGTTGGAGTAAGATAGGAACAAAAGATAAGTACATAAACCGGTTTGTCCGGATGCAATAAAAATACCCGCAAAATGAAAAAAAGTACAATTCTTATTAGTTTACTTCTGCTGGCTGGTGCCGGCAGGGCTCAGGAATTAATTTTTGAAGAATCGGTTGATCTGAATTCAGATGACAAAATTGAGCAGATCAATCTTAAAATTATTCAGGGTACCACTAATCAATTTATTCTGAAGGTTGCAGATAAAGAATACAAGGACGGCTTTAGTGATGAAGGTATTGATGGTTTTCGAATAATTGATATAAATAAATATGATAAATTTAAAGAAGTTGTGGTACACTCTCCCGGTTCAAGCGATGATGATGAATACATAATATTTTGGTACGATGGTGAGAATATAATAAAAATGGATCGCCTGGCGAGGTGGCCAAAATTTTTGGGTAACGGAATTTTATATGTCGATAATTGGGAAGATTTTTGGGTGAGGAGAGATAAATGGGTATTGGATGATAACAGCCGCATACTATATCCAGTTCCGCAATTTGCATATTATGTCGGAGTTAAAATAAAAGTGGTGAATGGTTTTTCCATATACAGGGATAAAGATTTAAAAGAAACTGTGGCTCTTCTAAGTAAGGATTCAGAGATTGAATTGCTGTTGTGTGATATTTCAGCTGATAACTGGTTTGATTATTTATATTTAATAAAGTCAGGTTCCGGATTAACAGGTTGGGCAAAATTTGAAGAGATCTATAATAACTCAACAGGATTCCCCCTGGCCGATTAAGAATTGCAGGATAAGTATAAGCCATTACAGCTTAACCCGATTTGCCGGAACTATCCCTGTTTTCGAATCATAACCGACTTAAAATCTTTCAACAAGTTTTCAACTTACTGCTTTTCTTTGCATACTATTTTTTATATTTATTTCGTTAACTAAGACCGGATTTTTTTTAAGCATCCGACGGAAATCCCCTGCGTAGGGGATGGATTTTATGAAAAAAGGCTCCCCAACTTTAATTTTCAATAATTCCTTGACTGACGTAAGGGAAAATTGTAATTTGCATGGAAGTTGAAAGTGGGGATAAACACAATTCCGGCTTTTTTTATCACCCGATAATTGGGGGTATAAATGAGAATAAACCAGCAAGGACAACAGAAATATACACCCACATATCAAGAAGGAGTATAACTGCAATAAGCAGTCCGATTGATCAGATTTTGGAGGATGAAAACAGTAAGGGAAGTACAGTTTATATACATATGTATG
>CAZMVE010000140.1:0-6599 GCA_964569585.1 uncultured Bacteroidales bacterium | reverse complement strand
TATTCCTGGTTATCGGCCTGTATAACCGGCTGGTAAAGCTTAGGAACAACCGTGAAAATGCTTTTGCCGATATCGATGTACAGTTGAAACAACGCCTCGATCTGATCCCCCAACTGGTGGAAGCGGTTAAGGGCTATATGAAACACGAAAGCACGGTGCTTACCGATATTACCAATGCCCGTGCCAATGCATTGAAAGCTACCACTGTGAATGAAAAAATTGCTGCTGAAGGCCAGCTTTCCTCTGCCCTGCAAGGTCTCAATGTTGCCGTTGAAGCCTATCCCGACTTAAAAGCAAGCCAGAATTTCATTCAGCTCCAGGAAGAAATAGCCGATATCGAAAATAAACTAGCTGCTTCACGCCGGTTTTTCAATTCAGCCACCAAAGAGCTTAACAATGCTGTTGAAACCTTTCCTTCAAACCTTTTAGCAGGAATGTTTGGATTCAAACGCGAACCCATGTTCGATCTGGGTCCCGATCAGCGAGCAAAGTCGGAAGAAACTCCTAAATTAAATTTTTAGTACCGGATGAAATATGTTGGGCTCCATACTCAGATATGGAGAAACAATATTAAATCGGTAGCGCTGCTTGTGTTGTTTCCTACCGTGATCTTTTTACTGGTTTGGCTTTTTTTCTATTTTATTCTGGAATCGCCCGAACAGCGAATTTACTATGCCAACCAGAGCTTTATACAATTTATTCCCTGGATATCAATAGCGGTTCTGCTATGGTTTATCATAGCCTACTTTTTCCATACCGGCATGATCAGGAAGGCCACCGGTTCCGTTCCGCTGGAACGCAGGGAAAATAAAAGAGTATACAACCTGGTTGAGAATTTGTGCATAGGCAGCGGTATGAAAATGCCTAAAATAAACCTGATAGAAGATGACTCCCTGAATGCCTTTGCCAGTGGTGTTAACACATCGAGCTTTACGGTTTCTTTATCCAGGGGCATTATTGATAAGCTCAATGACGAGGAACTGGAAGCCGTAATCGCACATGAGCTCACCCACATAAAAAACCGCGATGTCAGGTTATTGATCGTTTCCATTATTTTTGTCGGGATATTTGCTTTTGTTACTGAAACCCTTCTGCGTTCTATACAGTTTGGTGGAAGAAGCAGGGGTAAAAAAGATAGCAGGATCATTCTGATCGCCATGCTTTTGGCGATAGTAGGCTACCTGTTATCCAGTATCTTCAGGTTCGCACTTTCGAAGAAACGAGAATATATGGCCGATGCCGGATCAGCCGAAATGACGAAAAATCCCCTGGCACTGGCTTCGGCATTAGAAAAAATTTCGGAAGATTCACGTATAGAAGCTGTAAAACGAAAAGATGTAGCACAGCTTTTTATCGACAACCCGGAAGAAAAGAAGAAAAAAGGCAACACTTTTTCCCTCTCTTTAGTTTTTGGCACCCATCCGCCCATTCAAAAGAGAATAGAGCTGCTGAAACAATTCTGATAGTACCCGTTGCATAAATATATTTGTTATTCCCTTATACACAAACAGCTATTTATTTTACGTTTATTGGTATTGTAATGAATAATTAATATATTATGCAGGGAAATACAATCAAACTTCATGGTAGAGTTAATGCAAAACCTTTCTGCCAGTGAAATCGGCAGACGTTATCGTGAATTATTCAAGCATATTGCTACCTGTATGGTAATTTGCCAGACAGATGGGGTTTTTCTTGAAGTGAATAAACCCTTTTGCAAATTAACCGGTTATACCCGGAAGGAATTATTGCAAATGTCTTTTCAGGATATAACCCATCCCGATGATCTATCAGAGGGTTTGAAAACTTTTGAATCGGCTCTTGATGGGAAGATCGATAATTTCAAAATGCAAAAAAGATACCTGCGAAAAGACCATTCCATACTATGGACTCATTTAACGGTATCCCTTATTCGCGATGAAAAAAAGGCCCCAATTTGTTTTATCGGAACCATTGAGGATATTACCGAACAAAAAATTGCACAGGATTCCACTCGCATATCAGAAGAAAAATTTGCCAAACTGTTTCAATCGAGCCCCGACGCTATTACACTTACCCGTGTATCCGAGCGGATTATTTCTGATATAAATGAAAGTGCCTGCGATATTACTGGTTATTCACGCGATGAACTGATAGGGCAAGCCATATTAAGTATGAAATTCTGGGTCAACAGGTCGGAATTAGTTGAATATATCAGGCTAATTAGTCAAAACAAACGGGTAAACAATTATGAAGCCAAGTTCCGGATGAAAAGTGGCGAAATTAAAACCGGCCTGGTTTCGGGCGAAGTCATACAATTACAGGATGAATATTATGTTCTCGGGATCATCAGGGACATTACCGAGCGCAAAAAAGCTGAGGCCGTACTGGCCATGGAAAGGACCCTGCTGAGAACCCTGATCGACAATATTCCCAGTGGTATTTTTGTTAAGGATAAAGAATACAAAAAGATAATTGTCAATCACGAACATTTACGCGAAGTGCGGGGGCATTTGAAGTTGATGGGTCTGGATCCGAAAATGGATCTTTTGAACCGTACCGATTTTGAGGTTTTTCCGAAAGAGCTGGCAGAGAAGTTTTTTATTGACGATCAGAAAGTAATAAACGAGGGACAAGCCATATTAAACAAGGTAGAATTAGGAGTAGATCCTGATGGGAAAAAGAACTGGTTTTTAGTATCGAAAGTACCCCTTTACGATAAGGATGCAACGATTACCGGAATGGTGGGTATTACCACTGAAATAACAGCACAGAAGGAAATTGAGGAGGAATTGATCAAAGCAAAAGATAAAGCTGAAGAAAGCGACAGACTGAAGTCTAATTTTTTGGCCAACATGAGCCACGAAGTGCGAACACCGCTGAATTCTATTCTGGGTTTTTCGGGTTTGCTTGATTTACCTAGTCTTACAGAGGAAAAAAGAAAACACTACATCAGTTTAATCCGTAATTCAGGCACCAGGTTAATACAACTGATTAATGATATTATCGATATCTCGCATATTGAATCACAACAACTAGCATTTAATCTTCAGAAGCGAACCGTATATGATATTGTCAGGAGATGTTTCGAAATATTTCAAAATAGTGAGGTACTGAATCAAAAACCGGACATAGATCTCAGGCTTAATTTCCCGGAAGAACTTCATTCGGTTGTTACGGTGACAGATGATTTACGTTTACAGCAGGTATTGGATAACCTGATTATGAATGCCATTAAATACACTGAAAAGGGATATGTTGAAGTAGGAGCCAAAATCGTAGAAAAAAATCATAAAAGCTATATCGAATTTTATGTAAAAGATACCGGATCTGGGATTCCGGAAGATAAGCATCATCTGGTCTTCGAAAGGTTCCGGCAGGTAGAAGAACAATCCTATCATAAGGGCACAGGTTTGGGTTTAAGTATTTCAAAAGGTATCGTTCGGCTTTTAGGGGGCGAGATCGGTTTTGTCTCCAAACAGAATAAAGGCACCACCTTTTATTTTACTATCCCTTATACTCCCGAAAAGTAAGTATTTACTGTTTTCACATCAGACTTTAGGATATAAAAATCAAATAGAATATCGGAAGGCATAACAGGTAAGTCTATGATAAAAACACAGCTATTGATCTTATTACCAATTTAGTATTTTAGCATTTTAATGAGGATAAATGTTGAAATTCTTGCTAT
This sequence comes from uncultured Bacteroidales bacterium, assembly GCA_964569585.1. Classification (GTDB taxonomy): domain Bacteria; phylum Bacteroidota; class Bacteroidia; order Bacteroidales; family UBA10428; genus UBA10428. The sequence goes on along the minus strand of CAZMVE010000140.1, from coordinate 2,929 downwards.
ATAAACTACAGTATAATTAAAAAGATAAAATAAAATGAAACTTAAAAAAGTATTGACCATGCCCGTTGGGGCTATTCTTCTTGCCATTGCCATATTGATGGAAAAATTTTTACCCGGAAGCAATTTACTCAACTTTATAGAGGGTTTTTTAATCGGATTGTCCATTGTATTAAATATTTACTACGGTATCGTGGTTTCTAAAAAAAACAAAAAGAAATAAATTCGATTAATGCAGAATTTTTTGACCGCTAATCTCCTGGTATAGCTCGTACAATTAATTTATCGGGTTTAAATGATTTGTTATAATTTATTACAATTATTTACAAATTAGTGACATGTAGGCAGAAGTTATATATTTAATTTGGGGCGACTAATTTGATATCATCATCCCTGATAAAGCTAAAAACATACCTGCCCGAGTATGATAAGCATGAAATTTAAAAGAGATAAAATCTCAACATTCTGGCTTATAACCTTACTACTGGTTGTAAGTAAACTTGTCATACATTTTCTTACCAGTACCTGTTACGAGTTACACAGAGACGAGATGCTCTATTTCGCACTTGGAAATCACTTAAATTTTGGATATGCATCAACGCCTCCCCTAATTGGGTTCCTTGCATTTGTTGTCAAAATAATTTTCGGTTATTCCGAATGGGGTATAAAATTATTTCCTGCACTTGCTGGAGCGTCCTCGATTATAATCATTGCTCTGATAGTTAAAGAATTCGGAGGTAAAAACCTGGCCATGCTGATAGCAGGAATAGCTTTTCTGATACCGGGTGCATTTCTTAGAAGCAACAGCCTTTTTCAACCCGTTTCGTTCAATCAGTTTTTCTGGTTGTTAACCTCATACCTTATTATCAGGATGATAAATACCAGGAACCTGAAACTTTGGTTGTGGATCGGCTTTGTGGTTGGATTGGGTTTTTTAAATAAGTATTCCATTGTATTCTTTGCAATGGCTATAATTATTGCTCTTATAATAAGTCAGCACAGAAAAGTTATATTCTCAAAATATTTCTTAATCGGATTGTTGATAGGATTTCTTATGATACTCCCGAATTTAATATGGCAGTATAATCATAACTGGCCTATTATAAAGCATATGGCGGAACTGCAAAAGTATCAACTGATAAATAATACTATTTCAGGCTTTTTTATCGATCAGATACTGAGTTGCCTACCCTCAACTATTATATGGTTGGCCGGCTTACTTATGATGCTGTTCCTGCCACAGGAAAAGAAATTCAGGTTTATAGCCTACACATTTATCTTGGTACTGTTAATAATAGTGTTGGCACGGGGTAAGTCGTACTATACCCTGGGAGCCTATTCAATGCTTTTTGCAGCAGGCGGTTACACCATGGAAAAATATTTTCGCAAAAGATGGGTAATCGTAAATTACATAGTAATTTTTTTAGGTATTTTTATTTCTGCTGCTGTTCTGCCACTGGAATTGCCCTATGCTTCATTTGATACCGTTGCAAAATATTGCGATCCCGATAGGGGAGGGATAGCCCAGCGTTGGGAAGACGGGAAGTTATATCCCATACCCCAGGATTATGCCGATATGACCGGGTGGAAAGAATTGACCGGTATTGTTGCAACCGCATATAACATGCTAGATCAGGATCAGAAAGATAAATGTATTATCTATGCTGAGAATTACGGACAGGCCGGCGCAATTGAATTCTATGGACATGAGTATGGACTTCCCAAACCCATTAGTTTTCATGACAGCTATCTTCTTTGGGCTCCTGATAGTATAGCAAACGGGCCTTTTATATATATCAATGACGAGATTGGCGATATGGACGAATTGTTCAACGACTATCCTGAGGCAGGACGGGTTAATAATAAATATTTCAGGGAAAATGGAGTTATGGTTCTGTTATGTACCCATCCTAATGAGCAATGGGAAGATTTCTATGCTCAGAAAGTATATCAGTTAAAAAGCGCATACCGATAATTAGTTTAACGATCAGTATTTTTAACCTCCTCGAAAAAACTTACTGCAAATTCTATTATTAGGTTAGCTTCAGTAAACTAAAGTCTGAAGTCAATCCCGATACAGTAATTAGTAAGGAACAGGAGAATAGGCTCCAACAAAAGGTTTATATTCCTTCTTATAGCCGAGTAATTCAATGATCTCATCGGGTACCCGCGATGCTGTCCCTGAACCTGGGAATGCCTGCAGTAACTCATAATTTCCAAGTTCGGAGCCCTTAAATAACAGACCTCTGTAGCTGGAAAAATACTCGCTGTTGGCAGAAAAATTCCTGTAGAGTTTATGTAAATCTCCCGGCGAATCTAATTCCACCTGGCATTTTACATTCATTGCAGGGCTCCATAATATCAGGGGCATAACCTTTGCTTCGGAATGACGCACGTAAACGTTGTTATCGAGCTTTCCCAGCATGGGTTTACTGAGTCGCTCGCATAAAAAATCCCGCTGCCACACAAACAGCAAGGGCCGGTTGAAACTCTCGTCCCCGGTAAGCAGGTTATTGACAAATATATGTCCGTCACGTTCTTCTACATCGGGGCCTGTGCTGGCATGCCATCCAAAGTGGTCACCTGCCGCAATCCGTTCATTGCGCCCAATGGCTACCAGACTATTTACAAATGTATTCTGGTAGATCTGAACATCGGAGCTGTTCAGCACCATAATGCCATGGTCGCAGTTAACAAATACATTACCGGCGCAAATGGCACCTTTTGAGATCTCAAAAAAGAAACCATTATCGGCTGGCCAAACCTGATCTTTGCGTATCTCACCCTGATTACATCCAACACCTTCAACCCAGTTATTGGTAAAAACTCCGTCAACATTACCAACATCGTACCAGATACCATTTGAATAAGGGAGGTCAATCACCAGGTTATCGTTGCAGGTGACCCGGTAACTCTGGTTGAAAATTTTTAC
>CAZMVE010000139.1:0-6623 GCA_964569585.1 uncultured Bacteroidales bacterium | reverse complement strand
CCACGAAGTATTGCACCGGTACCATTAAATCCGAAGAGCAAAATGGTACCCAGAAGGAAAGTGTTTAAGTACGTTTTTGCCAGGGGAATTACTTCATCGGGCAGTTTGGTAAGCCGAAAAATATTGTCACTTACAGATATTCCAACAGTTGTTATTAGGATGGATGCAAAAAATATAAAAATATAAAGTGTATCAATTGATCTGCGTACCCTGGTATAATCTTTAGCTCCGAAATATTGTGCAATAACAATAGTTCCCCCCGAAGCTATTCCAATTACAAATGAAATTAGTGCAAAGATGATGGGAAATGAAGCGCCGACTGCAGCAAGGGCTTCCTTCCCAATTAACTGTCCAACAATAATACTGTCAACAATATTATAGGATTGCTGGAAAATATTACCGATTAACATCGGAGCCGCAAACTTTAGGATATTGCCTCCAACGTGGCCTGTCGTCAAATCTCTCATTACGTGGAAAAGCACAAAGGTGGTTAAATTGTCGTAGTATGCAAAATAAATATATTTGTATCACCTGATTAAATGCAAGAAATGATATATGATATTTTTGTAATTTAATTTCAATAAGTAATTTTCAAGACTAATCCATATTTGTATTATAAATCCTATGAAAATTCACGATACTTCAAAGACAAAAATTATTGCCACTATCGGACCGGCAACCTCCTCTGATAAAAAAATCCGCGAACTCATCCGTTCCGGAATCGATCTCTGTCGTTTAAACTTTTCTCATGGCAGCTATGACGATCATAATAAAATAATTCAAACTATCCGGAATGCAAATGAAGAACTGGGGACTCATATAGCAATTCTGGGCGATTTGCAGGGGCCAAAAATTCGCCTGGGCATTATGCAGAATGAAGGGACAATGCTAAAGGATGGAGATGAGGTAATAATTACAAATAAAGAGTGCCCGTGCACTAATAAAACTTTGTATGTTAATTATCTCGATCTCCCAAGAGATATAGATAGAAGTAAAAGCATTCTGATTGATGACGGTAAGATAAAACTAAGGGTGATATCAACTGATTCGAAATCTAAAATTGTTGCGAAAGTAATACATGGCGGGCTTCTTTATTCAAAGAAAGGAGTAAACCTGCCCGACACCAGAATTTCTTTGGCCAGCCTGACGGAAAAAGATCTAAAAGATGTAGAATTCATTCTGAATCATGATCTGGATTGGTTAGCCCTGTCGTTTGTCCGTAGTGCAAATGACATAATTGACCTTAAAAGGATAATTCAGGAACAGAAGAAAGAAACAAGGGTTATTGCAAAGATTGAAAAACCGGAGGCACTTACGGAGATTGATCAGATTATTGAAGTTTCGGATGCCGTAATGATTGCCAGGGGAGATTTGGGTGTGGAGGTTCCATTCGATCAGGTTCCCTATATTCAAAAACAGATTGTTCAGAAATGTATCTATAAGTCTACGCCTGTTATTATTGCAACACAGATGCTCGAAAGCATGATATTCAATTTCCGTCCAACACGTGCCGAGGCAAATGATGTGGCTAATGCCGTATTTGATTGTGCCGATACGGTTATGTTAAGCGGCGAGACATCGGTTGGAAGTTTTCCCATAGAATCGATCATAAGTATGCAGAAAATTATCGACTATGCGGAGGGCAAGGAATTTGTGCATAAACATGAACATATTCCTGATATAGCTTCAAATACTTATGTCCCCGATTCGGTATGCTTTAATGCATGCAGGATGGCAGATCAATCTGGTGCAAAAGCGATCATCGCATTCGCCGCGAAGCCGGACACAGCTTTCCGTCTGGCAAGTAATCGACCAAAAGCACCTGTTTGTGTCTTCACTTATGACCGTAATGTAATATACCAGTTATCAATTGTATGGGGAGTGTGGGCATTTTTTATCGATAGAGAACTAAGCGTCGATCACTCATTTGAATACTCAATTAATTTACTTAAAAAGAAATCACTGATTAAAGACGGCGACATTGTTGTTAAGGTTAGTAGCTTGCCATTGTATGATCCTGAGGGTGTGAACACGATCAAGCTGAGTTACGTATAGATAATAACTGTGCGAAGGAGAAGAATTAGTGTCTGTTCCTAGTAGGATAAGAATTCAGAGTTTTATTTTATTCCTTCCTGAAGAATAAATGCTATTTTATTTTGAAATTAAATACTTTTCCCCCTCCAATAAATCCTTCCAAATGATCGTTCAGACTAACCGGTCCCACACCTGCCGGAGTGCCTGTGAATATAATATCACCAATCTTCAGTGTGACAAATTTTGAGATGTAGGAGATGATTGTGTCGACATCAAACAACATATCTGCCGTATTTCCCTGCTGAACAATTTTGTCATTTACTTTAAGCGAAAAGGATATATTATTGATGTTACCGATTAAAGAAAGATTAAGAAATTTTCCCAATACTGCCGATGCATCAAAAGCTTTGGCAATTTCCCACGGATGGCCTTCTTTTTTGCATCTGTTTTGAAGATCACGTGCCGTAAAATCGATACCGGCAGTAATTTCATTATAATAGCGGTTAGCAAATTTCTTATCTATATATTTCCCTAGTCGGCATATTTTAACCACTATTTCTAATTCATGATGGATCTCGCTGGAGAATTCGGGCAGAAAAAAAGGTTTATTACCAAGCAGTAAGGAGCTGTCGGGTTTCATAAAAAAAATGAGTTCCGCCGGAATGGGATTGTTTAATTCCCTGGCATGTTCACTATAATTTCTACCTATACAGATGATTTTCATATCGAAATTTTAATCCTACAACTCAGGAGCAATCGTCTATATCAAGCTATCCGGGATATCACTTTTTATTTTCATCACTCTTATTATTTGTAAATGCCTTTCTCAACTTAATACTGGTGAGAACTTTTTTGGTATACAGTGGAAAATCATTTTTTATCATCCATCCATAGTAGGCCGGATCAGATTCAAAAACAGCTTCAACACTTCGGCCCTTATATTTTCCAAAATTAAAACGTTCCACTCCATTTTCATCATATACAATTCTACCTACTAAATCGGCATTACGCGTATGGCTTGAGAACTTTGAGAGTTCTACTATATCATTTTTCAGATCGGAGTAAGTATCGAGTTGTGCCTTCAGTATTTCAAAAGTTGCCCGGGTATCGGCTTCCGCGCTGTGTGCATTTTTCAGATCTTTATTACAATAAAATTTATAGGCAGCACTGAGTGTCCGTTGTTCTTTTTTATGGAATATAACCTGTACGTCAATAAATTTATGTTTCTTCAGATCAATCTCAACTCCGGCACGTAGCAATTCTTCGGCTAGCAAAGGAATATCAAACTTGTTTGAATTATATCCCGCCAAATCGCATCCCTCAAATATTTTTGAGAGCGTCTTTGCCAGCTCTGTAAAGGGTGGGGCATCTTTAACATCGTTATCGGTAATGCCGTGGATCTCGGTAGTTTTTGGCGGAATCGGGATGGTTGGATTAACAAAAAATGTACCTGATTCCTCCTTTCCATTAGGGTATATTTTCAAATAAGAAAATTCAACAATCCTGTCCGATACAATATTAATTCCGGTTGTTTCCAGGTCAAAAAATATGATGGGATTCTTTAAGTTTAACTCCATACGCTTCTCATTTTCTCGATTTAATAAAAAAAGAGTTTCGGTTAACGAAACTCTTTAAAGGGGTTTTAGTTTCAGATTCAATTATTTATCATCATAGGCATTAAAAGCATAAGTATATCTTCCTCATCGTTTTCCTTTTCAAGTGGTAGTATAATGCCTGCCCTTGAAGGATCTGATAATTCGAGTACTATATCCGATGATTGTAGGTTTTGCAATATTTCAATAAGGAAGGTCGATTTGAAGCCAATATCAAGTTCATCGCCTTCATACTGACAGGTAATCCTTTCGTAGGCGGAAATGGAGAAATCGATGTCTTGGGCTGAAACTGTAAGCTGGTTTCCGGTAAGCTGTAACTTAATAAGATTACTGGCCTGATTTGAGAATACAGAAACTCTTTTAAGTGCATTATATAACTTCAACCTGTCGATTATCAGCTTGTTTGGATTATCGGTGGGTATCACTGAATTGTAGCTTGGGTATTTTCCTTCAACAAGTCTGCAAATCAGTTTATAGTGCGGCAAAACAAAATGTGCGTTTTTATTATCTATTTCTACAGCAATGGTACCTTCCTCTTTTGGTAAAATATTTTTTAGCAGCGATGCCGGCTTTTTGGGAAGTATGAAAGATGTGTTGGAGTCAGCTTTTGTATCGTTACGTTTGTAGCGTACAAGTTTATGTGCATCGGAGGCTACAAATATTAAATCGCTTGTAGAGAGTTCAAAGAAGACACCATTCATAACCGGCCGCAATTCATCATCGGCAGTAGCAAAAATAGTATTTGTGATGCCCTGTAGAAGTACATCGGCAGCAATTTCGAAACTGGTTTTTTCTTCGTCTTTAATTAAAGGTAACTGAGGAAAATCATTTCCATTTTGTCCGACAATGGTAAATTGGCCGTTTTCCGAGCTTATTACAATGCTCAGTGAACTTGTATTCACATCAAAAGTAAGAGGCTGATCAGGAAATTCTTTTAGTGTGTCAAGAAGCAGCTTTCCAGGAATGGCAATAGTACCCGATTCACTCACATTCTCAAGCTCCATTGAAGTAACAAGTGTCGACTCAAGATCTGAAGCAGTAAGCTCCAGCTTTTTACCTTCAAGCGAAAATAAGATGTTATCGAGAATGGGAAGGGTATTCTTTGAGCTTATTACCCGACTAACAGCCTGCAGATGATTTAATAATTCAATACTTGAAACTACAAACTTCATTTATTATAGGTTTTAGTTTGATATAAAATCTTAATATTCTCAATAAGAATGGGTATCAATATTACAAAAAAATCACCGATTAACTGTCCCGGAGTTTTATTTTTTTCGAAAATATTCGTAGGGCACCAGAATCGCGTCAAAGTCGCTGTAATTCAGTATAAGATAGTCATTTTCAGTAGTGATTCCATAAAATTGATCAAGATCAATTTCCCCTGACTGGGTAAGCTGTTTGCGGCAACCGGTCAAATTGAAAGTATCCCCGGCAGATGTCATTATTTTCAAGGAAAAAAACACCTCATTTTTTAAGGAATTTATATTTACGGGAGGTATTTCTCCAGATGAGGGCAAATATTTTATATCGCCAAAAAAATGGAAATATTCATTGATTGTCTCGATATCAGCGTTAGCAATTGTATCAATTCCTGTGTTATCCAGTAGAACAGGATTTGTGTTATCCGCCCGGAGAATCCGAAATCCATCAGATGGTTTTTTCGGATATTCAATTACAATGGATTCAATGGCAGCAGGAGCAAGGTCAAGTAATATGTTGCTTTTCCAATGTATCGATAAGGGATCGTAAACCTTGTAAAGATCAACATTAGGATAAGCCTTTACAGTTATTTTATAAGCGTTCTTCGAATTTTTCAGCCGGGCAAATAGTTGATTTTCGATGCGGCAGAGGTCAAATGAAAGAATGGATTTACGGTGTATAAAAAATGCAACAGAAATACCTTTTTCCAATTCCTCCTTCAACATATTTTTCATACTTAGTGGGGCAGGTGCTAATGCTTCAATTCCTGATGAAAGGATCAATACATCATGAATTCTTTTCTCGTCAGCTTCTTCATTGCCAACTTTCCAGCTATTATCAGATTTAACCAGTACGGTTGTATTCTCAGCGGAAATCAAATGTATTTCAGTGACATCTCCGGGCCTTGTAAGTTTCAATCGTGTACCACTGAATCCGAGGGTTGTATTTTTTCTTGACCAGGCGTAATAGGCAATGACACCCAGGATAAAACAGGCTGATATCAGGAGTATTGTTTTACGCATATTTAATACTACTTCGAGTAACGGTATCTCCGGTAATACAAGTAAAATATACCGAAGAATATAACAATAAGCGAAGGAACCAGCATATTGAGCCAGATCCATTTTTTTCGTTGCGATACAATCTTTTCCTTGTCGAGCAGGCGAAGTTTAAATTCCCTTCCCCGGAGTTCCAGCAGGTTATCATCATCAGTAAGGTATTGTATCAGGTTTAAGAGAAAATTCATATTTCCGAATGTTTGCCGGGTGTAACGGTCATATCCCAGAGGGAATATAGACGGACCCTGGGGGGAGTTGCTAACATCGTTTTTTATCAGATCACCATCAGCAATTACAGCCATTTTTGTTGGTTTACTTTTCTCAACCAGTGTAGGTGAATTTTCAAAATAGGCATCAATTCCCCGGTTTTTAAAAACGGATTCAAATTCACCTTCAAGCAAAACACTTAGTATCAGACCCGATTTATTAAAGTCGTCTTTAGCGGGAGCATCTTTTATTTCGGATAAGGATATAATGGCAGGCACTTTTTTAATCCGACTAAAATCGGAGGAAGTCAATAAAGGTGTTTTTTTAATAGTTACACGCGCGGCTATGGTGTCGATAGGATTTGCAAATTTGCAGAGTACAAGGTTCAGATTCTGGCTTATGGGATGGTCAGGCTCAGGCTCGATCAAAGGATGATACAACCAGGGCGCAGGCTGGAAATTTGGCTGATTCCCCGATAAGGCAACGTTTACAGGAATTACATTGCATT
>CAZMVE010000138.1:0-6835 GCA_964569585.1 uncultured Bacteroidales bacterium | reverse complement strand
GCTGCAAATGTAATAGCTTTTTTTCTCCTCAACAACTTTTTATCTAGATTTTTTTATTCTTTTTTCTTCTCCCTTAAAATCAGTTATTTAAGTTGTATCTCCGAATCACATCCTATTTATTCATTCTGCATCCTCTCAATGAACATACTCCATTTTAAAAGCGGCTGCAAATGTATTATTTTCTTTCTTTCCTACATAAGAAAAATCAGTTTAATTTAAAATAATTATAATGGGATTGTAATCATGAAAGGTACAAAAAAAAACTGGTAGATACAAGCATCATTTATGTTATTGAAACCTTGAAAATAGCTGTTATAACAATTAGAAACACTACTTTTGTATACAGATTAACATAAGACTAAATTTTATATTTTGATGTAGGTAACTGCTTTAAAATAATTATATTGCACTAAAAAATTTAGAATGAAGGACTCCATCGTTATTATACCAACTTTTAATGAAATCGAAAATATTGAGAAGATGATCAGAAAAGTTATTTCGATTAGTGACTATCATTTACTCATTATTGATGATAATTCACCGGATGGTACAGGAGCAAAGGTGAAAGAACTTCAAAAGGAATATAAGGACAGACTTTTTATTGAGGAAAGAAAAGGAAAGCTTGGTTTAGGAACGGCATACATTAAAGGCTTTAAATGGGCACTGGAAAGAAATTATGAATTCATATTTGAGATGGATGCTGACTTCTCACATGATCCGAATGATTTGCTCAAGCTTAAAAAAGCGTGCATGAATGGTGCCGACCTGGCTGTTGGTTCCCGCTATAAAACCGGCGTTAATGTTGTAAACTGGCCGGTAGGACGTGTACTCATGTCATATTATGCATCGGCATATGTTCGCCTTATCACTGGAGTTCCAATTAAGGATACAACCGCAGGATTTAAATGTTACCAGCGAATCGTTCTGGAAACCATTGATTTGGATAAGATAAAATTCAAAGGTTACGCCTTCCAGATTGAAATGAAATTCACTGCATGGAAAATGGGATTCGCTGTGGAAGAAGTACCGATTATTTTTACCGATCGACGTTTGGGACAATCAAAAATGTCGGGAGGGATATTCAATGAAGCACTTTGGGGAGTTATCAAGCTTAAAGTAAACAGCTGGTTTAAGAAATATCCTAAATACAAACGGACAGGTTAGCGCAAGTTATTGATTTATTACACTATGTTCTCCTATATATCCTATTCAAAATTATTTAAAGGCTACTATTATTACCAGCTACTGAACTATTCTAGGAGTTGTTTATTACTTTTAGTAAAATACTAATTAATGCCATAGTTTTTTATTCAGGTTAAAGTAATTTTAAAATATGACAGATCTATTAATAAAAAATGCTACAATCATCAACGAGCATTCCAAAGTTATCGGATCAGTTTTAGTCGATCAGGGAAAAATTACTGAAATAATTGAAGGCGAATGCAACGCAACTTCCCGTAAGGTAATAGATGCATCAAATCTAATAATGATTCCGGGCGTAATTGACGATCAGGTACATTTCAGGGAACCGGGTTTAACACATAAGGCTGATATCTGGCATGAATCGAGAGCTGCGGCCGCAGGAGGGGTTACAAGCTTCATGGAAATGCCGAATACAAAGCCTCAGACTACCACACAACAAGCACTGCAGGATAAATTTAAAATTGCTGAAGAAAAATCGCTGGTTAACTATTCATTTTATTTTGGGGCAACTAACAACAACCTTGATGAATTAGTTAAAACCGATCCAAAAAAAGTCTGTGGAATCAAAGTATTTATGGGAGCTTCAACTGGTAATATGCTGGTCGATAATCCTAAAAGTCTGCGTGACATTTTTTCACATGCACACCTTCCAGTAGCCACACATTGCGAAGATGAAGACACTATCAAAGCTAATCTGAAAAAATACAGAAATGAATTTGGTGATGAATTGCCAATGAGCTATCATCCTCTTATCCGAAGCGAAGAAGCTTGCTATAAATCAACAGCATTAGCAATTGAACTGGCTAAAAAATATAATACCCGCCTGCATGTACTTCATCTTTCAACCGGAAAAGAACTTGAACTCTTCGAACAAGGAGGTAATTTACAAACGAAAAGAATTACCAATGAAGTCTGCATTCATCACCTTTGGTTTTATGATAGCGACTATAAAGAATTAGGTGCTAAAATCAAATGGAATCCAGCAATTAAGACAAAGAAAGATCAGGATGCTCTCATGAATGCTCTCATTAGCGACAGAATTGATATAGTGGCAACTGATCATGCTCCTCATACAACCGAAGAAAAGAATCTGAATTATTTTCAGGCTCCTTCCGGTGGACCCCTTATTCAACACTCACTAATAGCGATGCTAGAATTCTACAGGGAAGGAAAAATCAGCCTGGAGAAAATTATTGAAAAGATGTGTCATGCCCCGGCAGATATTTTCCATATCTCAAAAAGAGGATATATTCGAAAGGGATACTGGGCTGATCTGGTTCTCGTCGATCTGAACAGTCCTTGGGTTGTGAATAAAAGTAACATTCTGTCGAAATGTGGCTGGTCGCCTTTTGAAAATGTTCAGTTTTCCTCGAAAGTACATACAACCCTGGTTAATGGTATGCTTGTTTACGATAATGAACAAATTATCGAAAGTAAGGCTGCAGCTCCGCTAGAATTTGAAAGAGACTAAATATATGTCTGCTAATACATCACCTGTCATGAAACATTTTTTAGGATTTATTATTTGTGTTTTGCTTGTAACCTGCACTCAAAAAACAGGTAAAGAACAAATAAAAGCTGAAATTAAAACCCCTGATTCTGTATCGATGCATCTTATTGCCGATACAATAATATATGATGTTGTAATCCGTAATACAAATCCTTATGATACGTGGATTGAACAAAGTCTGGGAAAACTTCAGCATGGTAAACTTATCGATAGTTTATTTGCACTTGTTTATGAAAGGAAGACAATGGCCTACGATTATTTTTCAAATGAAGAATTGTCAGTAAAGCAAATTGAAATACTGGAAAAGGAAGAAGGCTTTGCTCGAGACCGGATAGGGAAAATACAATTTACCGAAGCATGGTACTTTAACAAGAAAACAAAAACATTACATAAAGAAGTAATTTCTGTCGCTTTGGGACATGAATTATATAGCGATTCGGGTGAATTCAGAGGATATAAACCTGTATTCAAATTATACCTTAATCCTTAGTATTAATACATTTATGTTAACACTCAAGGTATTTTAGTACCTAAAAGAAAAATTTTAATTTAGCCCACCAAATAAACGAATCTATAATGCTGACAGTTGAAAAAATCGGGGGAACATCAATGAGTAAATTTCATGATGTACTCAAGAACATTATCATCGGTAATCGGAGTGATTTTGATTTATATAACCGGGTATTTGTTGTTTCGGCCTATGCCGGCATAACAGACTGGTTACTGGAACATAAGAAAACCGGCGATCCCGGTGTATATGAAATGTTCATTAAACATGATAATTTCATTAAAGGTCTGCAGAATGTACTCAATAAACTTCTTGAAATTAATAGAACATTCGAGGACATCCATCTGAATCTGACTCTGGCTGAAAATTTTATCACCAGCCGTATACTACAGGCAAAGTATTATTTAAACAGTCTGGCCGATGTTTTGGCAACAGGTTACGTAAGCAAGATCAATATCTTGCTGGCCGCACGTGAAATACTGGCCTCAATTGGCGAGGCTCATTCAGCCTGGTGCTCAGTTAATATCCTCGAAAATAATGGAATCAATGCAATCCTGGTTGATCTCTGTGGATTTAACGATTCGGAATACCTGACCATTGATGAGCGTATCCACAAATCGTTCAAAAACATTGATTATAGTAAAACTATTCCGGTTGCTACAGGTTATACTAAAGGAACCGAAGGCATTATGCGGGAATTTGACCGGGGTTATTCAGAAGTTACATTTAGCAAAATTGCTGTTGAACTTAAAGCTGATGAAGCCGTAATTCATAAAGAATTTCATCTTTCCTCTGCTGATCCAAATATTGTCGGACTTAAAAAATCGATCCCGGTTGGACAAACAAATTACAATGTAGCCGATCAGCTGGCTGACGTGGGCATGGAAGCTATCCATCCTAAAGCTTCTAAACCACTGGAAATGGCAAATATCAATATCCGGATAAAAAATGCATCCGAACCGGATCATCCGGGGACCGTCATATCTAAAGATTATATTGGGGAAAAATCGAAAGCAGAGATAATTTCCGGAACCGATATGGTTGCTGCAATTGAAGTACATGATCCTTCTATGGTAGGAGAAGTAGGTTTTGACCTGAAGATTATGGAAATATTCAAAAAACACAAAGTCAGCTATATTCTAAAATCTACCAATGCTAACAGCATTACCCAGGTTATCTGGGATAAAGATCTGAAGGATGAGCTTCTGAATGAATTAAAGGAACAATTCCAGGAAATAACCGCTAAGGAGGTTGCCCTGATTTGTGTACTGGGCACAAATATTGCTCAACCCGGTATACTGGCAAAAGCTGCTGCCGCATTGGCAAAAAACAGTATAAACATTGAGAGTTTTTCACAATCGTTAAAGCAGGTAAATATGCAATTTGTAATTCCGCGTGACCAGTATAAAAATGGTATCATAGCGTTGAATGATGCATTATGTGTTACATAAAATCCCAATGGCACCGAAAACCTGTACTATGTACATACCGATTACCTGGGTTCTATTATGGTGCTTACCGATGAAACAGGCACTGTGGCTGAAGAATATTTTTACGATGCCTGGGGCCGGCGGCGTAACCCTGCTGACTGGAGCCAGCCCGATATGCGTACAAACTTATTGCTTGACCGCGGGTATACCGGACATGAACACCTGGATTATTTTAACCTGGTCAATATGAATGGCCGGGTATACGATCCTGTATTGGGACGTTTCCTGAGTCCCGATCCCCTAATACAGGCAACCGGGTTTACACAGAACTATAATAGGTATACCTATTGTTTTAACAATCCTTTGAAGTATACAGATCCGAGTGGCTATAATATTGCCCCAACTATATACGATCCACCTTTCTTTTTCTCTTATTATGGAGGAGGAGGAAGAGTGGGTATTCCAATGTATGGGTCTAATTTTTATCGTTATAATTATGGTGCAGATATGTACTTTGATCGATATGGTAATAATGTTAGTTATGAAGAAGCACTAAATGGCAATTATGCTCTTTATGGAGGTACTTTTGAACCACTTGAGAATTATGGATTAGATTATAATGATGTCACAAATGCATTAAATCCAAATATAGAAAGGTTCGAAATTGGCACTGATATATTAGGAAGCAAGCAATATGGTGTTATTAATTATGACCTAGGTACTTCATGGGTCGAAGATATACCATTTTGGCGCATAACTGGAAGCTATTAGAATACTTATTACTATTATAGTGGATTAGCAGCATTTGGAGGTAATCCGAATGATCCACGTTGGAATGGTTCCCAAGGCTCCTCGGAAGGGGTCGACAATTTGGATTGTCTATTTAAATATACTCAAAAAACTGAAAATTCAAATGTCATACCTACTTATTTAGGAGAGTTCAAACTGAGTTTTCAGATATCAAAGACAATTGGGACCGGACCTATAAAGATCACTACCACAAACTTTTCCAAAGTATCTACTTCATTTGGGTATAATCTTACTGGAATGATAAATTTTGATCAAAGTAATATTGGTATTTCTCAGAATATATTTGGTTTTACTTCTGGTTTCGATTTTAATAATGGATTTTCCATAGGAGTAAATATTCCGACGAATTTTAGTGGGAATAGTGCGGGACTTAGTATTTCCTATAATCCCAATATTTATGGTGTAGTTATAGGTGTTCTAACTTTTACAGCTCCATACACAATTCCTTATTTAATTGCAATTCCATAATTATGAAAAAAAGAGTCTATCTAAAAGCGATTTATACTATTGTAATAATTCTTGTCAGTATAACATTGATTCAAGTTGTTTATAAAATTATTAAGACATCCAGTTGCTCTTATTTCCCTACAATGAAAAATGAGGATAGATACCATTACATGTTTAAAGATGCAAACGAAAGGAACTTTAAAACTATATATTCTTCAGGAAGGAATAAGAAGGGATGGCTCTATACATACGATTATAAAAATGAACTTAGGATAACAATTTGGGAGTTTTTTGAATTCAATAACTTGGATGTTGATGATTTTCATTTTATTGAGAAAGAGGATTCAGCAGAAATAGTTGGGACATATACTAAAGTAGAAATTGGCGGAAGTCCTGAAATCAAAATTGAATTTGTAGCCTGTCTTAATTTTACCAACAAGAATAAAGTAGAGTTGTTAGGAGAAGATATTAAAATCGATACATTGATGAATCAAAAATACAAAATTGCGTATGGCTATTTAAAAGAATTAACCTTTGTAAACGCAAGTAATGAACTTCAAATTAGGATCAATTTTAGTGAAGAATTAGTTAATACAAATTTAATAATTTTTAAGCGAGAGCATAATTTAATGTTTATTATTACCAATCCTATTGGGAGTAAAATATTTAATTCTGATATCAACGATATTTTTAAATTAGAATAAGCCCCCAGCTGAGCAAAGTATGTTTTAACTGCCCGGCGTAATTTGCAATTACGTCGGAAGTGATAGTTAGTCTGTGACTAACATTGTAAAGTAAGAAAATATAAGAAAGCCTGGTAAAGTTATTTTAACCCCAAACCCCTTGACTAATTACAACCCCAACCCCTTAGCAAGAGTCATTTCCTATTTAGAGGCATTTTGATTATATTAAGGAAAAATATTTGAT
>CAZMVE010000137.1:2712-6923 GCA_964569585.1 uncultured Bacteroidales bacterium | reverse complement strand
TTAAAAATCGTTAAGAAGAAAAAAAATCGAAATCATAACCTTTTTATTTTCATCGGAAAATACCGTTATTTGTCGACAAAACTTTAGACCCCGATGAAGAAATTTTCTACCCTGAATATTCTGATTGGCTGGATAATCTTCATAATTGCAGCAGTCACCTATTTATCGACACTTGAACCTACCGCAAGTTTCTGGGATTGTGGTGAATTTATTGCAGCTTCTTTTAAACTTGAAGTTGGTCATCCCCCTGGGGCACCTTTCTTTTTAATAGTCGGGCGTTTATTTACGTTACTGGCAGGTAATAATACTGGGAGTGTTGCTCTTATGGTTAATGCACTTTCGGGACTGGCAAGCGCTTTCACAATTCTCTTTCTTTTTTGGACCATAAGCCATCTTGCCAGGAAAATGATCCTCGTAAAAGATACGGAGCCTGGCATATTGGAGATGATTTTAGTATTCGGATCCGCCATATTGGGTTCATTGGCTTATACTTTCAGCGATACTTTTTGGTTTTCGGCTGTTGAAGGTGAAGTATACGCCAGTTCATCATTTTTTACAGCGATCGTCTTTTGGGCTATTCTTAAATGGGAAAATGTGGCCGATCAACCCTATGCGAACCGATGGTTAATTTTTATAGCCTATCTCATGGGATTATCAATTGGAGTTCATCTACTTAATTTACTGGCTATTCCTGCAATTGTATTAATCTATTACTTTAAAAAATATAGGGTATCACTTAGAGGAGTGCTTATCGCACTTGGAGTAGCAGGAGTGATTCTGTGGAGTACAATGTATATACTTATTCCGGGCTTAGTTAAGTTTGCTGCTCTTTTTGAACGATTTTTCATTAATACTGCAGGTTTACCCTATTGGTATGGAGTGTTCATTTATTTTTTGCTTATTGCAGGATTGATCATTTATGGTATTCGCAGTACACAGCAAAAGAGCAAAGTACTTGCTAACACTATTATTTTAATGATTACTGTTTTTATTATTGGCTATTCATCATATGCTCTGGTGGTTATAAGATCCTCGGCAAATCCTCCTATGGATCAGAACAATCCGGATAATCTGTTTAATTTACTCTCCTACTTGAATCGTGAACAATATGGTGACCGGCCGCTTATTTATGGTCAATATTTTAATGCTCCAATTGTTCGGGAAACCGAAGGTAAGCCTGTATTTATACCAAAGGATGGGAAATATCGTCAAATTAATTATAAACCGAAATATCATTACGATAAGAATTACATGACACTTTTTCCCAGGATGTATAGCAACCAGTCCGATCATGTCGATGCTTATCTCCGATGGGCCAACCTGGAAAAAAAAGATCTTTACGAGACACGACTCGACCGGGAAGGAAATGCTGTGAAGGACCGGTATGGAGAAGTGGTGTATGATTATAATAGTCCGAAAAAGAAACCTAGTTTCGTTGATAACATAATTTTCTTTGTTCGTTACCAAGCGGGATATATGTATTTCCGGTATTTTATGTGGAATTTCTCAGGACGGCAAAACGATATTCAGGGAAATTTCAAAGAAGAAATTACCAATGGGAACTGGTTAACCGGAGTGAAATTTTTAGATGCAGCGCGGCTTGGCAACCAGGATAAACTAACTGATACTATGCTTAATAACAAGGCACGAAACAATTATTTCATGCTTCCTCTGGTTCTCGGCCTGATCGGTTTATTTTTTCAATTCAGGGGGGATAACAAAAACTTCTGGGTGGTAATGTCGTTGTTTTTCTTCACCGGAATAGCTATTGTTATGTATCTTAATCAGAATCCTTTGCAACCCAGGGAAAGGGATTATGCCTATGCAGCTTCGTTCTATGCATTTGCTATTTGGATCGGATTATCGGTTATTGCATTTTACAAAGCAGCCAGGTCAATTCAGGACAAATTGCTTTCAAAATATGCTGTCAGAGGACTTATTACAGTTGCCGTGTTGAGTATCTTTGATTTTGCATGGAATGGAAGACTTACTTTCACATGGTCGGCAGCTTTTGTAGTGGCTATTCTTTTGCTAGTGTTGTTAATTGCAAATCTTGCCGGCAAGGTAATTAAACAGGATAAAATACTGGCTGTAGTTGCTTCCATATTATTTATACCTGTTCCAATACTTATGGCAGTTGAGAATTGGGACGATCATGACCGGTCGGACAGATATATAGCCCGCGATTTTGCCACTAACTACCTCAACTCCTGTGAAGAGAATTCGATTCTTTATACCAATGGCGATAACGACACTTTTCCTTTATGGTATGTTCAGGAAGTGGAAGGTGTACGTACCGATGTGCGCGTTATAAATCTGAGTTATTTATCAGCCGATTGGTATATTGAGCAAATGGAGAGGAAGGCTTACGATTCGGAACCTGTTAAAATGACACTTACACATGATCAATACCAGCAGGGTAAAAGAGAAATTGTGTATTTGTATGACAGGGTGAAGGGTTATATCGATTTAAATGAAGCTATTAAATTTATTGCATCCGATAAGATACAGATGCAACTCCTGCCAGGAATATCTGAACCTATTTACTATCTTCCGCAACATAAATTAAGATTTAAAGCAGATTCCCTTCTGGTTTTTTCTAACGGGACCCTAAAATCCGAAATGGCAAATAAATATGTTCCGGAAATGAAATGGGAACTAAAGCGCAACTATATTACGAAAAATCATCTTATGGCTTTTGATTTTCTTGCTACCAACAATTGGGAACGGCCAATATGTTATGCTATTACTGTTGGGAATGACAACTATTCAGGATTGGAAGATTTTTTTGAGATGAATGGTTTAGCCTATCGTGTTATTCCTGCTAATACCCGCGATGATATTGGCTATGCAGGCGGAATAAATACGACCCAGATGTACGACAATATGATGAATAAATTTAAATGGGGAGGCATTGAGAATGAAGATGTTTATCTCGATGAAAACTGTTTTCGGATGCTTTCGAACATGCGGAATAATTTTGGGAATCTGGCTACAGCTCTTATTAAGGAAGGAAAGGCCGATTCGGCACAACAGGTTATGGAATGTTGCCTTGCCCTGTTTCCTGACGAACGGATACCATTTGATCTCTACATGTTAGCGCTCGTAGATAATTATTATAAGATTAACAAACCTGAGAAAGCCCAGGAAATTGCTAATGTAATTCTTAAGAATACTTATGAAGATCTGGATTACCTGCTTAGCCTCGAAAGTCACTACTCAGATTATCTTCAGCTTGAAAAACGTATAGCCGCACACGTGTTAAGCGAACTTATACGTATGAGTCATTCGAATGGTGATAAAAAGTTCAGTGCAGCAATTCAACAGCGCCTGGAGGATTACGGACCAGGTTTAAATGCCATTTTTTATTAACATGGCCTACTGGCACATCTCAGACTGGATGAAGTTTTTGTATCCCGATGTTGTATGGGATAAGTTCGGAAATGGTAAAACCTTGTACCTCACATTCGATGATGGTCCTACACCAATGATTACCGAAAAAGTATTGGATATACTGGATCAATACCAGGCAAAAGCAACTTTTTTCTGCCTGGGCAGGAATGTCGAAAGGTACCAGGATACTTATCAATCGATAATAGCGAGGGGACATTCAGTAGGAAATCATACTTACAGTCATCTTAAAGGCTGGAAATCGAAGGATTTGGAGTACTTCAAAGATATTGAGCTTGCCTCGCAGTTAATTTATTCGAATCTTTTTCGTCCTCCCTATGGTAAAATTCGCCGGTCACAAATCCGGCACCTAAAAAAGAAGTATAAAATAGTACTGTGGGAAGTGATGAGCCATGATTACGAAAACCGGGTTTCAAAAGAAAAATCGCTTAGGGCAGTGCTTCAATATACCCGGCAAGGTTCAATTCTTGTTTTTCATGATTCGCTGAAAGCATGGCCAAAACTTCAGTATATTTTACCCAAGCTACTTAAGTATTTTAAAGAAAAAGGCTATAGTTTTGAAAGGATTAAGTGATGAATGGTTTTTGAATGTATTTTCATACTAGTCAATGACTTCGTCAACGCAAAACAAACGGAAATTTCTTCTTCTAACATCTTTTACTCTACCTGAAACAGCTGGGAGTGGTATAAATGCATATCGTTTTGCCCGGTTTATAAATAATCAGATCGATAAAGCCACACTACTCACTTTTAACAGGAACTGTAAATTACTTTCAAAAGAAATTATTGAAAATGTCCCG
>CAZMVE010000137.1:0-2612 GCA_964569585.1 uncultured Bacteroidales bacterium | reverse complement strand
AAACAGTTAAGGGAGGAATTAAGCTTACCTATTCATACTCAGTTAATAATATCCATTGGATTTCTATTACCCAGAAAAGGTTATATTGAAATATTTGAACAACTCCAGAAGCTTGAATATGATTATAAATACCTGGTTTTAGGTGAATATAATCCATCTAATAATCATTTCCTATCAGGGTATAAAAAAGAAATGATGGAGATTTACCTGAAAGGGGGAAGAATATTAAAGGATCGAGTGAGCTTTTTAGGTTTTCGTAATAATCCTGTTCAATATTTACAATGTTCCGATTTTTTTCTCATGAATTCAGTTCAGGAGGGATTCCCCAACGCTATGCTCGAGGCTATGTCTTGCGGTATTCCGGTAGTTACAAGAAGCCTGAAAGGCGTTACAAATTTTTTTATAAAACACATGTACAATTCATTAGTCTACAATTCTTCTGAAGAAATACCGCTATTGCTTAATCATCTTTATCATAATCCTGAAGAAAGAAAACGAATTGTGCAAACTGCACGATTAGATGTAGAGGAAAAATTTTCATTTACAAAAATATATCCAAGACTTTTAGAGAAGTTAGAGAAATAAGTGAGGCTGAGAATAAAAATTCTTTATTGTAAATTTGCAAATAATTTACAAACTTGAATAAGCATAACAGCATACTATACTTTATTCAATTACCTCCCCCAGTTCATGGAGTTAGTATAATAAACCAACAGGTTTTTAACTCTGAAAAAATCAATAACAATTTTCATCGGCAACTTCTTGAGATAAAATTTTCTGATCGCATTGATCAATTGCGAAGCTTTTCTATAAATAAGGCATTTCGATTTATTGTTACTATCGTTCAACTCATAACAGTACTTATCAAAGAGCCGCCTCATCTTATATATTTTTCTTTGATGCCAGTCGGAAAAGGTTTTTACCGCGATGTATTTTTCGCACTTATTATGAAGATGTTTCGAAGGGAAATAGTCTTCCATTTACATAACAGGGGAATTGAGAAGCAGTCAAGCAGGATATGTCAACGATTTTTATATCATAATGTTTTTAATAACAGTCATATAATTCATTTATCTCAATATTTAATTGATAGAGAGTTTATGCATTTGAAATTGTCGAATACTCACTATCATGTTATTCCGAACGGGGTATTTTTTGACACTAGTAATAGTAAAATAAAATCAAATAATAATAATGAGGTTCAATTATTATTTCTGTCCAATTTATTTCCTGAAAAAGGTCTTTTTGAGCTGCTTGATTCTTTTAAAACCTTGAGAGAAAAACATTCAAATATTTATTTATCCATTATAGGGACACCATATAAAAACTCTGAAAAACGATTAGAAAAATATTTTATTGAAAATGATAAGTTAAAAAATAGTATTTATTATCACGGGTCCCTATATGGTGAAGCGAAAAAAGAATTTTTGGAGAATTCCGACATTTTTATATTTCCTTCCTGGTTCAGAGAAGAATGTTTTCCCCTTGTGATTCTAGAAGCTATGGCTGCTGGTTTACCTATAGTAGCAACAGATGTTGGGGTTATCAATGAAATTATTGATGATGGAATCGATGGATTTATAGTTCCTTGCGAGAATCAGGACTTGCTGACTGATAAAATTGATAAGCTGATTAAAAGCAAACAATTAAGATTATCTATGGGGAGAAAGGCCAGGGAGAAATACAAAAAGAAATATACCCTTGCTATATTTGAACAAAATATGTTTCAGGTATTGAATAAAATAGCAAATCTTGATTCCGTTTAAGTTTATTTTTATTTGTTATGTTAACCGTTCTGGTTCAACATTTCTGGCTAATCTGTTCAGCAAATCTGATGATATTTGTGTTTGTCCCGAAGCAGATATTTTGGTTGATTTATTTTTGGTTGAACCTGAAAAAATATGTACTAAAAAAACTATACTAAAATTCAAAAAGGCGTTGGCTAGTGATGCTAAGCTAAGTCATTGGAATTTATACATCAATAATCCGGAAGAATTTCTAAGAGGGCAAACTAATTTTTTGTGTTTTAAGTATATTCTTAAGAATTATTTATACTGGAATAAAAAAAATGCACAAACTATTGTTTTTAAGGCTGAAAGATTAATTCATCTTTATCACTTCTTTAATTTATTAAATAAAACTCACAATATAAAATGGGTTTCTCTTATCCGTGATTGTAGGGCGGTATATAATTCACAAAAACAAACACTTTTCCCAGGCACTTCGAAGACTATGTCAAATAATCCTATATATACAGCATTATACTGGAACAATTTTGTGAAGAAGAGTATGCACTATTCTATATCTGAAGATTTCACAATCATTCAATTTGAAAAATTAATTCTAAATATAACGAATGAACTCGGACATTTTTTAAATGACATTAATATTTCTCCTTTTAATTTAAATCATTCTCGGGGCGATTTATGGGAAAGGATACCAGAGGAGTATAAAGAGATAAATAGTAACATTCTTAAACCCCCCACCTCATCAATAATAACAAAATGGCAAACTGATCTCAGACAAAAGGATATTCATTATATACAATTGATATCAGGCCATGTTTTAACTAAGTTTGGTTATAAAAAAATTCCAATAAAATCTTGGAAAGT
>CAZMVE010000136.1:0-7225 GCA_964569585.1 uncultured Bacteroidales bacterium | reverse complement strand
GTAGCCCCACCAGGAATCGAACCTGAATTTAAGGTTTAGGAAACCTCCGTTCTATCCATTGAACTATGGGGCCAAAATTGTGGGCACAAAAATATCTAAAAACATTGACTATTTCAAAATTTAACCTTACTTCGCAACTATTACAAGGTTTCGGATGAAATATCCCCTTAAACTCTGATAGTTAATGATTTTCGATATCGTATTCATTCTTATCTTTCTCTGGGCCGCATATAAAGGTTTTACAAAAGGTTTTATTCTACAAGCAGCCATGCTGGCCGCACTTATTCTGGGTATTTATGGTGCGGTTAAATTTTCGGGATTTGTGGCTGCTGTCATTATGGAAAAAATGGGACGCCATGGTGAATTTGTCCCGCTTATCTCTTTTGCCATAACATTTATTGGTATTGTGGTAGCCATTCATTTTCTCGCAAAACTGGTAGAAAAATTACTGGAAATGATTGCCCTGAGTTTTGTAAACCGGATTTTCGGTATTCTTTTTAATTTAATTAAGTATGCTTTTATCATCAGTGCCATTCTGGTTGTTATTAACGGAATAGACAGGAAATTACAATTCCTCCCTCAAGAAAAGGTAAGTGAATCGCGTCTTTACAAGCCACTATCTTCGCTCGCTCCATTGCTCTTTCCCTACCTTCATTTCGATTTCACTCATCCGCTCGATGCCCCTGAAGAACCCAGGGAAGAAATTCTGGTATAAATCCTTAATTCTCATAGATGTTCTCATTCAAATATTATCTTTGCAGAAATTTTTTACCTGATGAATTTTTTTGAAGAGCTGAAATGGAGAGGCATGATTCACGATATTATGCCGGGTACCGAAGAGCAGCTGAAAAAGGATGTGACAACTGCCTATATTGGTTTCGATCCTACCTGCGATTCACTTCATGTTGGCAGCTTTGCACAAATTATGCTACTTAAAAGATTTCAGCTGGCAGGTCACAAACCTATTGCCCTTGTTGGAGGTGCCACAGGTATGATTGGAGACCCTTCAGGAAAATCGGAAGAAAGGAACCTGCTCAACGAAGAAAGTCTGAAAAATAATCTTGCCGGTATTGAAAAACAACTCCGTAAATTCCTTGACTTCGATACTCATGAACCCCATGCTGCTGAATTGGTGAACAACTACGACTGGATGAAAGAAATCAGTTTTCTGGAGTTTATCCGCAATGTGGGCAAGCATATCACCGTTAACTATATGATGGCAAAAGATAGTGTAAAAAAGCGCATCGGAGAAGAATCGAAACAGGGTATGTCATTCACCGAATTTTCCTATCAGCTCGTTCAGGGATATGATTTTTTATGGCTCTATCAACATAAGAACTGCAAACTGCAAATGGGCGGATCCGACCAGTGGGGCAATATTACGACAGGGACTGAACTGATCCGGAGGAAAACCGGTGGAGAAGCTTTCGCACTCACCATTCCGCTTATTACAAAAGCTGACGGAGGAAAATTTGGAAAAACCGAATCAGGAAATATCTGGCTCGATCCGGAACGGACTTCTCCCTATGAATTCTATCAATTCTGGCTCAATACACCCGATAGTGATGCCGAAAGTTATATAAAGACCTTTACGTTGCTGAATAAGAAAGAAACCGACGATCTGATCGCAGAGCATCAACAGGCTCCTCACCTGAGAATTCTTCAGAAACGCCTGGCCGAAGAAACTACGGTAATGGTGCATTCCCGGCAGGAATATGAAAACGCAGTGGAAGCTTCCCAGATATTATTCGGAAAAGGTACTACCGAGAGCCTGGAACGCCTGAATGAACGCACCTTTTTATCTGTGTTCGAAGGAGTACCTCAGTTTGCACTTGATCGCTCTGCATTCGAAGCAGGTATTGTCCTTACCAATCTTCTGACTGAAAAAACTACTATCTTCCCCTCAAAAGGTGATTTGCGCAGAACCATTCAGGGAGGCGGATTGAGCCTGAATAAAGCGAAAGTGGATGATGCAGAACTTACAGTGAACACCAGTAATTTGTTGAATCAAAAATATTTATTGGTCCAAAAAGGAAAAAAGAATTACTTTTTAATCACGGTTAAATAATATACTGCTATGCCTAAAAAGAAAAAGAAAAAAGGTTTTGTATACGATGCTTTCGACCTGATTCAGTTTACCTGGGATAAAAAATGGATATTGATTGGCGTATCCCTTCTCGCATTCATTGCTTCAATAATTGTTTCACTGACTATTACTCCCAAGTTTAGATCGAGCGTTACTATGTTTCCTGCAGCTTCAGTTTCTGTTTCAAAAAACCTTGTGGAAACGTCGGTGGTCACTTCCGATACCAAGGATATCCTCACCTTTGGAGAAGATGAGGAAGCTGAACGTTTATTGCAAGTACTTTACTCCGATAAGGTACGTGACCATATTACTCAGAAATTCAACCTGATGGAGCATTATGAGATTGATACAAATACCACAAAATTTCCCTACACTCAACTGGTCAATATGTATAAGGGTAATGTGAAATTCCGGCGAACAGAATTTTTATCGATCGAAATTGAAGTATTGGATACCGATCCTCAGATGGCTGCCGATATCGCCAATGATATATCATCCTATGTCGATTCGGTTTACTATCTGATAAAACTTGCCCGGGCTTATGATGCATTTAAAATTGTTGAGAAAGAATATAATGAATCAAAGCATATGATAGAACAAATCACTGATTCATTAAAAGTAATCCGTTCATTGGGGGTCAACGATTACAAATCGCAATCGGAAGCCTTAAATAAGGCTTATGCCGATGCGATGGGAGCAGGAAAAATGGAAGTTGCCAGAATAATTAAAAGACAGCTTGATATCTTGTCAAAATATGGCGGTTTATATGTTGAGCTCGATTACAAACTTGAATGGGAGGTCGAACGTAACAGCCTTTTACAAGCAAAGCTTTCAGCAGCCAATGTGAACCTCGCATCGACAATGAGTAATGTATTTATTATTGACCGGGCCAATAAATCGGAACGCAAAGCAATACCCAAACGATCCCTGATCGTAATTGTCTCGACACTTTCAACTTTTGCACTGGCCCTTCTACTGCTACTGATCATCGATAATATTAAAGTACGTCAATAACTGAGCATGTCTTTGCTGGTTCAATTAAAAAAGTATAGCTGGGTTATAGCCATAGTGTTGCTTTACATTGTGGCCGATATGTTATTAACATTCAGGGAAATCTATTACCTGAACTTATTGCCTATTGCCATAATTCTTATATTTCTTGCTTTAACCAGACTGGATATTCTTTATTTCATTATTATTTTCTGTACGCCTTTATCAATTCCCTTAATTGAATATCTGCGTTCATCTCCAATCGATTTTTACATCCCCACCGAACCCATCCTTTTCGGTGTAATGTTGCTGGTTATTTTTAAAATGGTGCAAAACGGTAATTTAAATCGTAAAGTCCTTAATCACCCTGTTACTTATGCCATTCTGTTCAATCTTTTCTGGATAGCTATTACCGCTATCACCAGTTCCATGCCGCTGGTATCCTTTAAATTCATGTTAGCAAGAATCTGGTTTCTTACCACTTTCTATTTCCTGGCGATTTACATTTTCCGAAAAACTGAAAACCTTTCGGTATTTGTCTGGTGCTATGCATTACCTCTTATTGTAGTGATAACCTATGCTATTTCCCGTCACCTCACTTATGGTTTGTTCGACAAACAAGCTGCCCATGTAGTAGCGAATCCGTTTTTCCGCGATCATACATCCTATGGTGCCATACTGGCTATGGTATTCTTTGCATTTGGGGGAGTTATTTTCCGACACGGAGCCAATCTTATCCAACGCTTACTGTACTGGTTTTCTTTGGCTTATATTAGTGCAGGCTTAATCCTTTCATACTCAAGAGCTGCCTGGATTAGTGTTATCTTATGTTTTGGGATTCTTGCCGTGACTCTTCTGCGTATAAAATTCCGTTATCTTTTCCTGATTGGATTATTGATACTTGTCTATATCTTCAGCCAACGAATTGAGTTGCTGCAACGACTTGAAAAAAATGACCAGGCTTCATCGGCCGATCTTACCGAACATATTCAATCCATCTCGAATATTACAACCGATGATTCTAACCTGGAACGTTTCAACCGCTGGACATCTGCTCTGAGAATGTTCCGGGAACGACCGGTCTTTGGATGGGGACCAGGCACCTATATGTTTAAATACGCGCCCTTCCAACTATCATCGAGAAAAACCCTTATCAGTACCGATTTTGGTGATTTAGGTAACGCACACAGTGAATACATAGGACCTCTTTGCGAATCAGGCATCCTGGGATCATTATCTTTTATCCTGATTGCGATAGTAGCTTTACTTACCGGCTTTAAAGTTTATAAAAAAGTAGAAAATAAAAGATTAAAACAAATTGTACTGGCATTTATCCTGGCATTTATCACCTATCTTGTTCATGGCGCGCTGAACAATTTCCTCGATACCGACAAAGCATCAGCGTTGTTCTGGGGATTTATCGCAGCTTTTGTTTCACTCGATCTCTACTACCTGCCGAAACAGGAAGAGGAAATGAAATTAAAAAAGTCGTCAGACTCTGATAAATAAAACTTATTTTGCTGGATTATTAAAGCAGTAGATAATTATTAGAAAAGCTCAATACCTAAAATAGAAATATCATCAAATATAGCGGTCGAGTCTTCAAGTATCTTTTGTTTCTTAATGATATCCTGAATATTCTTTTCCATTGAATCATCATTTTTAATTCCTTCTTCTATATCAGTGGTTTCTGTTGATATTCCAAGCCCGTCCATTAATTCTACCAAACCGTCGGTATAGCATAGTATTTTTGCTGATCCTTCGATCAAGACGACTCCCTTTTTTACCATCGGAATTTCATCGAGCATACCTATTCCTACGCATCCCTGATCTAACATGGTGAGTTTGCCTTCTTTTTTCAGGTACAGAATAGGTTGATTATGTCCCGCATTGATATACTCCAATTCACGGGTTTTAAAATTATATTTGCCTACAAATAAGGTTATAAACTTTTCTCCATTCGTTGAATTCAAAACTCTCTCATTTAGTTTCTCAATAAGTGCCTTAAGAGATATTTCGTGAGTGAATAGAGCTCTCAAATTCGCCTGGAAATTAGACATCAGCAAAGCCGCCGACATTCCCTTTCCTGAAACATCGGAAATACAAAAACCAATTTCGTCCTTACTTAGTTCCAGGTAATCATAATAGTCGCCACCCACCTCAAGATGCGGATGATAGAAAGCTGTTATCCTGATACGATCATTATTTGGTAGTGCTGATGTATGTGGTATCAGCATGTTTTGCATTTTCGATGCCAGCTCAAGTTCCTTCTTCATAGCTTCCTGTTGGAGACTCTCCTTAAACAGTCGGATATTCTCGATAGCTACGATAATGATATTGGATAAGGTTTGAATAAAATTCAAATGTTTAATGGTGGGACTAACTCCTTCTCCCTCATAAATATCCCCTATTAGAACAAAGGCTATATGCTTCCCGTTGTGAATAACAGGAATAACAATATCATAATTCGATAAAATGGTTGATGATGAAGTGGAAACAGATTCTATTTCATCAAAAGGCATCAGATCCTTCTCGACATCAATCTCCTGCAATGTCCGATCGGAAATTCCGGCACTGAGAATACATTTCCATCCTTCCTCGAGTTTAAAAAGAACTAATTTACCAATACTGAGGTCTTTTCGTAAAATGCTTTCGTACCGCGTAAGTAACTCTTCCTGAGATAAATTATCGTTAATAGCCCGAGTTATATTTAAGAGCGAACGAAGCTTAAAAGTGGTTAATTTCAGTCGTTTTATGGAGGCTTTTTCCGTCATGCAGTATTCTCAAACTGGCATTAAAATACAAAATTATTCTTTAACTCTCTCGGAATAGGTTTTAGTTCTTGTATCAACACGAATTTTTTCACCCTGTTTAATAAAGATAGGAACCTGTACAACGGCATTGGTTTCAAGGGTTGCCGGCTTTAATGCGGTTGAAGAAGCTGTATCTCCGCGAACTCCGGGTTCGGTGTAAATTATTTCAAGTTCAACAAAAGGAGGGAGATCGCACGACAAAGGTGTATCTGTCTCGGTATGGTAGGGTACTTCAACAAGCTGGCCTTCTTTAAGCAAATCCGGGGCAGATATCATTTCAGCATTCAACCTGATTTGTTCAAATGTCTCGGTATGCATGAAATGATATCCAAGATCATCATTATAAATATATTGATAGGGTCTTCGCTCTACACGCTGAACATTTATACTATGCCCCGCAGAAAATGTGTTGTCAATAACTTTCCCCGTTTTAAAATTTTTCAGTTTGGTACGGACAAATGCAGGTCCCTTTCCTGGTTTGACATGCTGAAAATCTACTATTGTGTACAAATCATTGTTAAATTCAATACATAATCCGTTCCTTATATCCGCTGTTGTTGCCATATATTATTTTCTTATTTAATTGCTACAAAAATAAAGGAAATCCCCTAATTAACTAATCCTGAGCAGCCATTTTTCCTATTTGGGATCTACCAGGTAAATTCTTTATTTTAGAATAATATTTGATGATACGCCGGCTTATATTAGTAAATGCGAATGCAGATTCTCAGATCTCATTTGCGCAACTTCGTATACAGTTTTAAATGAGTAAGCTTGTTTGAAATCCATAGCGAATCCATAATCTATAACAACTTTTTCTTCGGTGTGGTGGTAATAAAATCTTTAAGATAATACGGTTCAAAATAGGCTACATCAACAAAATCTTTATTCTTAAAACGAGCATATGCCAATTCTGTCATATGAACTGAAGACAGTTTGTAATTCATAAAAAAACATGCATTTGGATTTATAATTGTATCAGCAAGTTTATCGGCTCCATCTCCAAAAAAAATTAATCTGTTCTGCTGCAGCAAATCATCGAAAGAAGTTGGTTCTATAATTAAAGCACAGGTATTTTTTACAGGAGCACAATCTTTATTAAAAACAGCCGTATAAACTTCCATTCTCCGAGCATCAATCATGGGTAGGAAAAGCAAATCATCCTCTAAGAAAGTCCCCTCTCCTTTAAATTTTTCGAGCATCCCAAAACACATGATCTCCAGGGTTGGAATTGCAATAAGAGGAAGATCGGCTCCGTAGCATAATCCTTTAGCCGTGGAAACTCCTATTCTCAGACCGGTATAGGATCCCGGACCCATGCTTACAGCAATTGCAT
>CAZMVE010000135.1:2575-7488 GCA_964569585.1 uncultured Bacteroidales bacterium | reverse complement strand
TAACTAATCGTACCTATTCCCAGAATAAATACTATGATCAGAGTTCCCTGGATGTTTTTTTTCAGTAGCGGTTGTATTTTCTTATAGGTGTTCATAGATCATATGCATCTTTATAACTGATTTTGATATAGCGAATTTGTAAGAAAACGAATTTCTTTCCTATATCTTGTATAGGGAAGATGAAATAAAGTAACTTTATACATGGCATTTTTTTTCGACCATTCCAATTCCCCAGAAATCTTGCAGAAAAAAATTCTATTTCATCTAAATTGAGGCAAATTAAGAATCTCTTGAATTTACTATTAGTTATCGATGTTTTAATGATTGATAATATTGAACAAATTTCGTTCAATAAATTGTTTCACGCCTCTTCAGTTCTTTAACTCCTCAGGACCACTATTTTTAAATCAGGTTTATAATTACTTTAAATCTTAATCTTAACAAATAAATAGCTAAAATAATTTATTGAAAAACATTATTCCTTATCTTTAAAAACAAGCTCTTTTATTGAATGTTATAGATTATTAATACAAGAAAGTTGAAAAAATGACAGTTATACATATTATCTAATTAACCATTTTATTCATTAAATTTTTTAATTATGAAAACAATCAAATCAAAATTACTGTATGTATTTGTATTATTCCTGGTTGCAGGACTAGTTGGCTGTGAAGGTCCGGAAGGTCCACAAGGTCCTGCTGGCGCTGATGGTATTGACGGTATTGACGGGACTAATGGAATTAATGGAACCAACGGAACCGACGGAACCGACGGAGCCGATGGAGCCGACGGAAATGCTAATGTGGTTATCGTTAATTTATTGTATGGAGATATTACATGGGTTGCAGGAACATATCTGGGCCGTACTGCAAATGTTTTCAGCTGGACTGAGCCTGCTGTAAATGCTGACATTATGGATCATGGTACTGTATTGGGATATTGCTATGTGGATTATGCTGATCAGTGGTATTCATTACCTTTTATTTGGGAGATTGATGGGGGAACATACACACAGTATGTTATAAATGCCTATGCTCTCAATACACTTACTCTATATGCCTATCAGACAACAGGAGTTACGGATCCGAATGCCCTAACAGAATACAGATTTTTACTGATAACAGATAATACCGTAATGAAAAGTACATCGGGTGAACAAGGTATATTAGCTAAATTAGCGCAAGCCGGAGTTGATGTCAATAACTACTATCAGGTAATGGATTATTTTGGACTGGAATATTAAGATCACTTCATAATTTATTTAAGCCGGAATATTTTTCCGGCTTTTTTTTTTCTGACAGGGTAATTCAGTTAATTAATTTATGGATTCATAAATTCACTTTCCAATTATAAGCCATGACCGAATAGCTTTCCTTCATTGCTCTTCCTCTGGAAAGGAATTTAGTAAAGCCTTCTTCACCTGCTCCGGAGTAATTTCCCGCATACAATGGCAATCCCTGCTTTTGTGGCAATCGTTGCATGTACCTTCTTTAATCAGTACTTGCACATTTTCCCCGATAGGGGCCCAGCGGCCCGGGTGCATGGGTTTTATGGGCGGATAAATTCCAATTGCTGTGCGCCCCAGGGCAGCAGCAATATGCAGGGGGCCTGTACTGGCAGCTACAATACCGTCGGATAGAGAGAGGAAAGTGATAAATTCCGGAAGGGTAAAACGGCCGGTAATATCCACAATCTTCTCCTTATGTTTTTCCAGCAGTTCTTTCATCTGTCCGGCTTCTTCCTGTGTACCGGAAATAAATATCCTGAACTTATCAGCAGGGAGCAGCTCAATCAAACGGTCAAAATTACCGGTACCCCATTCACGGGCGCTGCCTTTCGATTTTGGATGCAGTACAATGTTTTTCTTTTTTATATCGAGAAGCGGTAATATTTTTTCCCGTCCTTCCGTAGGATTTTTGAAACCATAACAGGAGCCCAAAGTTTGCAATTCAGGAACTTCAATATCGAGCGGAGCCAACAATTTACAGTTAAGCTGGGCTTCGTGGAGATCCGATTTACGGCGGCTGAAAGAAATGAGCCGGTTACAGGTGAACCAGTGAAATGTGCGGTACGATGTGCCCACCCGGTTTTTAATTCCTGCTTTCTTTGCCACTGCAGCAATTTTCGGATTCGGGAATACATGCACAATCCAATTAGCCTGAAGTGCCCTGATTTTTTTTGTATGCTCATGCGCCGGGAGTTTTTCATAATCATCCCAGTTCTCAAACCGGTCGACATGCCTCGATAATTCGATAATGGCCCGTGTATAGGTTCGTCCCAGGAAAGTTATTTTACAATCGGGATATTTTTCTTTCAACAGTCCTGTCAGGGGCAGGGTCAATACCACATCTCCGATACTGTCGGTCCGGCTAAGAAGAATATGCATTCCTGAATCTTTCACGGTAATACGGCTTTATTCATTAATGTAGATTCTCTTCACCCGTGATGATACATTTGTCAGTATCTCGTAGGGAATAGTTCCCACTTGTTGTGCGAGATTTTCAATCGGATTCTGTTTACCGAAAATAACCACTTCATCACCCTCCTTTGCACCCAGGCCGGTTACATCGATCATGCTCAGATCCATACAGATATCGCCAACATAGGGTACTTTCTGATCGTGCAGGATAACCTGTCCGTTTCCGTTTCCCAGCTTCCGGTCGAGTCCATCGGCATAGCCAATAGGAATGATGGCTATTTCCGAGTCGCGTGTCAGAATACCATGCCGGTTGTACCCTACCGTGTCGGTGGCTGGAATTTTTTTTATCTGTGCGATACGGGTTTTCAGGGTACTGACAGGTAGTAAAGGTTTTCCCAAAGAAGAAATACCATGCAAGCCAATACCCAACCGAACCATATCGAAATGAGCCTTCGGAAAACGTTCGATACCGGCTGAATTGAGAATATGGCGCATGGGTTTATAATTGAGTTGTTCAGAGAGGAAATTATACATCTCTGTAAATTGCTTTATTTGCTGGAGTGTAAATTCATCTTCGTCGGGATTATCGGACACGGCGAGGTGCGAAAATATGGCTTTTACACTGATACTTTTCAGGCGCGTAAGCTCTTCAGCCAGGGTCTGGATTTCATCGGGCATAAAGCCTAAGCGGTGCATGCCGGTATCGATCTTAATGTGTACCGGGTAGTTGGGCAACTGGTTATGCGTCAATACCTCCGAAAATGCAAACAATCCGCTGAAGCTAAATATCTCAGGTTCCAAACCATATTCAACAATCTTATCATAATTCTCAACAGTTGGGGCCATTACCATGATGGGAAGTGTTATTCCGGCATTTCGCAATTCCACGCCTTCGTCGGTAAAGGCAACTCCCAGGTATTCTACTTTCTGATGTTGCAATAAGTTGGCGATTTCATTGCTTCCACTTCCATACGACAGTGCTTTAACCATGGCCATAATACCGGTTCCTGGCAAAAGTAAATCACGGAAATAGTTCAGGTTATAGATAAGGTTATTCAGGTTGATCTCAAGTATAGTAGTATGTTTTTTCTCCGATAACATACCTACGATCTGCTCAAATCCATATTCTCTGGCACCTTTAATCAGAACTGTATGATTGGAGAAATCGATCTGCGGTAGCGCTTTCAACAGATCCGTAGTAGTTTTAAAACGGAGTGTATTTTCCGGCAAACCTGTAAATCCAGTAATTTCGCGACCTATCGCAACAAACTGATCGATAGTATACGACTTTATTAGCTGTACTACTTCGGTGTAGAGTTCCTCATTGCTTTTCCCCGATTGTTTGATATCGGAAAGGATCAGTGCGTGTTTGCTATGCTTTTTCTGTATCGATAGAAAATCGAGAGCGATACGGAGGGAAAAAAGATCGGAGTTGTAACTGTCGTTGATCAGCGTACTGTTTTTTATGCCACTGACCAGTTCGAGCCGCATACCCACTGGTTTCAGCTGACTTAATGCATTTTGGGTTTGTTCAATGGTAAATTTCTGATGCAACATAAAACAGGCAATGTGCAGGCAGTTTTCAACAGAAGCATCATCAGTAAAAGGTATGTTTAATGAAACCTTGTTTTTTTTCCATTCAATGTTGATTCGGGTAAATTCTTCATTTTTACGGATACTTCGCACATAAAGAAAACCATCTTTGTGTTTTACCGACCAGAAAACCTTTTTACAGGCAAGATTTTCTTCCTCAATTATACGATGTACCAATTCATGATCGCGACAATAGTAAAGGGTTTGGGCATGTGAGAAAAGCTGCAGCTTCTCCCGTATCTTTTCTTCGAGACTCGAAAAATTTTCCTGGTGAGCCGGACCCACGTTCGTGAAAATACCGAAGTCGGGGGCAACAATTATTCTGAGCCGGGCCATTTCTTCAGGCATTGATATACCAGCTTCAATAACCGACCAGTCGGCTTTTGGATTCAGCATCCATAGCGATAAAGGAACACCGATTTGAGAATTGTAGCTTTTCGGACTTCTGGCAACCACGTAATAGTGTGAAAGGCACTGGGCCAGCCATTCTTTAACCACTGTTTTTCCATTACTCCCGGTTACAGCAACTACCGGCATACTGAGATTTTTACGATACCAGCCCGCAAGTTGCTGAAGAGCAGTAATACTGTTTTTAACCTGTATGTAGTTTGCTTTCCGACCGGCTTTTTCTAAACTATTGGTTTGTTCTGAAATGAAATTAAGAATACCCTGATCAATCAGTTCTGAGATGTAGGTATGGCCGTCATGCCGCGGGCCTTTTATAGCAATGAATAATTTATTTTCACCCTGATTTATATTCCGGCTATCGGTTTCTAGTGATTCAATTAGTTGCGTACCATCGCCGGTAAGCAGCCCATGAGTAATTTCAGCTATTTTTTCTAGGGTAAGTTGAGGCATTTTAATTTACCAAGTATATTTAAGAATAGATCAAATACTATTT
>CAZMVE010000135.1:0-2475 GCA_964569585.1 uncultured Bacteroidales bacterium | reverse complement strand
AATACTATTTTTCAAAATTAATGTAATTCCCTTATGTTCTTAATTATCGTACAAGTTAATACAACTACGTATTAACTTTGAATACTGTATTTTTTTATCAGAGTTGAATGGTTAATACTTGTAACTGTTTAAAGTTGAGAAATATCCCAAACATTTATACGTTTGTAAAATAAATTGATCCTTATGGAATTTAAAAATACTATAGAGGTATTACATTCGCAAGCCCGCGAAATTGTAGATATTACGTCTAAACTTGAGCAACAGGATGATATACCTTTTATTGAAATTGACCTTCTTTTGGAGAAACTCAGGAACATCTACGATCTGACAACAGATTTGCGTTCAGCCCTTCAGACTGACCGTTCACCGGAGCTAAAAAAGCAGGCTATCAGGCAGGAAAATCATACAGTAAAGCAGGATGATAATGAAGCAGAACCGAAAGAGAAGCTTTTAAAACCGACAAAAGAGAATATCCGCGAGAAGATTGAAGAAGATTTGGCCACAGAAGCCAGAGAGAAAGAAAAATTGAAAAATAAAAGCAAATTAGTGTCCGATCGTTTTCAAACTTCGGATCCCACACTCAACGACGAAATTTCCGAAAAATCGAAGAAAGAAGATATTTCCTCACAATATAAAACAAAACCTATCGGGAGCATCAATAGTGCCTTAGGGCTCAATGAGAAATTTGAGCTTATCAATGAATTATTCAATGGAAATAAAGAAAAATTCGAGCGCACCATGGAAGTTCTCGATACGGCAGGTAGCTTTGTTGAAGCCTATAATTACCTTGAGGGTAACTTTGAATGGGATATGGACGATGTGTATGTACAGCGAATCCTGGAATTGATCCGACGTAAATTAATTGTACGCCGTAATGAGCAATAAGCTGTTTCTTATTCCAACACCTATTGGAAATCTTGAAGATATCACACTCCGTGCTATAAGGTTATTAAAGGAAGCTGACCTGATTCTGGCCGAGGATACGCGAAAATCAGGTTTCTTACTGAAACACTATAGTATTGAAACACCTGTGGAATCGTTTCATAAATTCAATGAACATAAGCGGCTTGCACATTATATGACATTGCTGGAACAAGGGAAGAACATCGCATTGATCAGCGATGCCGGTACACCTTCCATCTCCGATCCGGGATTTCTTCTTGTTCGTGCCTGTGTGGAAAAGGGAATAGAAGTTGAATGTTTACCAGGTGCTACAGCATTTGTTCCCGCTCTGGTAAATTCGGGCTTTCCTTCCGACAGGTTTATATTTGAAGGTTTTTTACCCCAGAAAAAAGGCCGGAATAAACGACTGGAAAGTCTGAAAAATGAAGAACGGACCATCATTCTGTACGAATCACCATTTAGGTTGGTAAAGACACTTTCGCAACTTGCAGAAGTTTTTTCACCCTCGCACAGGGTTTGTATTTCCCGCGAATTATCTAAAATTCATGAAGAAAATCGAAGGGGAAATCTTTCGGAAATGATTGAACATTATACACAACATCCTCCCAAGGGCGAAATAGTAATAGTCTTCAGCCCGGTTTTATAAACTTCCGTAATTTATCTTGTCCTCAGGTTCAAATGAAAAAGATTATCGATCTGTAGCAAGATAATGATGGCTGAGAGTAAAATAATTACGGGCAATGCTTCAAGTAATTCCAAAGTATTATTAATTATTGGTTTTCACTTATTAGATATTCGATCGGAAGAAAAGGTTACAATAAGTAATGAGATAATTGTCCGACAGAGTAAGGGCAACTAACTATGTCCGTAGGCGAACAGTATGTGCTTCAAAATCGGGCAACTTTCAAGCTGTCTGAATTACCGGTACTTTATGTAATTTCCAGATAGATAATTATTTGTCTTTTTTGGCATAATAGCTGCAAAATACCTTTCAAACAAAACCAGAACCATGAAAACATTTGTAGTTTTAACGCGACTACTCTGTAGTATCGTTATATTCGGCATATATCATATTGCCGACGCACAGACAATTATCAGTTTTGATGCTTCTCCCGATAATACTATGGTTATGAAGATTCAGGATCCGACACTTTCGGATAAAACTGATAAACTGATTCTTATATTCGATAGCACTACCCTCACCTGTGAGTTCTCTGATGATGGAATAATTGCCCTGCATGCTACATCAAATAAAAGTGGCAGTTCGGTAATCACTTCATCGTATTCCTATGAATTCTCTAATGAAACGGATAATAAAATAAACTTGTTAAAGGTAATTGATGAATGTGAAAATACTCAAAACGAAGTCGAAAAGGAGGACCCTTTATCTTTGGAGGGTTGGATGTTACGTCCCGATGAATGGAATGGAAATGATAGGCTATAATGATGCAATGATAAAAAAACAGTTTTATTTTCAGGTTGAAATATTCCTTCATACGCTAAAGCGTTGGATATATTTTATGATATGGTTAATACAGCTAATTTTCAAAATTGTTTTTAACAAAACTTATT
>CAZMVE010000134.1:0-7526 GCA_964569585.1 uncultured Bacteroidales bacterium | reverse complement strand
TTATTTTAATCCTGTTCTTAAGCCGTCTTAATGTCCGGTAAGTATATTTCGGCGATTAAAACATAGTATGGTAGTCATGATCATCAGAATTGAAAATGCAAGATGGGAAATCATGATAATTGTATAGTTGTATCAATATGTCAAATATAAAGCTGGGTCCTGTTAGTATTGCCTTTAAGAAGAGATTAATTACTATAACGGGAATATTATTCATCATTCTGTCAAGCGTGTTATCCGACGATACCATCTTATATTCGCCGCTAATCCGTTCAGACTATAATGAAAGCATTAGTAAATTATACAATCAGTTGTCTCCTGAGGAGATTAAACCCTCCTATAAGGTTTTTTACGGAGGCATGGTTGGGTATTACAGAATGATACAGGAAAACAGGTTGGAGAATCAACAATTTTTAACCCTGATAGATTTTTCCTTATCATCTAAATTATGTAAACTCTGGGTTATAGATATTGAATCTATGCAAATTGTCCATCATTCCTATGTTTCGCATGGAAAGAACTCAGGAGGAGAATATGCCATTAAATTTTCTAATACTCCAAAAACTAATATGAGTAGTCTGGGCTTCTATATTACAGGATTTACGTATCAGGGTAAATACGGATTATCACTATTACTTGATGGTATTGAGCCGGGAATTAATGATAATGCAAGAAAAAGAGCCATTGTAATACATAGCGCACCCTACGCAACGCAAAGTTTCATCAACAAATACGGACGCCTGGGAAGAAGTTTTGGGTGTCCGGCTCTTCCTCCTGCAAAAAGTACAGCTATTATTGAGACGATAAAAAACAGATCTTGTCTTTTTATCTACTACCCCGACAGGTCCTACCTTGTTAAATCACACTACCTGAATTCAATTTAAATCATACACAGGATTGGCTATTAACGCTTTATAGAGGATATCATCTCTTTCGTAAATATCCTTTCTGAAATTCAACTGACCGGCTTTATCAACCCAGGATGTAAGATAAAGTAAGTAAACTTCAGGTTTTGAATTTAACATTACAGTTTGTGTTACCGATGATTCAACAACAGTTTGTACAGCCTTCTTATTCCATCGAGGTTGATCCTGTAATAAATATTCAGCCAGTTCCAGCGGTTTTTGAACCCGGATGCATCCCGAGCTAAATGCTCTTTCAGTTTTTTCAAATAATTCTTTGCTGGGCGTATCGTGCAGGTAAACATTAAAACTGTTCGGAAACATGAATTTGACTACTCCCAGGGCATTTTGTTTTCCAGGCTCCTGACGGTATGTATAGGAAAATACTTTGTTACTTTTCCAGTCAATTGAATCAGGATTTAACCTTGAGCCAGAGGCATCGTAAACAAAAATATTTTTTTGCATCAGGTAGCCTTTGTTTTTTCTGACTTCGGGGATCAGGTCATTTTTCAATATAGTTGGAGGAACAGTCCATGTAGGATTAAATACCAGATATTGCATAGTTGAGGAGAATACAGGTGTTTTTCTGAATGGTTTTCCGACAATAACTTTATGATTTTTCACTATGTTGTTATCCCTGATTACATCAAGTTCAAAGTTTACGATGTTGACCATAATGTAATAGTTTGGAACCTCCTGTGGCAACCAACGTAATCTTTCCAGATTGACTTCAATACTTTTAATTCTGTCATCTACCGGAACCGAAAGAGCATCGACGGTTTCGTTGCCAATGGTACCCATAGCTTCCAGTCCGTGCCTTTTCTGGAAATTTATTACAGCCAACTTCAGGGTATCATCGTAATACTCTGAGTTCAAATTTTCTCCGTTGTAATCACCAGTAATGGTCAGACGGTTCCTGATCTGAACAATATGTTCATGGCTGATACCCGGTCTGAGAATTTGTCCCTTTTCAATTTTAGTCCAGCCTCCATTCCGGGCAATGGCTCTGTACTTTTTAAGTTCCACCTGAAGAAGAGCATAATTTTCATTCTTAGGCAGGATTTCTGCTATAATATTCCTGATGCCTTTACTCTCTATTTCGTCAATGTATTTAACCGGATTATTATCCGTTTTCAGAACATGCCACTCAGCGTCGATTGTCACCGGGTTAGTTTTTCCTGATAGAATATGCGAGGTATATAATAAAAAGGCATCAGTCAGTATAATATCCAGGTTTGCCTGTTCTTCGGCAGTGGTACTATGAATCAACTCCTTAATATCTACAAGGTGATAATCGTTTGGATTCAATCCCTCATCGTCGCATTTTTCAATTATGCTGAGGAAGTCGTTTATTTCCTTTTTATTCTGCCAGAGAGGTTCGAACTCATTTTTAATATATACTTCTCTTACCGAAAGAATACAATAAATCTCATATTTCCTGTTTAATTCATGTTGAATCGGGAGATTTTCGATTTTCCGCCGTATAATTTCATCAACCGTTGCAGTACTGAAAAAAGAAGAGCACAATAGAATGCAAATGAGTAATTTAGTTATAAGGTTATTTTTCATTTTAAAAATCCTAGATTAGTTTAACAAATTAAAATATCTGACTTTCCCTTTTTATACAAGAACCGGATGAAATTCTTATAAACATATTATTACCTACAATCTATGTATGTATTGTTCACAGTATAATTTTTATAAAAGAATGATGTCGGATAAACAGCTACAAGTTCTATAAATAATTATTTCAGCGAGAAAGTAGTCATCCCCAGTTTGTTTTCTTCAGTAAATAATTCGGCAACATATAAACCGGCCGTTAAGGTCGTTCCGGGATTTAAATAGATACAGTGCGATAGTTTCTGGTTTTTATAGTTGATGCTCTCAGTGAAGGAGCATTCGGCTAATTTGTCATACTCCGGATGATGAAAGGTTTTTGTTTCAGCACGGGAATCGTAAATTACCCTGGCATCCGGAGAAGTGATTACAATAAACATATTTCGGGGTCCGGGCTTAGAGGTCTTGTTCTCCAGAATGTCGAAACATACCTCAAACTCATTCACCCTCTTAACAAGTGCAGTGGGATTCTTTTTATTATTAGCGGTTTTTTTAACGGGTGTTACTCTGAAGTTATCAGCTATAAGCCATCCGGCAACGCCAATCTTTTTATTCAGATCGTTAACAACTTCTTCCAGACTGGCTATCCGGTTGTTGATTACTTTATTCTTTTCACTTTCCACCAATAATGAATCAATTACCACCAGATATTGTTCTTTTATCGAATCTATCTGATGAATTAACACTTTGTTTTCCTGCTCAGTTCTTTGTCTTTTCATTATAAGACCCGCAATCATTTTTTCTTTGGCTTCAATTTTAAGATTGGCATCTTTTATTACCTGGTCAATGGATTGCGAAATACCCTGGTACTTATTCAGTTCATCTTTAAACCAGGTAATCTGCTGATTCAGCTTCGTATTCTCATTTCTCAGTACTTTTTTCCCGCTTTTGCTCACACCGAGTATAAGATTAAAAGCCAGTGAAAGAGTGAGAATTACCGTCAATACGATGACTAATCTGTCATTGAATTTTTTTTCTGTTGGCATAGTAGGTTTTATTTAGTTAATGAAGGATAGATTTTTCTCTTCCATCTTTTTTAAAAATAGTAATCCCATTATCATGTATTTCTGATCGGAAAACTGTGATATCAGATTTCCTGCTTTCACCGCCTGTCCGCATGGAATAATCCGATGATATTAATACTATATGATTTTGTTCCCGCGTAGGTAAGTTACAAAATTGTTTACAATATCTGGAACTCTGTTCACGACTTTTCTTTAGTTGAGTAGGTCAGGTATGGCTTATCCCATGACTCTGAAATTTAATCGGATTTTAACTTCATTTTCATCTGCTCCTAATGGCCAGGGAATAATTTCGATACGACAATAAATGCATACAAGCACACTATGATGTTAAACCTTAAATCATTAAAAAAATGTCACGCAGTTATAAAATGAGGCCATTCAGAAAGAAAACGCCGGCTCACAGATTGGATAACGAAACAAAGACCACACTGAGGAATAAGATGTGGAGATTGGTGGATTTCGAAACACAGGAACATACAGATACTATGATGATGTTTACAAAATACAGTTTCCTTTCCATACTGGTTATTTTGCTTTCTACTTCCTGTGTGGGAAAGAGAATGTTCATACAGGAACAGGACAAGTCGAAGCTATGTGCCGTGAATCTCGACGAATGTGAACAGAGATATACGGTTCTTCTGGCACAAAATAAGGATTTATCGAATGAAATTATCCAGCTGGAGAACCAGTTGGCAAATGAACGGAACCGGGTTGCCTTGCTGGAACAGCAGCTGGAATATTTTAAAAGTACCAATACAAATCTGCTCGACAGGTTATCTGATCTGGCAGTTGTCAGTAAAATCGGGGCCGATAATATTAGAAAATCTCTGGAGGCTATAAACGATCAGAATAAGTATATAAAGGACCTCACACAGGCCATGCGCCAGAAAGATTCGCTCAACCTAGTACTGGTGATGAACCTGAAACGTTCACTTGCCGATATTAACGATGAGGATGTAACAATCGAAGTAAAAAAGGGAGTTGTTTATATCTCTATTTCGGATAAACTCTTATTCAAATCGGGAAGCTACGAGATCAGCCCGAGGGCCGAAGAAGTGCTTGGAAAGATAGCAAAAGTATTGAAAGATCAAAAACAACTGGATATACTGGTTGAGGGTCATACCGATAATGTTCCGATTTTAACAGCCTGTATGGCGGATAACTGGGATTTAAGCGTAAAACGTGCTACGACGGTGGTCAGGTACCTGCAGACCAAACATAACATCAGTCTGGAGAGAATGACCGCCGGAGGAAGGTCAGAATATGTGCCAAAGGCAGTAAATACAACAACAGAAGGTAAAGCTGCAAACCGGAGAACGGAGATCATTGTATTGCCCAAGCTTGATCAGTTTTTTGAGCTGCTTGAACCACCGGCAAATTAAAGGAATGTAGTTTGTGTTGATTGTTACTATAGGGTTAAGTTCATTAGGAAGAGAGGCCGCAAAACAGCGGCCTTTTTTATTATATGAGATTCTTATTTATGAACCATTTTATAAGTATCTGATTCATAATAATATTGTGTTTCCTATAAGCGAATAAGAAAATGACCCGGAGTTATTGATTTGCGAAAGATGACAATTCCCATGAAAAACAGATCTAGAGTTACCCTATTACTTGTGGTCAACGTTATTTCTTTCCAGGCTTTCCGCATTTCGTCCGACCAATTAATATCGTCGATAATGATAAAACCTTCTTCCATCAGGCTTGCGAAATGGCGAAAATACCGGAGCGTAGCTTCATGGGTATGATTTCCGTCGATAAACACCAGTCCGGGCGAAGGATAGTTATCTTTAAAGTAGGAGAGATAGTCGTCGAACATTCCGTTGATGGCCTTAATATTGACGGCTTTGTATTTTTTAAAAAGAGACCGGACAAATTCACAACTTTCCTTATTGCCTTCAACCGTCACTACTTGTGCATCGGGGGCTCCTTTTGCGAGGTACAGTGTACTCAGGCCGATGGAAGTCCCCAGTTCAATAATGGTTGAAGGTTTGTAATGTCGGGTCATTCTGAAGAGTAATTCACCAATCCTGGGTTGTACCGACGACAGACTTACCAAATCCTTAACACTGCGCGAATCACCAGTAAACCGGTTCGATCTTGCACCCATGTTTTTCACCGGCAGTACTTCCCCGGAATTCTTTAATTCGTTCCGTATGTTGCGGATATCCGTATATTCCGGATACAATTTTCGGTCGTACACCACCTGGCTGACGAACTCATAAATGAAAGGCGAATGAATACCGTGGCTTTTTCGGTGCTTCGATTTTATAAGATGGTTAAGGTAGTTGTAGGTGCGATGAATTTTTTTATCCATACGGTTAATAGCGTTTCCAAATGTGAAGCTTCAATTAATTATAAATATCCGGTTAACCAAAATGTTTCTGCCGGATAAAAATACTATTTCCTGTTTAGTATTAAAAGACAGGTGTAAAAAGAACTAACTCTGAAAGAAAGAATACCGAAAACACAGCCTATGCCTGCTCATAATCTTAAATTTATCGATTCATCCATTCATCTCCCGAAGAATGGGATAGGATCACCTGGTTTATATCATTTTTAATGTTGAAGTGCACCGGAACAGGTGAGGGATATCATTAAAAATTACAATCTTCTGTCCCAGGCATCCCTTACTATAACCAGATTTTATTAATATATTATACTATAATATGAATTCAAAAACAATAGCTAAAGATAGCACAGAGGAAGCCTCAATACTTCGGTTGGAGCTGGAAAGAAAACAAAAGGAGATAAAGATACTGGAAGATAAAATACGGACTAATGAAAAAGCCGACCAGAGAAGTGAGAAACTAATGCATTCACTTGTGGAAGCGGCGGCTGGAAAAACCGGACAGGATTTTTTCGATAATATTGTCCTTCGCTTGTCGGAATGGCTGGGAGCCGAATGTGTTCTGATAGGAAGAATGGTTGAAAATGAAAGAATAAAAGCCGTTCCCTTATATCTTGATGGAAAAATATCACAGGATTTTTCTTACGATCTGGCAGGGTCGCCCTGCGATATCATTATCCGGAAGGGGTATTGCGAATTCGATAAAGATGTAATTAACTTATTTCCGAAAGATAAGATCCTTGTCGATTTAAGCGCTGAGGGCTATATAGGAACAGCCTTATACAATAAAGAGGGAGAAGCAAATGGCGTTATTTGTACCGTTTCGCGCAAAAAACTTATAATACCTTCCTATGCAAAGGATATTTTAAAGATTATCTGGGCAAGGGTATCGGCCGAAATAGAGCGTTTAAAAACAGAAGAGGATCTGAAACAATCGGAGGCCGAACTGAAAGAGAGTAATGCTACCAAGGATAAGCTCTTCTCTATTATTGCCCATGATCTGAAAAGTCCGTTTAACCTGATACTGGGTTTTTCTGATCTGCTGACAAAGAATGC
Organism: uncultured Bacteroidales bacterium; assembly: GCA_964569585.1. Taxonomy (GTDB): domain Bacteria; phylum Bacteroidota; class Bacteroidia; order Bacteroidales; family UBA10428; genus UBA10428. Next base: position 579 of record CAZMVE010000134.1, on the reverse strand, counting down.
CGGGAAATACGATGCGGCAAAACAAAAGAAAATGATCGAAGCCATTCATCAGGCTACAAAAAATGCGCATGCTTTACTGGAAAATTTACTGACATGAGCGCTTACTCAACGGAAATTAATTACCTACAATCCCGAGGTGATAAGCCTGGAACAACTGGTTGCGGAATCTGTATCTTTAATGGGCAGCGTAGCTGAAGAGAAAAATATTACTGTAAGTTGTGAGGTACCTCATGACATCACGGTATGGGCCGACTGGCAGATGCTTTCAACCATTATCAGGAACCTGCTTTCGAATGCCATAAAATTTTCACCCGCAGGAGGTAGTATTGGTATATCAGCCCGATTAACCGGGGATAAAAAGAATAAAACTGCCGAAGTAAATATTATCGATAGTGGTGTTGGTATGGAATCGGAGGTAGTATCAAAATTGTTTCACATCGACGAGCATCATTCAGAAAGGGTTACTGCTGATGAAAAAGGTACCAGACTGGGATTAATTATTTGTAAAGATTTTATAGAACGAGATGGCGGTACTATTCATGCTGAAAGCCAGCCCGGTGAAGGCAGTAAATTCATTTT
>CAZMVE010000133.1:3718-7546 GCA_964569585.1 uncultured Bacteroidales bacterium | reverse complement strand
AGCTCCTGTAATGAGTACAGTTTTCATTGGGGTCGATGTTTGAAACCAAAGTTAACGATTTAAACTTTTTATGAGCCGGTACTAAAGTACTTTATGGAAAATTCTGAAACGTTTGTATACTACTCCACCCATCTTTTCCATTTCAGCCCGCATCCGGGTATTGGTTTCCAGTTCAAGATGGCTGTCAATTACTTTCATGCCGGCTTTTTGAGCCTCATCAATAAGGCTGATACCTAACATACTATCAACACCTTTATTACGGTATTTGGGTTTAATGCCTCCCAGCAACAGATTCAATTGTTTGGTACGCCTCTGTGCAAGCAATACACGCAGAATACCAAAAGGTATAAGTCTGCCTTTACACTTTTGCAATCCAACACTTATGTCCGACATTCCCAGAACAAAAGCAATCACTTCCTGCTTATCATTTTTAACAAGCTTAAGAAAGCGGGGATCCATAAGAATTAAAAAACGATTGGCAAATTCCGTCATTTCTTTTTCCGTTAAGGGAGCAAAGGCATAAATTTCACCAAAGGTTTCATTTACCAGTTCAAATACGGGTCGAACAAATTTTTTCATTTCCTTTCGTGTGCGGAAATTTATGAGTTTTAAGTCATGATTATTATTGGATGCCCGTTCATGTATCTTTTTGAAAAACTCAGGAATTTCTTTCTTAATGTCCAGTTTGTAAACAAACAGATCGACTTTTTTTGTGTAACCAGCTTTCCCGACAAAGTCGACCATATAGGGGAAATTGCAAATAGTAGACAGTGATACAGGCTCATCGTAACCTTCAAAAAGAAGACCTTGTGGATCTTTATCGGAAAATCCCAGCGGACCAACCAGTGAAGTCATTCCTTTTTGACTGGCCCAGGCTTCAATTGATCTGATAAGCTGTTCTGCCACAGGATAGTCATTATAGGTTTCTATAAAACAGAAACGGCCCTCCTTCAGATTATTTGGAGTATTGTACTTATGATTAATTATTCCCATAATTCTGCCTACTGGCTTATTCTCTTTATAGGCAAGGAGAAGAATTGTATCACAGTGAGCAAAAGATATGTTTTTTTGAGGATTAAAAAACACACGGTCGTCTATATATACAGGAGGTACCCAATTTTTATGTCCTTTGTGGATTTTTACTGGCAATTGTATGAAAATTCTCAGATCCTTTTTGTTGCTAACCTCTTTAATTGTAATTTCCATTTTTCAGTGGCTATGTCCTTCGGCTAATTTATAAGCATGTATTTACCAGAATAAAGACATGTGAAAAGTATATACAAATTTGATCTAAATATCGTTTTTTTTTCGATATCTGAAACTTATTACAGTGTGTACGTTATATTTTCTTATTATAAATATTTGCTAAAACATTTATTTTATGGAGTTTACAAGTTGAGTTATTTAAAATATTCTTTTTCTAAAAGCAGATCGGTAAATTAATGTTATAAATATGTTAAGAACCTGATTAAAATTCTTCTTCTCAATCTTTTAATAATTTATATATTTATTGCGGAACACATTTTATATTATGCGCATATATGTTGTTTCCATTATATTTTTAGTCAGTACAATATGTAGCTTTTCACAACCTATACCTCTGAAATTCTCGCATATTACTACTGAAGATGGTTTATCGTCCAGCTGGGTAAGATGTATTTACCAAGATAAGATGGGTTTTATCTGGTTTGGGACAGGCGATGGTTTGAACAAGTACGATGGTCATTCTATTAAAGTCTTTAAGGCTGATCCATTGGAAACAAATTCTCTTATTCATGGAGCTGTTACTTATATTGCAGAACGATCAGACAAGGAACTCTGGATTTGTACTGAACAAGGGGTCAGTATATTTAATCTGGAAAATAATAGTATCAGTCGTTTACCTTACCTCAGCAAGGTTAGAGTTACTCATGTAATAAAAGACCACGAGGGTATTGTTTGGTTCTCAAGTTACTCAGGAATTTACCGATATAATGAAGCAGATAGTACAATGGTTAACTTCCGGAATGTCCCGGGAGATTCATCTTCATTAAGTTTTAATCAGGTGTCTATGTGCATGGAGGACGGGGATAACAACTTATGGATTGCCACACAAAACGGATTGAATTATTTTAATAGGAAAACAGGTACTTTTTATCGGTACAATGCAAATGAAAGAGATAATTCAATATCAGGAAATCATATTGCAAGTCTGATACAGGATAGCGAGGGCAGGATTTGCGTAGGACTTAGCGATACAGGAGTGGATATCCTGCTCCTGGAAAAGAATGATCCCATGCAGGCTCAATTCAAACATGTTATCGATTCACGAAACAATTGTCTGCTAATTGATCAATTTAATACGCTTTGGATAGGAAACAGCATGGGGATGGGGATTTCGTTACTTAATCTGAATAGCGCTAAGGATATCAATTTTATTCCCGTATATAACTACCGAAATTCATCAGATGATCCTAACAACCTAAGTGATAATTCAATTTCATCAATACTGCAGGACAGGGATGGGGGTATCTGGATTGGGACTTTTGCCGGAGGTATCAATTATTATAGTCCGATGATGAAAAAATTCAATGTGGTAAAGCACATTCCTGGGAATGAGAATTCATTGCACAACAATGTTGTTAATTGTTTTCTTGAGGATGGATATTTTTTATGGATTGGAACTGAAGAGGGTTTATGCCTGTTGGATCGGAGAACGGGTAATTTTAAAACATACCTTCACCAGAAAGAAAACATACGCTCCTTAGGAGCAAACGGTGTTATATCTTCCTTAAAGGATTCGCGTGGTAACTTCTGGATAGGAACCTGGGCAGGAGGATTAAATTTGTATAATTATAATCAGCAGGACTTTAGACGTTTTCAGGTTGATCAAAATAAACGAGGGTCGATTAACAGTAATAATATTTTTGTCATTTTTGAGGATAGCAGAGGTAATCTATGGATTGGGACAAACGGAGGTGGTTTGAACAAGTATAATTACAATACGGGATTATTTACTGCTTATGTTCCCGAACCTGACAATCCGAACAGCATTTCCCATAATGCAGTAAACGATATTTGTGAGACATCCTATGGAGAACTTTTTATTTCAGTATACCATGCCCTGGATGTTTTCGATTATTCAACAGAAACCTTTACTCATTATGTAAATAATGAGAACGATTCAACTTCAGTTAGCAGCGGAAATATTATCGATATTTATGAAGATAGCCGCAAGAATCTATGGATTGCAACTTCCATCGGTTTAGATTACTTCAACAGGAATACCAAATCATTCCAACACTTTACAACTAGGCAAGGTTTACCAAGCAATGCAATACTGGCAATAAATGAGGACAATAAGGGGAATCTCTGGTTAAGCACAAATAATGGTTTAACAAAATTTGGATCAGGAGTAAACCTTTCAAAAAATATGGTGGTTCAAAATTATTTTGCCGTCGATGGCCTGCAGGGTAATGAGTTTGTTCGACGTTCCACTTATACTGATGAACATGGAAATCTGTATTTCGGGGGGTCGAAAGGATTTACATGGTTTCATCCCGATAGTTTACGCAACAATCCAATTCAACCCGAAATTGTACTGACAGATTTCCGGTTACTAAATTTGAACGATAATGAAGTTGAATATCTTGAGTTGGAGAAGGATATTAATCTTTTATCTGAAATTGTTTTATCATATAAGCAATCCGATTTTATTATCCAGTATGCAGCATTGAATTATCTGAATAGTCAAAATAATTTGTACGAATATACTCTTGAAGGATTCGAATCGAAATGGCATGTGGTGGGCAATCACCATCAAGCGACTTATACCAATATCGATCCCGG
>CAZMVE010000133.1:0-3618 GCA_964569585.1 uncultured Bacteroidales bacterium | reverse complement strand
ATTAATGATATTCTGGAGATATCATTAATTGAGACAAATCAGCTGAAGTTGAAAAATAAATCGTTTAGTATTACAAAAATTTTAACTGAACTTGAAAGCTATTTTCATCTTAACAATATAAAGAATCTGGAGGTAAGTTTCAAAAATAAATCCGATAAGGAACTGATGTTCTATAACGATGCTACCCGCTTCAGACAAGTATTTGTAAACCTGATAAACAATGCTTATAAATACACTGAAAATGGTAGTATTAAATTCGGTTATAAAAAGAAGAATACTGATATTATTTTCTTCGTAAAAGATACTGGTATTGGAATAGCAGAATCAGAGTATGAAAATATTTTTAGCTCCTTCAATAAAATCGATAAGGGAGAAAACCAGTTGTATAGAGGGGCAGGGATTGGTCTTTCAATTAGCAATAGGCTGGTAGAAATTATGGGAGGTAAGATGTGGCTTAATTCAAAAATAGGAGAGGGAACGACTTTCTTTTTTACTTTCTCGAACCATCCGGCAAAAGATGGTGTTAAAGCTAATTTATCAAAGAAAAGTAAGAACATTACGATAGAAAATCCATCGCTGGAAAACAGAACAATTATAGTAGCAGAAGATGAAACAGCCAACTATATATTAATTGAAAGAATTTTACAAAAAACAAAGGTCAATATTCTGTGGGCTAAGAATGGACTGGAGGCTTTAAAAATGGTTAAAGAACAGGAAGATAAAGATGTTTTTCTTGTATTAATGGATATTAAAATGCCTGAAATGAACGGTATTCGTGCTGCGGAATTAATCAGGCAATATAACGATAATTTGCCAATAATTGCTGTAACAGCTTATGCTCAGGAACAGAACAGAGAAGAAATATTACAGCACAACTTTATCGATTATATTGCAAAGCCGTTTAAGGCCCAAAAACTTTTAGATATGGTCTACCACTATGCTAAGGTTAATAAAAATTGAATCTAAAGTTATTTTACAATGGCTTAATCAATGAATAATACTTCAGGTATATTTTAAGCGATCTTAACCTATTCAATAATTTTATTCCATACTTTACAAAGAATTTTAAATCACTATTTCCATGAATAAAAATAATATACTTCGAAGATGCCCGATTTTGATCCTTCTGGTCATCTCCAATATTTTGGGCAACACTGATACTTTTGGTTCGGTCTACGGCATAAAGGCACAGGATGATACGATTTATGCCGGGAATGTTGTATCGACTCCGGTATTTGATGGAATCGGTAATGACGAATGCTGGGCAGAGGCCAATTGGCAGGTAATTGATCAGGTGTGGATTCCCTATGGTACTTCTCTCGATTCAAGCGACCTTTACGGACGATATAAAGTGGTATGGTCGTCCGCTACGAACCTGCTGTACTTTCTTCTTGAGATTAATGATGATGTAATATCGGATGCATACATACCGAATGAGACAGCTGCCATATATAATTTCGATATGTTTGAAGTATTTATCGATGAGGATAAGTCAGGGGGATATCATGTTTTTGATGGAACTGCCAATAATGAGCAATCGCTTGGGATTAACGCCGAAAATGCCTTTGCCTATCACATTTTTACAGCATTCCCCGAAACAGGTAATACAAACCAGGATTTTATTGTCGAAGATTTAGCTGGCACAAATTGGGGCGATGCTATAACTTGTGATTATACCGATCATTTCCCGGATTTTATCCTCCGAAAAGAGGGCAATTTTTCCATATGGGAATTCTCACTGATGGTATATGATGATAGTTATTCGCCGGAAAATATTGAAGGATCGAGGGTTACGCTTTTACCTGACAAGGTACTGGGCCTTTCATTGGCCATTAATGATGACGATGAACCGGAAGTTGATCCAGGTTCAACAGTTCGTGATAATTTTATGGGATCGGTTGCTGTTACTGCAGCTGCTTACAACGATCACTGGAAAAACGCCAACGATTTTGGTGCTGTGAAACTTGTATCAGACATACCAATAAACAGTCTTGATATTCCCGGACAAAACTATCAGGTGCAATTAAATCTTTTTCCGAATCCCTCGTCAAACAGTGTTTCTGTCGAGTTTTATAGTAAATATCTTGGTGAACTGACCATGACAATGCTTGATTTGCAGGGAAGGGAAATTCTCAAATTTACACGGAATAAGACCGAAGATTTATTCTGTGAAAACATTGATTTACAGATGCCTGGAGGTTTCTATATTATTCAGATACGTTACGGAGGTAATATAGCGTCCGGGAAAATTGATCTGTTGTGATGAATTAAACTAAAAGACCTGAATTTGCTATGGTTTTCTTTATCGCTACTTTCCTTCTATCCAATTGACAATTTCATCAGAAAGAGGTTTTGTTGAAGGTTTTGCATAACCCACAACATGGCCATTTTCATCGATCATAAATTTCTGGAAATTCCAGGATACGGAAACATCCAGCACTCCATTTTCCGATTTTTGTGTCAGGTAGCTATACAATGGATGAATGTCGTTACCCTTTACCGAAATTTTTTCCATCATGGGAAAGGTTACACCATAATTTATTTTGCAAAAAGTAGCTATTTCTTCATTTGAGCCGGGTTCCTGATGCAAAAAATTGTTGGCAGGAAAACCAATGATAATAAAGTTACTATTCCTGTATTTTTCGTATAGTTCCTGCAATTCATCATACTGAGGTGTGAATCCGCATTTGGATGCAGTATTCACTATCAGTACCTTCTTACCTTTTAATTGAGATAGGTCGAATTCATCGCCAGTGATAGTAGTAACCTTATAATCATATATCGATCCGGTTTGCCCTGAAGCAGTAAAAAACGTGACCATAATTCCAAGTATAAGAATAATTAACTTCATTGTATTACTATTTTGTTTATACTCAAGAAACAATATATTAAACAAAAGGTTTAAAGTCTACATAAAATCTTTGTCGCATACTGGTTTTATTCTTCATTATTTGGCAATTTTGAACAGTAATTTAAAATTTTTTCTGCAATGATCCGACGTGTATTTTTTCTCTTCGCTGCGGTGAATGGTTTTTCAACAATGGTAACCTCTCAAATTCTTACTGATCCTGTAGTTGAAAAAATTGCCGAAGGATTTCAATTTGTTGAGGGACCAGTATGGAAAGACGGCGAGGGTTTACTATTCAGTGATATTCCGGCTGACCGTGTTTATTTGTGGACAGAGGGATCGGGTACTTCAATATACCTTGAACCTTCCGGCAATTCTAATGGGCTGGCAATCGATGCAGATGGATACTTACTGCTTGCCCAGCACGGACCGCGACAGGTTGCCCGACTGGAAGAGAGTGGAACTATCGTGCCCATTGCCACACACTATAATGGTGACAGGTTGAACAGTCCCAATGATCTGACGCTTCATTCCGATGGTTCCGTTTTCTTTACCGATCCGCCTTACGGATTAAATGATCAGCAGGGAACTCCAGAATTGAGTTTTAACGGGATTTTCAGATTGAATCTTCAGGGGGAAGTCCAATTGTTGGACAGTACACTTGAACGGCCCAATGGAATTGCATTTTCTCCCGATGAAACAAAACTCTATGTTACCGATTCGGATGCTCGTATAGTATATGAATGGGATGTTATTGATGATTCTACACT
>CAZMVE010000132.1:0-7594 GCA_964569585.1 uncultured Bacteroidales bacterium | reverse complement strand
ATAATAAATAACAATATACTACCTGGTTTGTTTAAATCCGCCGATTTTATCGAAAGATTTCCACCTGATTATTTACTTAGAAGCACTCTTTTTACTATAACTGTTTTATGGTTCAACGTGATCCTTAAAAAATAAAGACCTTCAAGCTGGCTGTCGTTTTGTAATTGTATATGATCTGATTTATAAAATTGAGAATTAGTGAGGATTTCACCCTGTAGATTGATGAATTCAACCTGAATATCCTGATAGGTTTGGTTCAGCTCTATAATAATATAACTGCCGGTAGGATTCGGATATAACTTAATTAAATCATTATCACCAAAATCCCTTACTGAACCTCCTATAGCGAAAATGATCGAATAAATGGTTATATCATCGATCATCCATCCTTCTTTACCAGATTCATTGTTGTCACTTATAAAATTAAAACGTAGAATTATAGTATCTTCTATATAGGTGTAATCTTTATCAGGATATACAAGAGTTGCTATCCATTCCAGTTTGGTATTTAGCCAATCGGTCGATCTACCTGAAAAACCTAATTCACCATTTATAAGCGTATCTATCCCAAAATCTATTGAATCTTCATGAAATGCAAGATATGGAGATCCATAATCATAATAATTACTCTCATCCTGAAAAACATTCGTCCATGTTTCGCCATTGTCATGGGATATGGTTATATAACCACCATCAAACAGTGTGTCAGTATCGAACTTATGGTTAAACTCAATACAGTAACTAAAATAATAATAGGGACAATTGAACTCACCAATCTTTAAATCAAAATACGAGTAGTTATTTGCAGGATAAGAATGTATAGAATCTGTAATAATTACTTTATCGCCGGAAAATGCAGTATTCAAATAAGTTTTATTGGGCCGGGCTATCTGCCATATACATTCATCAGAAGTGTCGATTACCAGATAAGCATAGGAGGTTTCGAAGGTAATTGTATCATAATATGTTGTATCAATATAATCGCCGAATATCTGTTGGGTGGCAAGCAGCAAAAACAGAAATAAGGGAGTTTTCATGCGAATAAGAATTTGTTAATCCTATTTCTTATAAAAACTGATAAAGTAATTTCTGTAAGTATGATGTTATATTCGTACAAAAAGTTGCGCAATACAAATTATTTTAATTATTCGCCCTAACAGGAATATTATAAATTACCCTAAAACTCAAGTGTCATTTGCTCTCCCCTCTTTTCTTCTTTTTCCCGATCCCTGCTTTTATCTTCCTCGTCCATGGCATCATCTACCAGTGGCTCGTCCTTCTTCTTTTCGATAATCAGTTCCACTTCTTTAGTCTTTTCAGCTTCCTCTTCGATGATCTCCATAGCTTCTTCTTCTGCAGGGACAGTCTTATCTTCAATAACCTCCATAACTTCTTCCTCTTCTGGCACTGTTTCATCTTCAATGACCTCTATAACTTCCTCCTCTGCCGGCACGATTTCATCTTCAATAATCTCTGGAACTTTATCCTTCTTCATTCTTACAGGTTCCAGTTCCTCCACTTTTTTTATCTCATAGCCCGATAAACGCTTGCCTTTTGCTTTAAAGCCTTTCACTGCAATAAACGATTCCACGTCGATTTCTTCCGGTTTCCGGTTCTTATGCTTTCCTCCAAAATGCAGCTGAAGTCTTGGAAATTCTTCGATACTCATATGTACAAATTCACACTTCGCATCCTCAGGAAGGTAATTCTGCGGCTTGCCATTGATATCGGCTACAAACCGTTTAATATAATGGTATTCCTGATCGAGATCATAATATACCACGGTATATATGCGCTGCTCATCGAATTTCCGAATGCTTACAATACCTTCATTAAAGTGAGTGGCAAGTTCAGGTTTATAGGTGCAGCAAATGCCCGATGAATAGAATACGATTATCCTGTCAACAGTCTGAAATTCTTCGATAAATTCCCCTCTTGCTTCTGTGTTTAACCGCTGAACTTCATAATCGAACCAGATCTTCTGACCTCCCAGAGTGGAACCAATCTTTTCTTTCAGATCTATCTTATGCACCGCATAACGTGTCAGGATATTTCCTATCGAGTTCTTGCCTTTAATAGCCAGCTGGCTGAAATCAAAGTCGATATGCAAATTGCGCAAGCGGGGACGGGGTTTATGTGTAACCTTAATAATCTCAGCCTCACCATTCGGATTAACTGTCAGGTGCAGGATCTTTGAACCATTTTTACCCTTTGTCAGATCATATTCCTTATCGCGAGTAAGGCCTGTAATCGCAAACCGTTTGGCCATAATAACTCCGTTGGGTCCATCGCGGTAAACCACATTATAAATGGTACGGTTATCGTTTTTTCTGAAAACAGCAGCATGTATAATTCCCTTTCCCACAAAAGCTTTATCGGCAGCTTTCGTGATCATATATTTGCCATCGCCGCGTATTACAATAATGTCATCAATATCTGAGCAGTCGCTTACAAATTCTTCCTTTCGCAATCCTGTGCCTATAAAACCTTCCGCACGGTTCATATATAATTTTTCATTCGCAACCACAACATGGGTTGCCTCTATGGTATCGAAACTTCTGATTTCTGTTTTTCGCACGCGCGCTTTGCCGTACTTTTTCTTTATTTGCCTGAAATAGTTGATAGTGTAAGGTACAATGTGAGCGATGTGATTTTTTATTTCATCCATTTCAGCCTCAATGCCTTTTATGTGTTCATCAGCCTTAAAAGAACTGTACTTCGAAATGCGCTTAATAGGTATATTCGACAAGCGGACCAGATCGTCGTGCGTCACCTCACGCCGGAGTTTTTTTACGAAAGGTTTCAGACTCTCATCGATTGTTTCCAGAATTTCCTCTTCAGTCCTACAGGTTTTTATATTCTCATAGAGCTCATTTTCAATGAATATTTTCTCCAGCGAATATTCATGCCACTCTTCCCCCAGTTCGCCCAATTTAATTTCCAGCTCCAACTTCAACAACTTCAGGGTATTATCAGCTGAATGTTTCAGAATTTTGGATACCGGCAAAAAATAGGGTTTTTTATTTTCAATAATGCAGGCATTGGGCGATATGGAAGTTTCGCAATCGGTAAAGGCATAAAGAGCGTCTATAGTTTTATCGGGCGATACTCCCGGTGCGAGATGTATAAGAACTTCAACATTTTCCGCTGTATTATCGTCGATCTTTTTGATCTTTATTTTACCCTTCTCATTCGCTTTTATAATCGTATCGATAAGTGATGTTGTTGTCCGCCCAAACGGGACTTCAGTTATAGCAAGGGTTTTATTATCGATCTTCGATATTTTTGCCCTGTTTTTTATAACCCCGCCCCGAAGTCCATCATTGTATTTTATAACTTCTATCATGCCCCCGGTGGGTAAATCGGGATAGAGTGTAAAACTCTTTCCTTCAAGGTAGGCTATGCAGGCATCGATCACTTCATTAAAATTGTGGGGCAGTATTTTTGAAGCCAGCCCAACGGCAATACCTTCAACTCCCTGAACAAGCAGTAAAGGAAATTTAACAGGAAGTGTTATGGGTTCCTTATTTCGACCGTCATAGGAAAGTTTCCAGGATGTAGTTTTCGGATTGAAAATCACTTCAAGGGCAAATTTTGTCAGACGGGCTTCAATATAACGTGCTGCTGCAGCACTATCGCCGGTAAGAATGTTACCCCAGTTACCCTGTGTGTCGATCAGCAGATCTTTCTGTCCTATCTGTACCAGTGCATCACAAATGGAAGCATCGCCATGGGGATGATACTGCATGGTATACCCTATGATATTGGCCACCTTGTTGTAACGTCCGTCATCCAACCGGCGCATGGCATGCAGTATCCTCCGCTGCACCGGTTTTAAGCCATCATCGATATGGGGAACCGCCCGTTCCAGTATAACATAGGAGGCATAATCGAGAAACCAGTCCTGGTACATTCCCGACAATTTGGTAACATGCGTCGACTTCTGATGATCGGCCAACTCCGACGCTTTCGGCGCTTCTTCCTCAGGTATATCCTCTATTCTATCCAACTCGTCCTGACTCATATAGTTTACCTTCTGTTATAATTAAGCTTCTGCTAGATCTTCTTCCACATGCAGGTTATCAATAATAAATTCCTGGCGTTCCGGTGTGTTTTTACCCATATAAAAGGGCAATAGCTGGTTAATCGTATCCTCTTTTTTCAGCGTTACCGGTTCAAGGCGCATATCCTTCCCGATAAAATGTTTGAATTCTTCGGGAGATATTTCTCCGAGGCCCTTAAAACGGGTGATCTCAGGATTGGTTCCCAACTTATCAATTGCTGCCAGTTTTTCCTCTTCGCTATAACAGTAAATCGTATTCTTTTTATTTCTGACTCTGAAGAGGGGTGTTTGGAGTATATACACATGTCCTCTTCTGACCAGTTCGGGAAAGAACTGCAGAAAAAATGTAAGCAACAACAACCGGATATGCATTCCGTCAACATCGGCATCGGTGGCAACTACCACGTTGTGATACCTGAGGCTATCGATATCTTCTTCGATATTCAGGGCTGCCTGCAGGAGGTTAAATTCTTCATTTTCGTATACAATTTTTTTAGTTAGCCCGAAACAATTGAGGGGCTTGCCCTTCAGGCTAAAAACAGCCTGAATATTCACATCGCGCGACTTGGTGATGGAACCGCTTGCCGAGTCCCCTTCCGTAATAAAGATGGTCGATTCCAGCTTGCGTTCATCGTTGGAAGTAAGATGGATCTTACAATCACGTAATTTTTTATTGTGCAGGCTCACTTTTTTAGCTCGTTCGCGTGCCAGTTTCTGTATGCCTGAAATAGCTTTCCTTTCTTTTTCCGAATCAAGAATTTTACGGTTCAATATCTCAGCCGTTTCAGAGTTCTTATGAAGAAAATTATCGAGATATTTTTTCAGAAAGTCGTTGATATATTTTGATACCGAAGGCCCCTGGGGCCCTACATCTTTCGACCCGAGTTTGGTTTTTGTCTGTGATTCGAAAACCGGTTCTTCGATCTTGATACTGATAGCTGCAATTATGGAAGCCCTGATATCGGAGGGATCGTAAATTTTATTGTAGAATTCACGAATGGTTTTAACATAAGCTTCGCGAAATGCCGATAGATGAGTCCCCCCTTGTGTAGTATGCTGACCGTTGACGAAAGCAAAGTAGGTTTCGCCATACTGAGTCCCGTGCGTAAGGGCAATTTCCATATCATCTTCCTTCAGGTGAATAACTGGATAAAGTCCTTCTTCACTCATATTTTCTTCAAGAAGATCCAGCAAACCATTTTTCGAAAAGAATTTTTCACCATTCAGTTTTATAGTCAGACCGGAATTGAGATAAGTATAATTCCTCACCAGTGCTTCGGTATAATCTTCAATATAGCGGTAATTACCAAACAATTCCTTATCAGGAACAAACTGCACCCAGGTTCCGTTCTTCTCGGAGGTCGGTTCTTCAGGCATATCCTCCACCAGGTTCCCCTCGGAAAAACATACCGTTTTTACTTTACCCTCACGGAAAGCTTTAATATCGAAACGTGCCGATAAAGCATTTACGGCCTTAATGCCCACCCCGTTCAAACCTACCGACTTCTTAAATACCCTGGAATCATATTTGGCACCGGTATTCATTTTCGAAACAACATCTTTTAGTTTACCCAGGGGTATGCCCCTGCCATAATCGCGAACCGTAATGATATTCTCGTTAATAGTAATATCAATCTCTTTGCCGAAGCCCATCATAAATTCATCAACCGAATTATCGAGCACTTCCTTCAGCAGAATATAAATCCCATCATCTTTCGAGGAACCGTCTCCCAGCTTACCGATGTACATACCCGGACGACGACGGATATGCTCTTTCCAGTCCAGTGTACGAATCGAATCCTCCGAATAGTTTGCTACGGACATAATCAAACGCTTTGCAACAAATATATAGAATAAGCAATTGAGAGAAGAAAATGTTTATTAACCTAAAATCAACAGGTCTGGCTGTTGATATGTCAATAAGAGAGTTAGCTTGTTAAAAAAATGAGGGGCAAATCCGTAATGGTTTTGCCCCTGGGTGTCAATCAATCAATAACTTTTTAAGCTTACCAAAGCTACAATATCTGATACACAATTACACTATTTTTGGGATGAAATCTGTGTGCAATCTCTGTTATTACAAGATATTGAGCAGATATAAGACTTTTATGGGATCAGAAATAGGAATGCTATTCTGCTAATTGTATAAAATAAAACTGATGTAGCTGCATGAATTTGATTACTTTTTCAGTATCCCGGAATAAGTGAGAGCGGCTCCCATTAAGGTTATATCCTTTAGAAGTGAAGACATAACTTCATTATTTCCGGCACTTAGAGCAGGAATATGTACCCCCACAATAAGAATCAGTAAGAATAATGCAAGCAGAAGTGAAGCCAGACGTGCTTTAATATTCAGGATTATACTTACTCCAGCCAGGATAAGTGCCAGCCCTGAAATATAGACAAGCCCTTCGGGAACGGGCCAGAAAGAAGGCAATGATTCTGCCATCTGTGGCGCATACATAAAATGTAATACTCCAAAAATAATTAAAGGAACTGCGAAAATGAATTTACCCAGTGATGATAAAGCTTTCATTGTTGATGAGTTGTTGGTTAATACTCAAATTTAGGTTAATAATTCAGACTTTACAATGAGTGGATTATTATGTTTTTTATAACTACCTTTTTAACTTTAAAAAATTATCAGAACAAGTACAATTTTTAGAGATTTTATACAACCCGGCTGAATTTCGCGTCAAATCAACACATCTCCTTATTAATAGAAGCGCTTGACGCGTTAAATCCGGTAATCCTGTATTGCTACAAATACCAGCCTGCCGGCTGGCAGGTGAAATCTCTACGAGATTTATCTTTGTACAATAGTCCGTAGGACTATAATATTTGTAGAAATTGTTGTAAATAAGATAATAGCGCACTATCTGAAAACATAAATTGGAAAGCCAGCTGCGCATAGTGCGCAATCATTAATGATAGTATGAAATAGGATTAGGTATAAATTCAGCTGATCCAGGCAGCCACCTCATCCTGCGATGGATTTTTCAACTCCAGTTTGTGCTTCTTATTATAGCCGCAAAGCTCCTGATGCAGTTTGGTATGCTTCTCCACTTTTTTAAGCAAGGCAAGAGTTTTATAGCCCATTTTCTGCAAGGGAGATATCCATTCCTGAGGAATCCCTTTTTCGATGTATTTTTCATCCCCATCGACAGTTTCTTTCTTCTCCGGACGCATCTGCGGGAAGAACAACACATCCTGAATGCTGGATTGATTGGTCATCAGCATGGCAAGCCTGTCGATACCCAAACCCAGACCCGAGGTCGGAGGCATTCCATATTCCAGGGCACGGATAAAATCATCATCGATATACATGGCTTCGTCGTCACCCTTCTCCGAAAGTCGCAGTTGTTCCTGGAAGCGCTCACGCTGATCGATGGGATCGTTCAGCTCGGAATAGGCATTACACAATTCCTGCCCGTTAACAATTAATTCAAAACGCTCTGTCAGCTCGGGATTATCGCGGTGCTTTTTACAAAGGGGCGACATTTCCACCGGGTAATCGATAATAAAGGTGGG
>CAZMVE010000131.1:1199-7785 GCA_964569585.1 uncultured Bacteroidales bacterium | reverse complement strand
TTATACATCTATTTTGGCATACTTGGCATGTTTTTCAATGAATTCACGTCGCGGAGGAACATCATCGCCCATAAGCATTGAGAAAATCCGGTCGGCCTCAGCAGCACTTTCAATAGTTACCTGGCGCAAGGTTCTTTGTTCGGGATTCATTGTTGTATCCCAAAGTTGACTGGCATTCATTTCTCCAAGTCCCTTATAACGCTGTACATGTACACTGCCATCTTTTCCTTTACCAAATTCTTCAACAGTCTGTTGCCGATCTTCCTCGGTCCAGCTATAACGTTCCTGTTTCCCTTTTTTAACTAGGTAAAGGGGTGGTGTAGCAATATACAAATGACCACGGTTTATCAGTTCTTCCATATGTCTGAAGAAAAAAGTCATGATCAATGTGGAAATATGGCTTCCGTCAACGTCAGCATCAGTCATGATAATAACCTTATGATACCGAAGTTTTTCAAGGTTCAGTGCCTTTGAATCCTCTTCGGTGCCAACAGATACGCCGAGAGCAGTAAAAATATTTTTTATTTCCTCGTTATCAAATATTTTATGAGGCATGGCTTTTTCAACATTCAGAATTTTTCCACGCAGGGGAAGAATTGCCTGAAAATCCCTGTCTCGTCCTTGCTTGGCAGTTCCCCCGGCCGAGTCACCTTCAACCAGGAATATTTCACAAACAACAGGATCGCGATTGGCGCAATCGGCGAGCTTACCCGGCAAACCCGATCCGGAAAGTACATTCTTACGTTGTACCAATTCCCTTGCTTTACGGGCTGCATGACGTGCCTGGGCGGCAAGAATAACCTTTTGTACAATAGTTTTTGCATCTTTAGGATTCTCTTCCAAATAATTACCGAGCATTGAACTTATAGCCTGATCAACTGCACCCATTACATCGGAATTTCCTAATTTAGTCTTTGTCTGCCCCTCAAATTGGGGCTCAGCCACTTTCGCAGATATAACGGCTGTAAGTCCTTCACGAAAATCATCGCCATTGATATCGAATTTTAATTTTGCCAGCATCCCCGATTTATCGGCATAATTTTTTAGAGTGCGTGTAAGGCCCCTTCGGAATCCAGCCAGGTGAGTTCCGCCTTCAATAGTATTGATGTTATTCACATACGAATGTATATTCTCAGTAAAAGAAGTATTGTAATTAAGCGCTATCTCCACCGGTACTCCATTCTTTTCGGTATCAATATAAATAGGAGACTCAATCAGCTTCTCCCTGTTCTGGTCCAGCAATTCCACAAATTCAACCAAACCCCGATCAGAATAGAACACTTCATGCGGATGTTGCCCGCCATTTCCATTTTCCTCCAGTTCACGCAAATCGGTTATTTCCAATTTTATTCCTTTATTCAGATAAGATAGTTCACGTAAGCGTGATGCGAGAATTTCAAAATTATATTCCGTAAGTGTAAAAATAGTATCATCAGGTTTAAAAAGAACCTCGGTACCAGTAATTTCGGTATCGCCAGCCACTTTAACACTCTCTAATGGTTTGCCCCTTTTGTATTCCTGAACAAATATCTTTCCCTGCCGGTACACCGTAGCTTTCAGATAAGAAGATAAGGCATTCACGCAGGATACTCCCACACCATGCAACCCCCCCGATACTTTATAAGATTCTTTGTCAAACTTACCCCCGGCATGTAAAACAGTCATGACTACCTCAAGGGCCGATTTCTTCTCTTTCTCGTGATAATCTGTTGGAATACCTCGACCATTATCACGTACAAGCACTGAATTATCCTCCTGAATAACCACTTCAATATGATCGCAATAACCAACCAAAGCTTCATCGATAGAGTTATCCACTACTTCATAAACCAAGTGGTGCAATCCTTTTGATGCAATATCTCCGATATACATCGCGGGACGCTTTCTTACAGCTTCTAATCCTTCAAGTACCTGAATACTTTCAGCTGAATACGCATTGTTAGAAACACCTGACTCTAATTGTCCTTCTTTCTCGATCATATAGTTTCACTTAATTAATCATAAACATTTATTGATCCTTACGAATCAGTAGAATAAACCCTCAGGGAATAGTATGCATAATTGATAACGAATTTGATAATAATCAGTCTTCTTCACGTCAATTTTTGACAGGTTGAAAAGTTGTACAAATATACGAAAAATAGTCCGGTAAAACTTACAGAAATTCGCTTAAAATCAAGAGGTTATCAACAATTCATAAACATTGTAACCGCCTTATATCGAAGCATTTATAAAGGCCATATTTCAGAACTTATAGACGATGCCTCCCAGTACGTTCAAACGCTGCACTGGATACTGGTTCCAGAGGTAATACTCCTTGGTTGTCAGGTTGTAAAAATGAAGAAAAATACTAAGTACATTTGAAAATTTATATTCCAGCCTCAGATTAAGGTCATATATCGGATCGAGAGTAATGGTCTGCGCTGTAATCACATCTTGCGCATAGCGTTTCCCAAGTGTAATAAAATCAATATCAGCATATACTTTCTCTTTGAAATTAAAACGCGTTGTTAAAAATAGTTCAAAGGCCGGACGGTGCCAGGGATGATCTTCAGCATATAACTTATAGTTATAATAATTAGTTCTGAGATAAAATGACAGGTAAGAAATAGGTGTCCAGTTTATTTCGCCATAAAGTTTTATCAGATCAGCATCGTCGGTAACAACCTCAAACTGGTTTAGCAAAGCTGTACTATCGGAATTAACGAAGAAAACCATATCCTCCATGGCATGGACAGAAATATCAAACTTATAGGAAGCTTTGCTGCTCAAATATCCTTCAATACCACCATAAATTACATAAAGATGATTTGTATTTTTTGCATGAATACCCGGTATAATATAAGGATTTTCTGCCGTAAGACTCTGATAAGTATTCTGTTCCAAATATCCGGTAATGCCCACAAACCCGAATAAAGCATTTTCTATCACTCGTATTCTGATACTCGCTTCGGGATAAAAGTAAACCGAATCAAGCAGCGTCGAATTTGCTATATCTATATGGACTCCCAGATTAATTTGCCATTCCTCTTTTCGCTTCTTAAGGAAGGGGTAGAATGACAATATCGACTGATCGATTGTGTCGACTGAGTTCTTCAAATTGTAATAGTCGTAGGCACTCTCCAGCCCCAGCGTGAATGTTCGGATAGGATGACTTAATGAGCCTGAAACAGTAACATGAGGTTCTTTATTTTTAAAACGATCCCAAAAATAGTTACTCTTTACCATTAGAGAGTATTCCAGTTTACCGGAATCGGGCTGGGCCGAATGAATACCCACTTTGCCGTATACATTATAAAATAACTGCCTGATATCCCGTCTTTCCACGTCGAAAGTATCTGCCAGATTTTCCGTATTAAGTCCATAGTATCTCAGTTTATAAGAGGTAGCTCCTACTTCGGCAAATAAATTGACATTCTTATAAAACCGTTTCCCATACCCCAGTATTTCATTTCGTCCATATCCGGCGGGTATTCCTTCGACAGGGTCGATATCCATTTTATTATGCGAGGATTTATGCATAGCATAAGCTCCAACAGTGTATTCTTTCGACCGAAGGTTTTGAATATTGTATTCGATCAACGGAGTAAGGTAGTTTCCGATTCCAAGCTTCAGATGACTGTTATACAGCCTATCGAGAGGTGTCCCTACCATTTTTGCTGGTTTAATAGGACGAATTGTAAAATCGGATTTCAATTGTGAGGGCAACACGGAATAGTCAATTGTCGTGCCCATCGAGAAAGTATCGGGTATAAGAGGCATGAAACCCAGTTTGTCGGCATCGGCGATCTCCGGACGGAAGGAAGAAACTACATAAACTTCCTTGTTCAGGTTCTGTGCATCGATACTGTAAATTCCGATGTATAAACCAATCAGACTCACTAAAATCCTGCTTAATACTCTATATTGGATGTAATTAAGTCTCATCTTACTCAATATTTATTTCGACATCTTCACGTTCCGATGGCTTTTCATTGGCTTCCTGCAGCTTAACCAGATCTGCTTTCTTTTTCCCGGCCATTTCCAGTATCCCATCGTCCGTTTTCTCATAGTAATCGATTATACTTTGCAGTGTTTGAATTGCCTGGAAATATTCCTTTTGTCGAGCAAATATATCGGCCCAGAGAATAAAACTACGTGCAATCCAATATTCATGAGGCGAGGTTTTTTCGCTGAATTCAAGTATCTGTTTCTCAGCTGTGGCTACATCGCCCCGTTTAAAACTCAGTTCCGCTACCCTGAATTTGCCCTCGGCCCCTTCCCTACTCATTACTTCCACAGCAATTTTCTTATATTCTTCAAGCGCTAAGGCATCACGTCCCAGTTCCTGCAACGATCGGGCCTTTATATAAATAGCTTCCCGTGATATTTCAGGTGAAAGTTTATCCAGATCCGATACTTTACGCGCCGCATCAAGCGCATTTTCATATTCCCCAAGGGCATAATACCCGCGCATGATCCCAATATAGGCTTCTTTCATATTACCGGACGATGAATTGCTGCCGGATAATTGAATATAATGTCTTACAGCATCCTGATATTTCTTCTGGTTCATTTCAATCCTGGCGGCACCCAGCAATGCCTGCTCAGTATACATATTATTGGGCAGGTTAATTATATAAGAGAATGAGGTAAGTGCCTTATCGAACTCTTTTAGCTGATAGTTGCAATCGCCTTTATAAAAATGTGCATTTAACAAAAAACTGCCTTTTGGAAAATTATTGATATACCGCTCAAATGCCTTTGATGCATCCTGACAATTCCCGGCCATATAAAGCTTTTCAGCCGAAATATAACTCAATGAATCCTGCTCGTTAACCGAAATTTCAGCTGTCGATTGCCCCAGACTGTTTACATAGCTAAAATAATCATCCACCCGGTTCATATCGACATAGATATTCTTCAATCCGAAGATTGCATCTTTTGATGCCTGTGTTCCAGGATAGAGTCTGATTGCATCCTTATAATATTTTATGGCCTGATCGTTATTATCGCGGTTATAGTAAAGCAATCCAAGCTGAACATATGATACGGGTGTATAAATACTCTGTGGGTATTTACTGATGATTAGTTTTAAGTTCTCGATGGCCCTTTCTGCATTTTGTATTTTCAAATAACTCTGTGCAATTTCATACAGGGCATCATCGGCATAATTCGAGGCCGGGTAGGAATTAACAAGAGTCTGAAGCGTTTGAATTTTCTGAACATCTTTTCCTACAAGCCCTTCACCAATACCTTTCTGGAGTAATGAATAATCATTCCCTGCGCCTCTATTTTCTGCTGCTCTGCCATAAAAATCGATGGCTGAATAATATTCCGACTGTGCATAGTAGCAATCCCCAATCCGGTTCAATGCATCTATTCTCTCTTTTTCCATAGTTGCCCCTTCGTCGGCTGTAAATTTGCGAAACGACTCAATAGCTTTTGCATAACTCTTTTGATGAAACCAGGCATAGCCTATGTTATAGTCAACAATATCATATTCATCGAGTGTATGGGCAATGGAGGCATTTCTGAATTGTGTATAGGCCGATATGGCGTTCTGATAGTCTTTCAACCGGTAATACGATTCTCCCTTCCAGTAAAGCGCCCTGGCTTTTAATGCCTGATCGTATTTCCCATACTGTAACGATTTATCAAAATGCCTGACAGCATCGGCATATTCCAGATTATTGTACAGTTCAATACCCCGGTAAAAAGCTATTTTCTGATAGGCCTGCTTCATTTCCTCCGACTGCATATCTGACTTTTCGATGGATTCCATAGCCAGCTTGTAATTCCGTGCATTCAGATAAGACTGGATAAGAAACCGATAGGCTTCCTGAATTCGCTTCGATTCCGGGTATCGATTGATAAAATCCTGAAATGCCCTGATGGCTTCATTAAACGGATCGTTACTCAATTCGTAGGTAATAAGCGCATAGTTAAACAGTGCATCCTGCTGTATAACAGGATCGTAATCGCCTTTCGAAGCCGACTGAAATGCCAGGCGGGCATTTTGCTTATCATTCTCCTTCAGGTAGCAATCGGCCAGATAATAGGCAGCATTTTGTCCCAGGCGGCTATCGGTACTGGAAATCGATCCGAGAATTGTAATGGCTTCGGCATATTCTTCGGCTTTATAGTAGGCAAAGCCTACCTGATATTTGTCTTCCTTGGTAATGGTTTTTGCGCTATCGACATAGGTTTTAAAGTAGGGGAGCGACTCCTTGTACCTGCCAAGTTCAGCATATGCTTCGGCAGTTATTCTGGCCACCTCGGCCAATCTTTTATCGGTTACCTTATGAATTATGCCAGGAGCAAAATCGATAATCTCCTTGTATCTGCCCTGTAAGTAATAAATATGCACGATATAATAGGGCACAATAGCACCAAATGTTGGATCGGAAGTAAGTCTTAAAAAACCATTCAGGGCTGTTTGATAATTTCTTTCTTCATAATGGATGTGGGAATAATAGTAAACAGCCGGAGGTGTATATTTTGTATCAAAATCTTTGATATGGTAAAAAGCGAGTTTGGCATTTTCAAAATCATCGGCGGAAAAATAGGCATACCCCAGTTTAAAATAACATTCCGACCATTCTTC
>CAZMVE010000131.1:0-1099 GCA_964569585.1 uncultured Bacteroidales bacterium | reverse complement strand
GCCATGCCATATTTCCCTTTTTCAAGTAATTCAATGCCCTGTCTGAAATCATTATCCGCGTCTGTATGATATACACTCTCCTGTGCGTTGACCGGGAAAATCAGAATAAAAATAAGCAAGTGGAAAACAACAATTTGTAATCGGATCATAACTGTATTTTAAACATGCATAAAGTTACAGAATACAGGAAATTAGTGTGAATAGCTAAGCCTTTTTAATTAACATAAAACTGTTAATTGTACAATTTATTTTAATTTAGACAGCAAATTTTTCTGACAACAGATAAAACCCGGAAATAATGCCACTTGATTCTGTAATAACCTTTTCCAATGCCTCCATCTATCATGACGACTACTTAGTTCTTTCAGGAATTGATCTTGACATTAAAAAGAATGAATTTGTTTACCTGATAGGAAAAGTAGGCAGTGGAAAAACAAGCCTAATAAAAACCATTAATGCCGAATTACCTTTAAAAGAAGGTGAGGCAACTGTTACAGGATATCATTTACAGGACCTTAAATTTAAACAGCAACCTTTTCTCCGTCGTAAACTGGGAATTGTTTTCCAGGATTTTCAACTTCTGATAGACCGGACTATTATTGACAACCTGAAATTTGTTCTCGGCGCTACCGAATGGAAGAATTCAAAAGAAATTGAAGCCCGTATTAATGAAGTGCTGGAAAAGGTAGGTTTGGAGTATAAAGGATATAAAATGCCCCATCAGCTGTCAGGTGGCGAACAACAGCGTGTTGTAATAGCCAGGGCACTGCTTAACGATCCTGAAATTATCCTTGCCGATGAACCCACAGGTAATCTTGATCCTGAAACGTCAGAGGATATTATGAAAATCCTTTTTGAAATACAGGAATCAGGAAGAGCGGTTGTAATGGCAACCCATAATTATACACTGATGAAAAAATTCCCGGCCCGCACGCTGAAATGTGAAGGCGGAAAAATCAGAGAAGTCAAAAAGAATGAGGAAATAAGCTTCGAATCAATCGAATTATAATTCGCACCTACCTGCCTAATTATGAAGACCATCTGCATGCTTTCCGATATGCATCCCCTTTTTGATGATCGTATATACTGGAAAGAAGCC
>CAZMVE010000130.1:0-7961 GCA_964569585.1 uncultured Bacteroidales bacterium | reverse complement strand
TTAAATTATTACAAGTATGAAAACTCTGCTGACACCAAAACAACTATCGAAAATTATTCTCTTATTCCTGGCTCCTCTGCTATTGGGATTTTCAATAATTATTCCGGAAAGACCTGAAGACGTTACATCGTTGGAGATTCAAAAACCGAAAAAAGAAACGTATAAAATTGTTATCAAATCGTTAAAAAACCTGGAATATGAAGTTAGCAATAAAGTAAAGTTTGAATTTATCGAAGGATACAGAACGGATTATACAATTTACACTGTTGCTGCGACAACATCGGGTAATACAGCTTCATCGTACGACAAAAATACGTATATGGCTAAATACTGGCTTGAGAGCGTATCGGAGCAGAAAACTAGGGTTTGTATCCGGGTGACAAAACAATCAATATTTGTTGAAGGAAATAAAGTGGACTCTGGAGAAGTAAGACGGTCTGAATCGGAAGAAGATGAATTGAGATCAGAAATAGAAAAAATACTGAATAGTTGAAAAAGATTGTCCCAAGATTACAGGGCAAAACCTACAGGCACATAAGCCCGATTCATCTGATTTTACCCGTACTATTTACAACAGTATACCCCACCAGCCGGTCGAAATCGCTCATGGTTTTACGCAGGTATACAAAAATCAGGTAATCGTTTTCGGTTTCGTCGTGGTTGCCTTCCGTTATGTCGAACATAATTTGATTACTGTTGTAGTCGCGCGTGGCATAGGCATAGTTATAATAGCCCTGTTTCAACAGCAGCGTTTTTTCGTAGGCCTGATTATCCGGATTGTAGATCATATAATTCCGGTCATTGGTTTGCCAGTCGGTTAGTGCACCGAAGATATACACATCGGTACCTAAGGACTGACCTGTTTGAAGCTTAAAATGTACCTGTACATAATCCGATTCGGTATGACGATCGAAAGCATCGGGGATTTCGATGAAGAACCGCCCGTTCAGATCGGTAGAAGAGAAGTAAGGTTCGAATTGTTTTAATTCATCGGGTTTTAAAATATAATGAAATTCAGGAGCCCGGTATTCAATATAATCAACACGCTCCGAGGGCAGCTTGGTACTTTTGGTGTCGAAATAACGGAATTCATTTCCGCCTTCCGCCTCGATCTGGTCAGGCAGGTCGAAATATAAAATATTGTTACGCAGCATAGGAGGAGAGTTAATTTTAACCTGATTGTTCCAATCATAATTTTTTACAACCACTACTTTTATTTCATCCCGCGGATCGATTAATTTCATATCACCAAGATTTACCTCAACCAGTAATTCCTGGTTTTCGTAATCCGGTCGTCTTACCTGTGCATTTATAGTTACGCTTTTTTCAGCTATGCAGAATTTCCGGGTTACCATGATTTTTTCCGGATCGGCACTATCGTATATTTTCAGTAGGTAATTACCGCTGCGGGTAATTTTCAGATCATCGGTTGGCACCGAAGTGAAATAGTGTATAAAATTCTGTGTGGTATTTCGGGAAGGATGATAATCGTAAAAGGGGACATCGTTGAATCCTTCTATATAATAATGCTCCTGCATATCGTTAACATACCAGTCGTAGGTGCAATTCTGGATCGAAAAGCTGAAATTGTTTTCCGGATCACCAAGGTAATCAAACCGGAGTTCTAGCTGTTCCTCTTCATTCATAAAGAGAACTGGCATGGATAGTTCCCATCCGGAACGATAGAACAGTACGGTCCGTATTTCAGATGGTGTGCAAAATTCCCGAACAGGCATATCCTGCTGACCTTTACTTACGAGACAGCACATAAAACTGAGTGTAATCGATGCGTATGTTATTGCACGGTGAATTTTTCTTCTAAATATGTTCATTGTATTATTTTAAAATATATTTTTTCTATAAAAACATTTCCAATGTTCGATGGTTACATAGGAAATACCACTTTCTGAATTTTCCAACTATCCTTGCCGAAGTTTTAAAAATAGCTATTTTTGTGCCACAATCTATAAAGTGTCTGTTAAGAATATGCCTGATAGTATCAAAATTAGAAGAGGATTAAATATTAACCTTCAGGGCAAAGCTGAAAAAATTTTTATTAAGGCGAAAAGAGCAGAACTTTTCGCAATAAAACCTACCGATTTTATTAATCTTTTACCAAAGCTGGAAGTATCGGTTAACGACAAAGTTAAGGCAGGAACAGCGCTTTTTTACGATAAATACCATCCTGATATAAAATTTACTTCACCGGTAAGCGGCACTGTTCAGGCCATTAACCGTGGTGAGCGTCGTCATATTCTCGATATAGTCATTTCGCCTGATGAAGAATTTGAATATCAGGAATTCGTTCAGGCCGATCCCTCTACCTTAACTCGTGAAGAAATAATTCATTACCTGCAAAGCAGTGGGCTCTGGCCGGCAATTCGTCAGCGTCCCTATAACCTGATTGCCAATCCGTCGGATACTCCAAAGTCCATATTTATTTCGGCTTTCGATACATCACCTCTGGCACCCGATTACGATTTTCTTCTGAAAGATCTTGACAGTGAGTTTCAGACAGGTATTAATGTTCTCCTGAAATTAAGCGGAGGGAAGGTTCACCTGAATATTGACAGTACCTATCCAGCTTCAACGGTCTTTGCCAACGCAAAAGGTGTTCAGATCAATAAATTTAATGGCCCTCACCCGGCAGGCAATGTAGGTACACAAATACATTTTGTCGATCCGATCAATAAAGGAGAAATTGTATGGGTAATTTCTCCCCAGGATATAGTTACCATTGGAAGATTATTCATTCATGGCCGGTACGATGCTTCGCGCATAATAGCTTTGACAGGTTCGGAAGTGAAAAATCCGCGATACTATAAAAGCATTGCTGGATCCTGTTTACGATCTTTAATCGATGGGAATGTCAGGGAGGGTAACCAGCGATATATCAGTGGGAATGTACTCACAGGTACGAGGGTTTCACAAAACGGTTTCCTTGGATATTACGATTCCCAGATAACCGTAATTCCGGAAGGGAATCATCATGAGTTTTTTGGATGGTTTTCACCGGGCCTGAGTAAATTCAGCATTTCACGATCGTTTCTTTCTAAGCTTATGCCCCGGAATGAATTCAGGATCGATACCAATATTCATGGCGGAAAACGGGCTTTAATGATCACGGGCAGTTTTGAAAAAGTATTTCCAATGGATATATACCCTATGCAATTGCTAAAAGCTATTGCTATTGAAGATATCGACCTGATGGAGAAACTGGGGATTTACGAAGTTGTGGAGGAAGATTTTGCACTTTGTGAATTTATCGATACTTCAAAGACCGATATTCAGGCCATAGTCCGTAAGGGGCTCGATTTAATGTACAAAGAAATGAATTAAAAGAGGTAGTACCCGGCACGATATAAAAACATGCATTGATGAAAGGTTTACGAAAACTGCTTAACAACATTAAGCCTAACTTTGAAAAAGGAGGTAAGCTGGCCATCTTTCATTCATTCTTCGATGCTATTGATACTTTCCTTTTTGTTCCCGCCAAAGTGACCCGTTCGGGTTCACACATACGCGATGCTATTGATATGAAGCGAACTATGATTATCGTAGTTCTTTCCATGGTTCCTGCCCTGCTTTTTGGTATGTGGAACGTGGGAAGGTTTCACTTTTTATCTCTGGGCCTTCTTACCGATAAAACCTTTTGGGAGATTTTCCGGTTTGGCTTTTTTAGGGTATTGCCGATTATTATAGTGTCGTATGTAACCGGTCTTTCCATAGAAATTATTTTTGCACAGATCAGAAAGCATGATGTTCCTGAGGGATTTTTTGTTACGGGATTTCTCATTCCTCTGATTATGCCTGTTGATGTTCCCTTATGGATGGTAGCCGTTGCCACTGCGTTTGCAGTTGTAATTGGAGTTGAAGTTTTCGGAGGTGCAGGCATGAATGTTCTGAATCCTGCACTTACAGCCCGTGCTTTTCTGTTTTTTGCTTATCCTTCGCATATGTCGGGCGATAAAGTTTGGATTGCCGGACTTAATCAGGGTACCGGTGTAATCGATGGATTTTCGGGGGAAACAGTGATGGGTTATGCTGCTGTCAACAGGTTGAGCGAAATGCCCTATACACCACACGATATGTTTTTCGGATTTATCCCGGGATCAATAGGAGAGACATCCACTCTTGCCATTCTTATCGGTGCATTCATTTTAATCTATACAGGTATTGGCAGTTGGAAGATCATTACCTCAGTATTTGCCGGTGGCCTGTTTATGGGCTTTATTCTGAATCTTTTTGCTGTAAATGATTATATGGCGGTTCCGGCCTGGCAGCATCTGATAATTGGTGGATTCGCTTTTGGAGCTGTATTTATGGCTACCGATCCGGTTTCGGCCGCACAAACCGAAAAGGGGAAATGGATCTATGGATTCCTGGTGGGAGTATTTGCCATTCTGATCAGGGTGCTTAACCCGGCATACCCCGAAGGTGTGATGCTGGCTATTCTGCTGATGAATGTTTTTGCTCCGCTTATCGATCATTATGTCGTAGAAGCTAATATAAAACGCAGAATGAAAAGAGTGGAACCTTCAAAAACATAACTTTTAACAGTTGTATGAAATGAAAAGCTTTAGCAATACATATATTTTCATTTTTTCTGCAGTGATGGTGATCCTGGTAGCTGCGTTGCTCTCTGTTGTGGCCCAGAAACTAAAGCCGGTGCAGGATATGAATATTAAGGTGGAGACCATGCAGAATATTTTGAAATCGGTACATATTGAGAGTACAAAAAAGAATGCTGAGGATTTGTTTCAAAAATCTATTACGGAGAGCTATGTGATCGATTCGAAAGGTAGCAAAATAGAGGGTGTTATGGCTATAGGGGTCGATCTGAAAAAAGAGGTAGCAAAGATTGATAAAGCCGGAAAACTTGAAAGTCTGATCAGGGAGCGCAGAGTTAGTCCTTTCAAAACCTTCATGTCCGGATTCATTAAGTCGAAAGCTGTTGATGGTTCCACGATCAGAAGTCAGATCGACAAAATAAACGGATCGCGTAAGCTGCCTGTATATGTCTGTGTTAACAAGGGCAATACATACTATATCTTTCCTTTAAGGGGAAAAGGACTCTGGGGTCCGATCTGGGGATTTATTTCGTTGGAAAGCGATATGAATACGGTTTATGGGGCTGTTTTCGATCATAAAACAGAAACTCCCGGGTTGGGAGCGGAGATCAATCAGGATTGGTTCCAGGAAGATTTTTCCGGTAAAAAACTTTTTAAAGATGGAATCTTCCACTCTATAAAAGTTGTAAAAGGGGGCACCGATGATTCGGACCTCTACGGCGTCGACGCTATTTCGGGGGGTACAATTACCAGCAAGGGAGTGGAGGACATGTTATACGATTGCCTGATAAGCTATGAACCTTTTTTTGAAAATAAAAGAAATTAACCGGCTATGAGCAGCGAGAAAGAACCTTTATTTTCTTCCAAAAATCTGAAGTTATTACGCGATCCGCTTGGAGCGAACAATCCCATTACGGTCCAGGTACTCGGTATTTGTTCCGCTTTAGCTATTACGGTAAAACTGAAACCTTCTATTGTGATGGCGTTTTCTGTAATCGCTGTTACTGCGTTCTCCAATGTTGTGATATCCTTAATTCGCAACTATATTCCACCGCGTATCCGGATCATCGTTCAACTTGTGGTAATCGCCACTTTAGTGATTCTGGTCGATCAGATATTAAAAGCCTTTGCCTACGATGTCAGCAAACAGCTCTCGGTGTTTGTCGGACTTATTATAACCAACTGTATCATCATGGGACGCCTGGAGGCCTTTGCCCTCGGGAATAAACCCTGGCCCTCCTTTCTCGATGGAATCGGTAATGGTGCGGGTTACGGTATGATACTGGTCATTGTGGCCTTTTTCCGGGAACTGCTGGGTTCCGGCTCCATTTATGGATACCCTGTATTGGAAAAACTGGGTTTGTACAACATCGGATATGAAAACAATGGATTGATGATTCTTCCGCCGATGGCTCTTATAACAGTCGGTATTATTATCTGGATACAGCGAAGCAGGAATAAGGAACTACTTGAAACACATTAGTTACTATGGAGCACTTGATTAACATATTTATACGGTCGGTTTTTATCGATAACATGATTTTCGCATACTTCCTGGGTATGTGCTCATACCTGGCTGTGTCGAAAACGGTAAAAACCTCTGTAGGATTGGGAATAGCCGTAATTTTTGTGCTGGGAATCACGGTTCCGGTCAATTACCTGCTTGAGAATTTCATACTGAAAGAGGGAGCGCTATCATGGCTCAGCCCTCAACTGGCCGATGTAGATCTGAGTTTTCTTTCTTTTATTATGTTTATCGCGGTGATTGCTTCCATGGTACAGCTGGTAGAGATGGTAGTTGAGAAGTTTTCACCTGCCCTGTATTCATCGCTGGGTATATTTCTCCCGCTGATTGCTGTAAATTGTGCCATTCTGGGAGGTTCACTGTTTATGCAGGAGCGGCAGTACAATTCTATTCTTGAAGCCACATCCTTCGGGCTGGGTTCAGGTGTTGGCTGGTTCCTGGCTATTGTAGGAATAGCGGCTATCAGGGAAAAACTACGATATTCCAATATTCCGGCTCCGCTTAAGGGACTGGGCATCACTTTTATAATCACAGGCTTAATGGGAATTGCTTTTATGAGTTTTATGGGAATCAAGTTGTAATTGAAATTTAGGTACGTAATGATCATTCTAACCAGTCATTTCGGAATTATTTTTATCAGCATCGGAGTATTCCTGTTGGTTATTTTTCTGCTTGTAGCAATCTTACTGTACGCACGTAAAAAGCTTATACCACAGGGGGAGGTAAACATTGAGATTAACGATGGCGAGAAATTGCTTACCGTTAGTCCGGGAAATACGTTGTTGACAACTCTTTCCGGTTCAGGGATATATCTGCCCTCGGCTTGCGGAGGTGGAGGTACCTGCGCTATGTGCCGCTGCCAGGTGCTGGAGGGCGGCGGATCGATTCTACCTACCGAAGTGGGCTATTTTACTCGCCGTGAACAACAGGAAAACTGGAGACTAGGCTGCCAGGTGAAGGTGAGGCAGGATTTAAAAATACACATTCCCAAAGAAGTACTCGGTATTAAGAAATGGGAATGCGAAGTAGTTTCAAATAAGAATGTGGCTACTTTCATTAAGGAATTTGTGGTTCGGCTCCCGAAAGACGAAATTCTCGATTTTAAATCGGGAGGTTATATTCAGATCGATGTACCTAAATTCGAAATGAGCTTCGCGGATATTGTAGTGGAAGAAAAGTATCGTGATGAATGGGATAAATTTCGTATGTGGGATCTGAAATTAAAGAATACGGAAGAAACTTTCAGGGCCTATTCCATGGCCAATCATCCTGCCGAAGGAAATATCGTCATGTTGAACATTCGCATTGCTACACCACCCTGGGATCGCTCAAAAGGAGCATTTATCAATGTACCGCCCGGTATTTGCTCATCCTATATCTTTTCCAGGAATCGGGGCGACAAGGTATCTATATCGGGTCCCTATGGCGAATTCTTTATAAAAGACACTGACCGAGAAATGGTATATGTTGGAGGTGGTGCCGGTATGGCTCCACTGCGTTCGCATCTTTTCCATCTTTTTCAGACCATGCGAACAGGACGTAAAGTATCGTACTGGTACGGTGCCCGGTCGAAACGTGAGATCTTTTATGAAAGCCATTTTCGTAAAATCGAAAAGGAATTTCCCAATTTCACTTTTAATGTAGCACTTTCCGAACCTCAGCCCGAAGATAAATGGAAAGGATACGTAGGTTTTATTCACCAGGTATTGTATGATAACTACCTCAAAAACCACGAGGAGCCGGAAGAAATTGAATATTACATGTGCGGCCCGCCAATGATGAACGATGCTGTTCAGAAAATGCTCTACGATTTGGGTGTGCCCGAAGAAATGATCGACTTCGACGATTTTGGAGGGTAGAAAAAA
>CAZMVE010000129.1:0-7990 GCA_964569585.1 uncultured Bacteroidales bacterium | reverse complement strand
TATTTAGCAATTCAAAATGGAGAGGAGAGTGTTAATAGAAGTTTTACTCTTATTGAGTAGAAATTATTCTCTCCCAGTGCGACCTTTCCACGAGTAAAAGTTAAACATCCCCAAAATCGGAGTGATTGTAGCATAAAGGGGATAAACCAATTCATAAAACGGAACCAGGAGTATTGTTTTTTTTCCGCCAAAATACCAGAGACCAGTTATCAAAATCAGACAGTCGGCTATTGCTTTTGTCGCAAATAGATTGATAAAAATCCACCATTGAGTAAGTTCTAACAAACAAAGAATGGGTGTAATGCAGATAATGAGGTTGGTTAGCAGAACCAGAAACGCAAGTAGTATCGTTGCCAAATCGTTATATCTGATTCCTTTCGAGGCCCAGCGGATTCGTTGATTAAAAAATTCAATACTATTTTCCGGTGGCTTTGTCCGGACAATACCGGCGCTATTTTTTACAACTGAGATGGCTTTTTTATTATGTTTTTTTAGGGCATGTAGCATGTATACATCATCGCCCGAAGGGATATTCATTTTAAGATATCCCGCATACTTGTTGTATGAGCTTCGTTTAACAGCCAGGTTTGCTCCATTGCATAGGGTTGCGAATCCTAACGAGGCTGTTCCTGCGCCACTAATAACAAGGCTTATGAAATCAGCTCGGAAGAAACCCTGAATAATCCCCGGCATGGGTTTGTAATCTATCAGCCCGATCATAAACTCCGAAGAATTGCGCACATAATTCTGAACAAATGTTTGAATCCATTTCGGGCCCAGGCGACAATCACAGTCAGTAAATAGTAATAACTCGGAGTCGCTCTTTTTAACACCTTCGAGCAACGCCTGTTTTTTACCTTGTTTACTTTCTGGCAAATCAAATACTCTCAAATTATTCACCTGATAGGATCTAATTTGCTCCTGGCTGGCCAGTCGCTGATCGGAATGATCATCAATAATAATAATATCATATAAATTACGGGGATATACCTGTCGATATAAATCGCTTAATAAAAGAGGTAAGGTTTTAATTTCATTCCGGGCAGCGATAATGATACTGACAGTTACAGGCTTTTCAATTTTGGCAAGATTTGTTTCAGGTAATTTTTGCCAACCAAAATAAATTAACAGGAAAGTTACCAGATAACTGCAAAGGATAATAGACAGGAAAATTTCAATCGAATTCAGATACATTGTGGCTATTATAAGGAAAGCCATTCATCAATTTTAGTGAAGAGTTCCGTAATATTGATAGGTTTGGTTACGAAATCGTCACAACCGGCCTCCATACATTTTTGTTTTTCTTCAGCAATTGCATTGGCTGTTTGTGCTATAACCGGAAGATTTTCCCTGAATTCTTTTATTACTTTAGTTGCTTCAATACCATTCATATCGGGCATTTGAACATCCATTAATATCAAGTCAATATTGGGATTTGATTTACAAATTTCAACGGCTTGAATGCCGTCTTCGGCATGCAGAACTTTTGCATTTGTTTTTTTCAGGAATCCTTCAAGAAGCTTATAGCTGAAAGTATCATCCTCGGCAATAAGGAATACTTTATCTTCCCAGTTATACTCGGAGCGAGGTTTTTTCCTGTCAATTTCTTCCGATGGTTTTTTCGAAGCAGGGAAATAGGGTACTGAGAAATAAAAAGTTGAACCTTCATTTTCAACCGATTCGACCCACATTTTTCCACTGAGCAGTTCTACAAATCCTTTTGATATTGCCAAACCTAATCCTGAACCACTATATTTTCTCGATCGCGAATAATCGGCCTGAACAAATCGTTCAAAGATCAATTCCAGTTTGTTTGATGATATTCCAATACCTGTGTCCTTTACGTAAAATTCAATTATCCCATCTTTAGGGAGATTGTATCCGAATTCGATATAACCCTCCTTTGTAAATTTAAATGCATTACCTATCAGATTGGTCAATATTTGACGCAGACGGTTGGGATCAGATTGAAGGTAGCAGTCTTCATTGCTTAAAACTTTTTTAATTCTGAGTTTGATATTGTCCTTATCTTTTTTAACATTAACTCCCAGGAATGAAGAATGTATCTGTGTTAATAAGGCATTTAGTGAAAATTCCTGCCGCAATATTTTTGTCTGCCCTGCTTCAATCTTGGCAAAGTCAATGATATCGTCGATCAGGTTCATTAACATTTTACCGTTGTTATTAATGATTTCTACGTACTTTTTCCGGTTACCTTCACTCAGTAGATCATCATTCAGCATTTCGGCAAATCCGAGGATACCGTTCATCGGAGTGCGGATTTCATGTGACATGTTGGCTAAAAAGGCAGTTTTAAGTTTGTCCGATTCTTCTGCTTTAACTTTAGCCTGAACAAGTTCAAATTCAAGCTGACTTCGGTGCAGAGCGACGGATACCTGGTGTACAAAAGTTTCAATTATATGTTTGAACTTGATGATGGTTTTGTTCAGGGTCAGAATTCCAATTAATCCCAATTGTTTATTGTCCCGGGCAATTGGGATATAATACATTTTGTTTACCTTGAGAAAGTCAACAATTTTATTAAGTTTATCTTTAACCTTGCTATCTAGCTCCAATTCATCGAATTCACGCGTAACAATCGATACACTTCCTGCATTATCAATACTTACAGGAATATCACTTAGGCTGACTTTGAAGTTTATCAGGTCAATTCCAAGTATTTCTTTAAGTTTTTCCCTGGAATTATTGAGGCTGCTTATTTCTTTGATAATATAAAAGTTACCCGGTTCCTGATAGCTGGCAACCAGCACTATTGAATCTTCAAGAAAATGGTTAAGCTTCCGCCCTATAAATTCGAAAATATCATCGCGAGCTGAAAGTCCTAGTAGTTCTAAGGCAGAATTACTGAGAAAAATAAGATTATCGTGATAAACACGTTCTTTAAGTTCAGACATTTTCCTGTCGGAAATATCACGTGTATTCACTACAATACCTCGAATGGAAGGATTGCTTATATGGTTTGAAAATATTGATTCAACATAAATCCATCGTTTATTTTTATGTAGGCTGCGGTATTCCTTTTTTATCTGTATTCCGGGTTCTTCAAGCACCGATTGTAATACATCTCTAAAAATGAAAATATCATCGGGATGAATAATTTCTTCAAATGGCTTTCCAATAAGTTCGTCGATCAGAAATTCAGATATTCTGTTACGCAACGAACTTTCAAATAAAATTATCCCGGATTTATCGAGAATTGTAATGGCATCGGAAGAATACTGAAGGAGTGAACGAAAATGTTCTTCGTTCTTGATTATTGTATCTTCCATTGCTTTCCGGTCAGTAATATCAATCGATATTCCGGTTATTCCTGCCAGATTTTTCCTTTCGTCGTAAACAGGTGCTGAAAAAGTTTCGATCCAGCATGTGCTACCTTCAAGGCTCCATTCGTCTTCAAAAAATTTCTTCTTCCCGGCACTTTTAACCGCGGCATCATATTTTTCATGAATTTCAGCTACTACATCAGGAAATACCTCCCTGTCCTTCTTTCCTATGATATCAGATAGTTTGACATTAAAATAACGCGCAAATGGTTCATTCACCAATAAATATCTTCCTTCATCATCTTTTAGCCAGGCAAGATAAGGCATATTATCCAGGATAGCTTTCTGGTGATACTGGGATCTTGAAATTGCCTTTTCAATGTTTAATTGTCCTGTGAGATCAGTAATAATGGTTAATTCGCCATAAGTTTTATTGTTTTTATCAGGTATCATTTTGCTACGAATCCAGACGACACGTTCTGCCCCATCAGTATTGATCAGCTTATTTTTAATCTCAATTGTAGCAGCCTTATTTTTATTCAGTGCCTTCAGTCTTTTGGAATATTCTGCACCATCAATTTCAGCTAATATTGATTCTAGGACACCGGGATTATTAACGGATTTTCCTGTCTTCCATTTTGCTAAATCTTCAAATGCAGGATTAGCATAGTGTATTCCGTCCTTTCCTGTAAGTATTATTGGATCATGACAGTTGTCGGCTATTTTTCTGAATAGAGCTTTGTTTTCAATTAGCTTTCTTTCAGATGAACGTCTTTCTGAAATATCAGTAATAAATATGCATATATATTGGATGACTTGTTCTGTAATAAATATAGGTGTAATACTATACTCGAAGTAATAATTGTGATTAGCAAGAGTCAGAGTAATTTCTCCACTGGTATTTTTACCTTTCAATGCCTCAATGAAAGACTTCTTCCAGTTTGTTGAAATTGATTTTGGAATAACTTCAAGAATTTTAATTCCTTTATTTAAGTTGTTTATATTCAGGAAGGTTCGGGCAAAATTTTGAAAAGATGAGTTTGTAAGAATTAATTCATAATGTTTATCGATCAGAAAGATGCTGATAGAAGAACTTTCTACAATGGTTTGAATGTTAATCTGGGTAGCAGTATATGTTTCCGGATTCTCCATCAATGAGGAAGATTTATGCTTTACGTGAAACCAATATATTAAATATTCTTTGAATTAGATCATGGAGTATTTTTCATTTGCCTCGAAATAATATCAATAGCTAAAATAGCAAAAACAAGGCGATTCTTTTTTATTAAATGGAAGTCTTATGCCGGTTCTTATTCAGGATAGGTATTTCAAAACAAATTTCTGGTAAATGAAATCAGTAGCTAAGTAAAAATACAGATACGAAATACTATATATTGTTATCAGAGAGGGTTATTTACGCTTCCGGCGGTTGAGTTCATCACGAATCATCGAAGCTTTCTCATAATCTTCGTCTTTAATAGCTTGCTGCAGAAATTGTTTAAGCTCTTTAGCATCCATTGTCGAAATGTTCTTTTCATCAACATCGCTCTTTATTTCGATATCTTTCGCAGGGGCCTTTTCATCTTCGCTATACTCTTCCGATTCATGCTCAAAATCGAGCACAATTCCTGCCCGGTCTATAATCTCATTTGTAGTGTATATAGGGCATTTGAACCGCAAAGCGAGAGCTATAGCATCGGAGGTTCTTGTATCAATATCTATTATTTTTTTTCCGTCGTTACAGGTTAGCTTTGAATGGAATACACCTTCTTCAAGTTTATGAATTGTAACCTCAACTACATCAATTTTAAAGGTTTGAGCAAAATTATAGAACAGATCATGAGTGAGTGGACGGGGAGGTTTCAATCCTTCCAGTTGTATAGCAATAGCCTGTGCTTCAAATCCACCCACTATAATTGGTATTCGTCTTTTACCCTCTTCTTCGGCCAATACAAGAGCATAAGCTCCTGTCTGTGTCTGACTGTATGAAATTCCTAAAACATTTAATTTGATCCGGCTCATTCTTCTGAATTCTCTCTGAGACTTACAGTGTTTATTCATCAAATAACAATACCCGATGCAAATATAATGAAATATGTAAGAGAGAAAATCGAATAGAGTCTACTATGCCGAAATTTGACTGAATTCAAGTTGGCAGAAAGAATATTACTAAGAATTGAAGACGGATTAAAGGCTGAAATATAATGCAAAACAACCAGCAATTAATTTTGAATGTTTTATTTGTAGTTCAATATTATTTTATATTTTTGCACTCCCAAGTTTGACAATGGATTAAACATTTTTTTAATGTACGCAATAGTTGATATAGCCGGACAACAATTTAAAGTTGAAAAGGATCAGAAGGTCTACGTAAACAGGCTGGATGCTGAAGAAGGAAGTAAAGTCGATTTTGATAAGGTTTTACTGATTGATGATGACGGTGAAGTTCAGGTTGGATTACCAGTACTGAATAACTTCGTTGTGTCGGCCAGTGTTATATCACATTTGAAAGGTGATAAAGTTAAAGTCTTCAAAAAGAAAAGAAGGAAAGGCTATCAGGTCTTAAACGGTCATCGCCAGTCCCTGACTCAATTGCTGATTGAGAGCATAGGTGAAGGTAAGGCAAAAGCAAAAATATCAGCTAAAAAGGAAGCCGAACCAAAGCCAACAGTTGCTGAGAAACCAAAATCTGAAAAAGTCACAGAAGCGAAAGCATCCGGCCAGAAAAAACCTGTTGCTAAAAAGCCGGCAGCGGATACAATAAAAGCTGAAAAGCCAGCTATAGCAAAAAAGACCTCGACTGAAAAAAAGGCCGATACGCCGGTTGCAAAAGCAACTCCGAAGAAAGAGACTAAACCTGTAGCTAAAAAAGCGGCCTCAAAAGCAAAGAAAGAAGCTGCACCTAAAGCTAAAGCAGCGCCTAAGAAAAAACAAGAAAAGAAAAAGTAATAGGGTTTAAAATTATTAGTAATGGCACATAAAAAAGGAGCTGGTAGTTCACGGAATGGAAGAGATTCGGAAAGTAAACGATTAGGAGTAAAAATATTCGGTGGACAGGTTGCCAAATCAGGAAATATTTTAGTGCGTCAGCGCGGTACACAGCATCATCCCGGCATTAATGTTGGAATGGGAAAAGATCATTCACTGTTTGCATTGATCGATGGTACTGTAGAGTTCAGAAAGAAAAAAGATAATAAATCATTCGTTTCAATTGTTCCTGTTTCGGAATAATTGGTAATTAAACAAATATTTTTGATCTCCTGTAGGTTTACTATTTGTAAATTGCAGGGGATTTTATTTTAAAATATTTCTTATATGTTAACTCTAAATAGTATTTACGAAAACGCTGAGCAAGATATTATTAGACGCTTAAAAATCAAAAATTTTGATGCTTCAAAGATTTTGAAGGAAATTAAAAGTCAGGATAGTGACCGGCGTAAATACCAAGTTTTGATAAATGGTTATCAAAATGAACTAAATAAGCATTCAAAAAGTATAGGTAACTTGATTAATGAAGGTAAGATTGAAGAAGCTGACAAGGCTAAAAATAAATCAGGTGAGTTTAAAAATTTAATAAAGGAATGTAACGATAGATTAATAAAGGCTGAGAGAAAATTATATGATTTGCTTATACAGCTTCCCAATCTTCCCAACGAATTGGTACCCGAAGGGAATTCATCTGAATTCAATAAGAAGATTCGTTGGGGAGGTAGAATTCCTCCTAAAAAAAAGAGCATTTATCCACATTGGGATTTAGCAATTAAATATAAGCTTATTGATTTTGAGCTTGGAAATAAAATCACAGGAGCAAATTTTCCAGTATACCTTGATAAGGGAGCTATTTTACAACGAGCTCTTATCAACTTTTTTCTCGAAGAAAACCGCAAAGCTGGATATAAAGAGGTATTACCACCATTCATCGTTAACGAAGACTCTGCTCGTGGCACAGGGCAATTGCCTGATAAAGAAGGGCAAATGTATGTTACTGAAGAAAAATTTTACCTGATTCCGACTGCTGAAGTTCCGGTAACAAATATTTATAGGGATACAATTCTTGAATTATCGGATTTCCCTATAAAACTAACTGCCTATACTCCCTGCTTTAGGAGAGAAGCGGGTTCATACGGAAAGGATGTTCGTGGGTTAAACCGTCTACATCAGTTTGATAAGGTAGAGATAGTGCAAATTCAACATCCCGATAACTCTTATGCTGCATTGGATGAAATGGTAACTCATGTGGAAGGATTATTAATTAAACTTGAATTGCCATACCGTATTATGCAATTGTGCGGAGGTGACATGGGATTTACCTCAGCCCTTACCTATGATTTCGAAGTCTTTTCAGCAGCTCAGAAACGATGGCTTGAGGTTAGCTCAGTATCCAACTTTGAATCGTTTCAGGCCAATCGGTTGAAACTGCGTTTTCGTGATCCGGTGACAAAGAAAACTATGCTGGCACACACGCTCAACGGGAGTGCCCTTGCACTGCCACGCATTGTTGCAGCCCTTCTCGAAAACAATCAAACTACGGATGGAATTATTATTCCTAAGGTTTTAAGGAGTTATACTGGTTTTGACAGGATTGATTAATTGTTTTGTTTCCGAATCATTCAACAACCCTATAGGCAAGTTCGCGAATACGTTGATCAGACTTGAGTTGATGTGAAGTAACGTTCGAGGTTTTCAGTTCAAATTTTATGGTACCA